>NZ_CP049256.1:3007753-3308529 GCF_011046485.1 Microbacterium sp. 4R-513
ACCGGTCGCTGGTCCTCGGGCCCGCCCGACTCGGGCCGCTCTTCGCCGTCGGGCGACGAGGCATCGCCGTCGGGCGACGAGGCATCGCGGTCGGGCTGCGGGGCGCTGTCGCCGCGCTCGCGCGCGAGGAGCTGCTCGAGAGCGTCGTCCAGCGCATCGCGCACGGGCTCCTCGCCGCGGGCTCGCGCCTGCAGGCGCGCGACGAGGGCCGAGGGATCGTCGATGTCCTCGGATGTCGGCATGAGGTCCGGGTAGTCCCACAGGGCGTCGCGGGCGCTCACGCCCACGGCATCCGTCACCGCCCGCCACATCGCAGCGGCTTCGCGCATGCGCCGCGGGCGCAGCTCCAGCCCCACGAGCGAGCCGAGCGCCTGCTCAGCCGGTCCGCCCACGGCGCGGCGTCGGCGCACGGCCTCGGCGATGCGCTCCGCGGAGGGGAGACGGCTCGTCGCCTGGGCGGTCACGACGTCGACCCATCCCTCGATCGTCGCGAGGAGGTTCTCGAGCTTCGTGAGTGCGACGGTCTGCGCCTCGGACCGGGCCGGCAGCAGCGCGCCGCTCTCGAGGGCGCTGCGAAGCTCCTCCGGCTCGGAGGGGTCGAAGCGGGAGGCGAGCTCTTCGAGGGCCTCGGTGTCGACGTGGATGCCCCGGGCGAACTCGGTGATCTGCGAGATGACGTGCAGGCGCAGCCACCGCGCGTGCCGGAACAGCCGCGCGTGCGCGAGCTCACGGGTCGCGATGTACAGCGCGAGCTGGTCTTCGGGGATCTCGAGGTCACGGCCGAAGTCGGCGAAGTTCTGCGGCAGGATCACGGCTTCGCCGCCGGGGAGCAGCGGGATGCCGACATCGCCGCCGCTGACGACCTCGAGGGACAGCCGCCCGACCACCTGGCCGAGCTGCGTCGCGAAGAGCGATCCGCCGACGGTGCGCATCAAGCGGCCGGCACCCTGGACGAGACTCTGCATGTCGTCGGGCGCCTGGTCGCGCAGCGCGTCGGTGAGGGCGTCGGCGATGCTCGTCGCCACGGGCTCGGCGAGCTCCTGCCACACCGGGAGGGTCGCCTCGACCCAGCCGCCACGGGTCAGCGCTCGGGGAGCGGTCGCGAGCTCCGAGATCGTCGTCGCCTCGCTGAGCCACAGGGTCGCGAGGGCGAACGCCTGATCGAGGTCGGTGCGCTGACCGGCGGTGACCCCGAGTCCGTCCTGGTTCGCGATGTGCAGCGCCTGACGCTGAGCGAGGTCCCACGAGATCTCGCCGTTGCCCGCGAAGGCGCCCTGGAGGTTCTGCATGATCGTCTGCATCATGGCCGGGTCGATGCCCATGCCGGTCAGGCGCGACAGCTGCTCGGGGTCGATGCCGTCGGCACCTCCGCCGAACAGCTGACGGATCAGCTCCTGGAACTCCTCTTCGGGGCTGCGATCGTCGTCTGCCACTTCAGCCGCCTTTCAGCCGGGTGATGAGCTTGCGCTCTACGCTAGTCGCACGCATCCTCGCGCTCCCCGGCCCGGACCTTCACGCTGTACGCCGGTCGCGAACGACACGCGATTCACCGCAAGAAAGGTCCGCCCGTGGCGCTGTTCGACGAGAACGTCACTCTCACGCCTGCTCCCCGGCGGCGGATGACCCGCAGCGCCCTCGCGGGTGTCTGGGCGCTCGCGATCGCGATGGTCATCCTCCTCGTGCTCACGTTCCTCCCCACCGCGTACGTCATCCAGCGTCCCGGCCCCGTCTACAACACCCTCGGGACGGCCGCGTCATCGGACGGCGAGGAGGTGCCCCTCATCTCGGTGGACGGCGCCGACACCTACCCGACCTCGGGAGCCCTCGACCTGCTGACGGTCCAGGTCGTCGGCAACCGCGAGCGCACCCCGAACTGGGTCGAGCTTGCGACGGCGTGGTTCGACCCCACCAAGGCCGTCCTCCCGATCGACGCCGTCTTCCCGGCCGACCAGAGCAGCGAGGAGCGCAACGCCGAGAGCTCGGCCATGATGATCGACTCCCAGAAGGAGGCGACGGCGGCCGCCCTGAGCGAGCTCGGGTACGACGTCGTGCCGCAGCTCACGGTGCACTCGTTCACGGAGGACTCGGCGGCGGCAGAAGTGCTCGAGGAGGGCGACGTCATCCTGGCGGCGAACGGCACCCAGGTCACCAGCGGCGATCAGCTGCGGGACATCGTCAACGCGGGCGACGGCGCGCCGGTCGACCTCACGATCGACCGCGGCGGCGCGGCGATGAACGTGACCGTCACGCCGCGCGAAGCCGAGATCGACGGGCAGACGCTGTGGCTGCTCGGCATCACGCTCCTCAACGACTACGAGTTCCCGATCGACGTGACGATCCAGCTCAACAACGTCGGCGGCCCGAGCGCGGGGATGATGTTCGCGCTCGGGATCATCGACACGCTCACGCCCGGCGAGCTCAACGGAGGCCAGAACGTCGCCGGCACCGGCACGATCACGGCCGACGGCGTCGTGGGGCCGATCGGGGGCATCCAGCAGAAGATGTGGGGCGCCGTGGGCGCCGGCGCCGACTGGTTCCTCGCCCCCGCGGCGAACTGCGACGAGGTCGTGGGCCACATCCCGCCCGGCCTGCGGGTCTTCTCCGTGGAGACGCTCGACGACTCCCTCGACGCGCTGAGCGCGATCCGCGAGAAGGGCGATCTCGACGCCCTCCCGACGTGCACCGCGGACGCCGCCGACCGGTCGTGAGCCCCCTGCGCGATCCTCTCCCCGGGCACCCGTCGGAGTGCGCGCAACTCCGAGAGTTCGCCGAGCGCGGACTCGGCGTTCCTCCAGAACGCCACGCCTAGGATGAGACAGTGACCACGACGTCAGCGCCGAACCAGGCCACGCCCTCCCGAACCCGGCGGATCATCGCCATCACCCTCGCGATCATCGCCGCCCTCGTGGTGGCGTTCTTCATCTTCGCGAACCTGTACGCCGACTGGCTCTGGTACGACCAGCTCGGCTTCCAGGAGGTGCTCGTCACCCAGTGGCTCGCCCGGATCGTGATGTTCGCCGTCGGATTCCTCGGCATGGCCGTGCCCGTCTGGCTCGCGATCCAGTTGGCCTACCGCCTGCGCCCCGTCTATGCGCGCCTCAGCTCGCAGCTGGACCGCTATCAGGAGGTCGTCGAGCCACTCCGCCGCCTGGCGATGTGGGGCATCCCGGTCTTCTTCGGCTTCTTCGCCGGCTTCGCCGCCTCGGCGCAGTGGGAGACGACGTGGATGTGGATCAACGGCGTGGCGACCGCGAAGACCGACCCGCAGTTCCATCTCGACACCGGGTTCTACCTCTTCGCGATGCCGTTCTACAGCTCGCTGCTCGGGTTCCTCTCGGCCGTGCTGCTCATCTGCCTGCTCATGACGGCGCTCGTCTCGTACCTCTACGGCTCGGTCCGCGTCGGCCAGCGCGAGCTGCGGATCTCCAAGGCTGCGCGCATCCAGCTCGCGGTCATCGCGGGGCTCTACCTCCTCGTGCAGGGGGCGAGCCTGTGGCTCGACCGGTACAAGACGCTCGTCGAGCCGGGCGATCGGATCGTCGGCCCCGGGTACGTCGGCACCCACGCGGTCATCCCGGGACTCACGATCCTCTCGATCGTCGCTGTCCTGGTCGCCGTGCTCTTCTTCGTCACGGCCGTCATCGGGCGGTGGCGCTACCCGCTCATCGCGACGGCGCTCCTCATCGTCTCGGCGATCGTGCTGGGCGTGGGCTACCCCTGGGTGCTCAACACCTTCCAGGTGCGGCCCAACCAGCTCGCGCTCGAGGGCGAGTACTACCAGCGCAACATCGACATGACCAAGGACGCCTACGGCATCTCGGGTCTCGAGAAGAGCGACTACGCCGCGACGACGGATGCCGAGCCCGGCCAGCTGCGGGCGGACGCCGCCACGACGGCCCAGATCCGCATCATGGACCCGGCCATCATCAGCCCCACGGTCCGTCAGCTCGAGCAGTTCCGCTCGTACTACCAGTTCGCCGATCCGCTCGACGTCGATCGCTACGAGATCGACGGCGTGTCTCAGGACACGGTGGTCTCGGTGCGCGAGCTCGACGTCAGCCAGCTCGGCAACGCGGCATCCTGGCAGAACTCGACGCTGGTCTACACGCACGGCTACGGTCTCGTCGCCGCGAAGGGCAACGACCGCACGACCGACGGCAACCCGGTCTTCATCGAGCGCGGCATCCCCGTCTCGGGCGTCCTGACCGACCAGGAGGACTTCGAGCCCCGCGTGTACTTCGGCGAGGACTCTCCGACGTACTCGATCGTGGGCGCTCCGCAGGGGACCGCGCCCATCGAGCTCGATTACCCGGCGGGTGAGGACGGCGCGACCGAGACGAAGACGACGTTCGAGGGCAACGGCGGCCCGAGCGTCGGCAACGTCTTCAACCGACTCCTCTACGCGCTGAAGTTCCAGTCCGAGCAGATCCTCTTCTCGGACTACCTCAACGAGGATTCGCAGATCCTCTACGACCGCGACCCCCGTGAGCGCGTGCAGAAGATCGCACCGTACCTGGAGCTCGACAGCGACCCGTACCCGAGCATCGTGGACGGCCGCATCGTCTGGATCATCGACGGCTACACGACGAGCGACGACTACCCGTACTCGACCCTCGTCAGCCTCTCGCAGGCGATCGCCGACGCCAACAACGAGGCGCCCCGCGTCGCGCTCGACAACGTCAACTACATCCGCAACTCGGTCAAGGCGACGGTCGACGCATACGACGGCTCGGTCACGCTCTATGCATGGGACGAGAAGGACCCGATCCTCAAGACGTGGCAGAAGGTCTACCCGTCGACGCTCAAGCCGATCTCCGACATGTCGGCCGACCTCATGAGCCACGTGCGCTACCCGACCGACCTGTTCAAGGCCCAGCGCGCGATGCTGGGCGTCTACCACGTCGACGACGCGCAGTCGTTCTACCAGCGCGACAACGCGTGGACGACCCCGAACGACCCGCAGAACCAGAACCAGCTGCAGCCGCCGTACTACCTGACCATGCAGATGCCGGGCCAGGAGGCGCCGTCGTACTCGATGTTCACGAGCTTCATCCCGGGCGGTGAGAACACCCGGAACGTGCTCATGGGCTATCTCGCGGTGGACTCGAACGCCGGGAATGAGAAGGGTGTGAAGGCGGACGACTACGGCAAGCTGCGGATGCTGGTCATCGATGCCGACACGAGCGTCCCCGGACCGGGTCAGGTGCAGAACACCTTCGACGCCGATCCACAGGTCTCTGCCTTCATCAACATCCTGAGACAGGGGCAGTCCGATGTCCTCAACGGCAACCTCCTGACGCTGCCCGTCGGCGGTGGTCTGCTCTACGTGCAGCCCGTGTTCGTGCAGTCCTCGGGAGCCACGAAGCTTCCGACGCTGCAGAAGGTGCTCGTGTCATTCGGCAACAAGGTCGCCTTCGAGGACACCCTCACCGAGGCGCTGGACGCGCTGTTCGGCGGCGACTCCGGAGCCGAGGCCGGCGACAACGAGGTGACCCCGACTCCGGGGCCGAGCCCCGAGCCGACTCCGGGCCCGACGACCGAGCCCACGCCGCAGCCCTCGCCGTCCGTGCCGGCCGACGACTACCAGGCGGCGCTGCAGGAGGCTCAGCAGGCGATGATCGACCGCCAGACGGCGCTCACGGCCGGCGACTGGGCGGCCTACGGCGAGGCAGACGCGCGACTGACCGAAGCTGTGCAGAAGCTCATCGACCTCGGCGGCTGAGCCGCCGCACGAAGCGGATACGAACTGAGGCCGGGCGGGCGATCGCCCGGCCTCAGCTCGTGAGGAGCCAGAACCAGATCAGCAGGAGCGTGACGCCGAACCCGGCGATCTGGTTGAGCCACAGGAATCGGTCCCACCCGCGGGTCGCCGTCTCAGCCGTCTCGTCGGTGACCGAGCGGAACGGCCACACCGTCGCGAGGTACGGAAGTGCGAGGATCGCCGCCAGCGGTCCCGGCCACGCCGTCGTGAGCATGACGAGCCCCGCGGCGGCGTAGCACGCGAGAGCGAACCACACCGTCCAGCGCGCTCCCCGCGTCGTGGCGATGGACGAGATGCCCGCCTCACGGTCGGCCACGACATCCTGAACCGCTCCGAAGGCGTGCGATGCCACACCCCACAGGGCGAAGGCGAGGATGATCGCCGCCAGCTGCCACGTCCAGACCGCCCCCGCGAGCACGAGCCCGTAGACGGCGGGGGAGAAGAAGTGGATGCTGCTCGTGACCGAGTCGGCGAACGGCCGCTCCTTGAGGCGCAGCGGCGGAGCGCTGTAGAACACGACGAAGAAGAGGCTCAGCGCCAGCACGATCCAGGACGCCGGCGAGCCGATGAGCACGAGATAGACGACGAAGGGAAGACACGACAGCCCCGCCGCCCACAGCGTGATGCGGTGCATCCGCCGGTCCAGCACCGCACCGTGCGTGCCGCCCTTGCGGGGATTCCGCAGGTCCGATTCGTAGTCGAACACGTCGTTGATGCCGTACATCGCGAGGTTGTACGGCACCAGGAAGAAGAGGGTGCCGACGACGAGCACCGGGTCGATCTCGCGCGTCGTGAGGAGATAGGCGGCTGCGAACGGGTACGCCGTGTTGATCCAGCTGACGGGACGGGATGCCACGAACAGCTGCCGCGCGACGGTTCCCGCGCGGAGAGGCACGGCGGCGCTCATGCCGGCGTCTCCGCGGCGCTGCGCGCCGGCAGGAGGACGAACACGGCCGGCACGAGGAAGGCTGCGCAGACGGGGTACGCGAAGTCCTCGAGCGGCGCCATGCCGATGCGCAGGCCGCTGATGTGCTCGGCCGGATACGCGAACAGGCCGGCGGCGATCATCAGGTTGTCGAAGACGGCTGTGAGCACGACGAGGACGGCGGCGGCGATCCCGGAGGCGCCCATCCGCCGGCCGAACCGCGGCCGACCCAGGGTCGCGAGGGTGACCGCGATCGTGACCACGATGAACGGCACGAGGATGAGGGGGTAAGTCACTCCGCCTCCGATCGTGCCGGGGCATCCGTCCGGCGCGCGAGCACGCGCATCCCGGCTGCCCACGTGACCAGCGCGAGGTAGCTGAGGAACGCGAGGAAGACCGGCTCTTCGAGGGGGAGGTGCGGTGCGAGGTCGACACCGAGGAACAGGGGACTCTCGCCCTTCACGAAGACGCCCGCGGCGATGCCGACGAGATCCCACGCGAGGAAGAACGCCGTGCCGATCGCGACCGCCGCGACCGTTCGCCCCGGGGCGGGGCGGAGGGCGAGCCGGAACCGCAGATCGAGCAGCACGATGCCGGCGAGTGAGACGAGGATCGCGACGAGGTACAGGCCCGGCACGTCACGCCCTCGCCGCGACGGGCTCGGGCAGAGGGCCGGGGGAGCGGTCGCCCCGCAGCCGCTTGACCACGAGCTCCGCCGAGATGAGGCACATCGGCAACCCGATGCCGGGGAGCGTCGAACCGCCCGCGTAGAGGAGATGATCGACGCGTTTCGACGCATTGCGCGGCCGGAACACGGCGCTCTGGCCGAGCGTGTGCGCCAGTCCGAGCGCGTTGCCGCGCCAGGCATTCAGATCCGCCGCGAAGTCGCCGGGCGCGATCGTGCGTCGGACGACGATGCGGTCCGCCAGATCCGGGATGCCGCACCACGACGACAGCTGCCGGATGACGGCGTCGGCGGCCTGCTCGATCCGCGGGTCGCCATCGGCGTCCTCGCCGCCGTGCCCGAGGGACGGATCGGCGGGGACGGGGACGAGCACGAAGAGATTCTCGTACCCCGCGGGCGCGACGCTCGGGTCCGACGCGCTGGGCCGGCACACGTAGAGCGACGCGGGATCCGGGATGCCGGGATGCGCCCCGAAGATCCGCTCGAAGTTCTCGCGCCAATCCTTCGTGAAGAGCAGCGTGTGATGGGCCAGCTGCGGGAGCTCTCCTCGGACGCCGAGGAGCAGGAGGAGCGCACCCGGGCTCGGAGTCCGCTTCTGCCACCACGACTCGGGGTAGGTCTGCAGCTCCGGCGGCAGGAGCGCCGTCTCGGTGTGGTGCAGATCGGCCGTCGAGACGACGAGGTCGGCGGCGATCGCACGCCCGTCGGAGAGGAGGATGCCGGTGGCCGAGGCATCCTTCCCGGCACCCGTCGTCTGGATCGCGACGACGTCGGCGCCCGTCTCGATCTCGACCCCGCGCGCGCGGGCGAGCCGCTCGATCGCGCGGATCACCTCGGTGAAGCCGCCGCGGGGGTAGAGCACGCCCTCGTCGAGATCGAGGTGGCTCATGAGGTGGTACAGGCTGGGCACGCCGTATGGCGAACCGCCGAGGAACACGGCCGGATAGCCGAGCACCTGCCGGAGCCGCTGGTCGGTGAATCGCTGCTCGATGTACGAGGCGAGGGGCCGGGTGAGCAGCGGTGCGAGTCGCGGAAGCCGGCGGAGGAGCTGCGGGTCGCGCAGCCCGGCCGTCGTCTCGTACGGGTCGTAGAGGAATCGTGAGACCGAGAGCTCGTAGGCATCGGCGGCGGAATCGAGGTAGGCGTCGAGCTTCGCTCCCGCACCGGGCTCGATGCTCTCGAACAGCGAGGTCGCGGCATCCCGGCCAGACACGATGTCGAGCGGCTCAGCCGCGCCCTCCGTGTAGACCCGGTAAGCCGGGTCGAGGGGGACGAGGTCGAGCTCGTCGGCCGCTGTCGTGCCGAGGAGGCGAAAGAAGTGCTCGAACACCTCGGGCATGAGGTACCAGCTCGGGCCGGTGTCGAAGCGGAATCCTTCGCGCTCCCACGATCCCGCCCGGCCGCCGACATCGTCGCGGCCCTCGAAGAGCCGCACCTTCCATCCCTCGGAGGCGAGCAGCGCGGCGGTCGCGAGGCCGGCGATGCCTCCGCCGACGACGGCGGCGGTCCCCGGCACGCGGGGCGTCTTCGCCCGGCTCATGCCCGTGCGCTCCGCGGTGCGAAGCCCAGCCAGGCGCGCGCGGCGACGGCCGCCTTGACCGGGTCGGGCACGCGGACCCGCTTCTGAGGCTCCGGCTCGCGGCGCAGCCGCACGGCGAGGGCCGCGAAGAGGTCGTGCGCCGCCGTCACGGCCCGCCGGCAGTCGGTCGGCAGGAGCGGGATGACGGCCGCGGCCGCGCCGAGGTCGGCCTCGATGCGGGCGAGCACCTCTTCGCGGCTCGCCGAGCCGAGGTAGTCGCGACCGAGCTCACCCGCGTCGTGGTCGGCGTCGCGCAGGAAGTTGACGTCCTGGAAGGCCGCGCCGAGCCGCCGCGCGCCGTCGACCAGTTCGGGCGCGGGCTCGCGCGGGGTCGTTTCGCCCGCGTTGACGAAAGCCTGCAGGCACATGAGTCCGATGACCTCCGCGGATCCGTAGACATAGGCATCGTGAGAGGCGCCGTCGTGCTGAGCCGTCGTCAGATCGGTCCGCATCGAGGTGAAGAAAGGACGCACCAGGTCCTCGCCGATGCCGCACTCCCGCGCGGTCTGCCCGAAGGCGTGCACGACGAGATTGGAGCTGAAGCCACGGCCGATCGCCGCCAGCGTCTCACTCTCGAGATCGTCGAGGATGCGTCGCTCGGTCTCCGCGTCCAACCCGGCAGCGCTCGCCGGGCCGTCGACGATCTCGTCCGCGATGCGCGCGAGGGCGTAGACGTTGCGCACGTGCGGCCGCACGCGGGGCCCGAGCATACGGCTGGCGAGCCCGAAGGACGTCGAATAGGCCGCGATCACGGCGGCCGCGGCATCCCGAGCCGTCCGGTCGTACAGAGCGAGGCCGGTCGCTTCGTCGTCGCGCCGGCCGCTCACGGGACCCTCCGCGCGATCTTCGCCGCGATGGTCGTCAGGAGTTCGGCGACGTTCGGCGGAAGAGCGGGATCGGATGCCGCGCGCCGGGCGTCGCCGAGCGACTCGTCGACGAGCGCCACGAGCCGGGCGCGCGCGCCGCTCTCGTCGAGCATGCGCTGCGCCTCGCGTACGGCGATGGGACCCGTGTGGGCGACCGAGATCGCCTCGTGCACCCGGGACCACGCATCTGTCTCGCGCGCGAGTCCGATGAGCGGCGTGCGCTTCGCCTCGCGCAGATCGCCGCCGGAGTCCCGCCCCGCCTGATCGGGCGTGCCGAAGGCGCCGATGAGGTCGTCGGCGAGCTGGAACGCGAGGCCCAGGTGACGCCCGGCGTCGGAGAGGGCGGCGATCGCGGCGGGGGACGCGTCGGCGAGGACGGCTCCCGCGGAGAGCGGCGCGGTGAACGAGTAGACGGCCGTCTTGTCGTGGGCTGCGGCGAGGAGGGCCTCGGAGTCGGCGTAGTCGGCCGAGACCGCGTTCTCGACGTCGGCGAGCTCGCCCGCCGCCGAGACGAAGACGGCGTCGTCGATGAGCGTCAGCAGGGCCGCGCGGTGCGCCGTCCCGACGTCCGCCAGGGCCGCGAGCCGGCACGCCTCGTGGAGCAGGAGGTCGCCGGCGAGGATGGCGGCGGCGTCGCCGAGGAGCGCGGCACCCGAGGCATCCGCTCCCCGCGACTGCGCCCGCAGGCGGAACTCTCCCGCCACGTTCGGGCTGCCGCGGCGCACCGTGTCGTGATCGATGACGTCGTCGTGCACGACGAAGGCGGTGTGGAGGAGCTCGAAGGCGGCCGCGACGGAATACAGCCCCGGCGCGTCCGCGACCGTTCCCCCGAACGCCTCGAAGGATGCCGCGACAAGGGCCGGGCGGAACCTCTTGCCTCCCGCGGCGGCCCGGGCGATCGCACCGCCGAGCTCGCTGAAGCCTTCGCCGAGTGCGTCGGCGCGGCCGCGGATGCGGGACAGGGCGTCGTCGATCGCGTCGTCGATGGCCGCAGCGGGGGCCGGCGCGAGGGCGATCATGACGCTCGTCGTCGTTCGCGCGGCTGCGTCGTGTCGAACAGGTGCAGCTGCTCGGCCTGGAGCACGAGCCAGGGGCTGAACGCCCAGGGCGTCGCGGTGAGGGATGCCGCGAGATCGGCCGGGTCGACCCAGCGGGCGTCGACCACTTCGAGCGGGTTGAGCACGGGCTCGTCGTGCGTGCGGGCCGTGTACACGGGGCACAGCTCGTGCTCGACGATGCCGTTGGCATCGACCGCGCGGTAGCGGAAGAGGGGGAGCGCGAGATCGATCTCGGTGAGGGTGATGCCGAGCTCGTACTCGGCGCGGCGGCGGACCGCGGCGATCACGGGTTCCGCGGGACGGGGGTGGCCGCAGAAGGAGTTCGTCCAGACGCCCGGCCACGTGGTCTTGCCCAGTGCCCGGCGTGTCACCAGCACCTGACCCTCATCGTTGACGACGTGGCACGAGAATGCGAGGTGCAGGGCCGTCTCCGTGCCGTGAACGCTGCTCTTCGGCGCGGTGCCGATCTCTCGCCCGTCATCGTCCAAGAGGACGACGTGATCGGTATCGGTCATGGGTCCTCCTATAAATTCGCTAGTTTATCTAGCAATCTCGTGTGGTCGATGATACATAGGGTGAGGAGGTGTGTCCACAGATGCAGGAGCGATGGATTCCGCAGACAGCCCGTGATCACGCCGTCATGGATGTGCTCAAGGGTATCCGCGCGCTCGGCGATGCGATGGACCGGATGCACAGCGGCATGAAGGGCGACATGGAGATGAACGCCTCCGACGTCGCGGCCCTCCGCATGCTCATCGTGCGCGAGCAGCGCGGCGAGTCGGTCAGCCCGCACGACGTCGCCCGGCATCTGCGCATCTCGACCGCCTCCACGACGAAGCTGCTCGACCGGCTGACGGCATCCGGTCACCTGGAGCGCAGGCCGCACCCGAAGGATCGCCGCGCACGCGTTGTAGTCCTCACCCAGGCCTCGCGAGACGAGTTCTACAAGCACTTCAGCGAACGCCTCCGCACGATGCGCCTGGTCGCCGAGCGCTTCGACGAGGACGAGCTGCGCGTGGTGACCCGTTTCCTCCTGGAGCTGAGCGACGCGATCGACCCCCGCGACTGAGCCTCTGCGGCGCGGGACCGCCTGCGGGCAGCTTCAAGACAACGGTCCCGGAAATGAAACGAAGAAGGCGCCCCCTGACGGGGACGCCTTCTTCGTTTTGTTGCGGGGACAGGATTTGGCCACGCCGCCCTCCACGAATCGCTGCGCGCTTCGCGGAGCCTCTGCGGCGCGGGACCGCCTGCGGGCAGCTTCAAGACAACGGTCCACGAAACAAAAGAAGAAGGCGCCCCCTGACGGGGACGCCTTCTTCATTTGTTGCGGGGACAGGATTTGAACCTGCGACCTCTGGGTTATGAGCCCAGCGAGCTACCGAGCTGCTCCACCCCGCGGCACAAGAACGAGCCTAACACGGATTTCGAGGGGGTCTCGCACGCGGCCAGGCTCGCTTGCCCCGCACGCGCACGGCGCGCGAGGATTGCACCATGCCGGACGCCGACACCGACCCGCTCGACGACCGTCGGGACGGCCGGGACGAGACCCCGACGGAGCGCGCCGATCGCAATTGGGGCGAGGTGCTCCAGGAGCTCCGTGTCCTTCAGACCGGAACCCAGATCCTCACGGGCTTCCTGCTGGCCCTCGCCTTCCAGCCGACGTTCGCGGATCTGACCGACGGGCAGCGGACCTTCTACCTCGTCCTGGTCGTGCTCGCGGGCCTCAGCACGATCTTCGCGCTCGCGCCGGTGGCCCTGCACCGCATCCTCTTCCAGCAGCGCCTCAAGCGCCGCGTCGTGGCCTACGGGCATGCGGCGCTGTCCACCGCACTGGTCACGGTGGCCGCTCTCGTGGTCGGGGTGGTGTCCTTCGTGTTCGACGTCGTCGTCAGCGACGCGGCATCGACCGTCGTCGCGATCGTGCTCGGCGCTCTCCTCGTCGTCCTCTGGATCGTCGTGCCGACCATCATGCGCGTCCGCGGACGCCGGGAGGAGGGGCGATGACGGTCGGGGTCGCGGTCGCGCAGTTCTCGCCGACGACGGATGCCGCGGTCAACGTCGAGCTCATCGCGAGTCTCGTGCGCACGGCATCGGAGCGCGGTGCCCGCGTCGTGGTGTTCCCCGAGTACTCGAGCTACTTCATCGACCCCTTCGACGAGTCGCTCGCAGCACACGCGCAGGAGGTCGACGGGCCGTTCACCCAGGCGCTCACGCGGCTCGCCGATGAGCACGGCATCGTGGTCGTCGCGGGGCTGCTCGAACGGGCGGGCGATGGACGACGTGTGCGCAACACGGTGGTGGCGATCGACGCCTCCGGGGTGGTGGCCCGCTACCGCAAGCTCCACCTCTACGACGCCTTCGGTCAGCGCGAGTCCGATTGGGTGCAGCCGGGAGAGCTCGCTGAGCCCGAGACGTTCGAGGTCGACGGCCTGCGCTTCGGGCTCATGACGTGCTACGACCTGCGGTTCCCCGAGGTCGGGAGGCTCCTCGTCGATGCCGGCGCCGACGCCTTCCTGGTTCCCGCGGAGTGGGTGCGCGGGCCCCTCAAGGAGCACCACTGGCGCACCCTCCTCCAGGCCCGCGCCATCGAGAACACCGTGTTCGTGGCCGCCGCCGATCACCCGCCGCCCCTCGGTGTCGGCCTGTCGGCGATCGTCGATCCGCTGGGGGTGCAGCTCGCAGCCATCGGCACCGCGACCGACGTGGTCGTGGCGCACCTTGATCCCGATGTCGTCGAACGGGTTCGGCGCGTCAATCCCTCGGTGGCCCTCCGGCGATTCCGCGTGGTGCCCCGGGACTGATCCTGCTCAGCCGGCCAGGCTCGCGAGGCGGGATGCCGCGTCCTCGAGCACCTCGACGCGCTTGCAGGCCGCGAACCTGACGAGCGTCGCGTACTCGGCCCGGCGCTCGGGCGTGACGAATGCGGTCAGCGGGATCGCGACGACCCCCGCGCGGTGGGGGAGGGCGCGACAGAAGTCCGCGGCATCCACGGCACCGAGCGGCGCGGCATCCGCGACCGTGAAGTAGGAGCCCGACGGCATCGACACGTCGAACCCGGCCGCACGCAGCCCGGCACCGAGCAGGTCCCGCTTCGCGCGCAGGGTGCTCGCGGCGGCCTCGAAGTAGGAGTCGGGGAGACGCAGCCCTGTGGCGATCGCCGGCTGAAAAGGCGCGCCGTTGACGTACGTGAGCCACTGCTTCACCGCGAGCACCGCATCGACGAGGTCGGCGGGGCCGGTGACCCAGCCGATCTTCCAGCCCGTCGTCGAGAAGGTCTTGCCGCCCGACGAGATCGAGATGGTGCGGTCCCACGCTCCCGGAAGCGTCGCGATGGGCACGTGCTTCTCGTCGAACACGAGGTGCTCGTACACCTCGTCGGTCACGATGAAGGCGTCGTGCCGCGCCGCGAGCTCGACGACGAGCGAACGCACCTCGGCCGTGAACACGACGCCCGTGGGATTGTGGGGGTCGTTGACCACGATGGCCCGGGTGCGGTCGGTCACGGCATCCCGAAGCCGGTCGAGATCCGGCTGGAAGTCGGGCCACCGCAGAGGCACCGTCACGAGCCGCGCGCCCGACAGCGCGACGACGGCGGCATATTCGTCGTAGTACGGCTCGAAGACCACGACCTCGTCGTCCGGCGCCGTCACGAGCGCGAGGAGCGTCGCGGCGATCGCCTCTGTGGCCCCGGCCGTGACGAGCACGTTCCGGGCAGGGTCGAGGGTGAGGCCGTAGAACCTCTGCTGGTGCTCCGCGACGGCGGAGAGCAGGTCCGGGATGCCGCGCCCCGGCGGATACTGATTGACCCCGTGGGCGATGGCCTCGCGCGCTGTGTCGAGCACCGCCGCCGGGCCGTCCTCGTCGGGGAAGCCCTGGCCGAGGTTGACGGCACCCGTCTCGGCCGCGAGGGCGCTCATCTCGGCGAAGATGGTGGGACGTACGATCCCGTCGGAGCCGATGAGCCCGGCGCCTGCAACGGCCCGGCGCCAGGCACCTGGAATGTCTCGCATCGGGTTCACGCTACTCGCATAGTCGAGTCCCAACGTGGGCATAAGAAATCCACAGACTCGCAGGGCACAGTGAGATCACTTGTCCACAAGGAGCATCCATGAGCGACACCACGGGCGACCGCCCCGCCGACCAGAACCCCGAGAACGCCGTTCCGCAGACCCCGCCTGCTCCGACCGCGCAGCCCGCTGCCGCTCAGGCCCCTCAGGCACCCCAGACGAACGCGGCACCGCAGCAGCCAGCCGCGTACCCGGCCTCGCACACCGTCCCGCCGCAGCCCCAGGCTCCCGCCGGCTGGCAGGCGCCCGGACAGCAGCAGCGTCCCGCGTACCCCGGCTACCCGCAGCAGCAGCCCTACGGTGCTCCGCGCCCCCAGGGCTACGGCCCGCAGGCGGGCCAGCCCGGCCAGCCGGCCCACCCCGGCCAGCCGGCCCACCCCGGCCAGCCCTACCAGGGTCAGCCGTACGCGTCGTCCTTCGGCTCCGCTGCCAATCAGACGCAGCCGACGACTCCGCTCGGCGCCCCCGCGACCGGCGCGGTGCCTACCAAGACCGCTCCGAAGCAGAAGTCCGGCGCCGGCAAGGTCGTGGGCCTCATCGTCGCCGCCGCCATCGTCGGCGGTGCCGCGGGCCTCGGCGGCGCATATGCGGGCGTCAACGTCTTCGGCACCGACGGCGGCAGCCCGGCGGCCGGCCCGACCACCGTCACGGTCAACGACACCGGGTCGGTCAACCAGACCACCGCGATCGCGGCCAAGGTCGTCCCGAGCGTCGTCACGATCCAGGCGACGAGCGACTCGGCCGGCGGCACCGGGTCGGGCGTCATCCTGACCGACGACGGCTATGTCGTGACGAACACGCACGTCGTGACGCTCGACGGCGCGACCGCCGACGCGGCGATCAAGGTGACGACGTCTGACGGAAAGGTCTACGACGCGAAGGTCGTCGGCACGGACCCGACGTACGACCTCGCGGTCATCAAGCTCGAGGATGCCTCGGGCCTGACCCCGATCGAGTACTCCGACTCGTCCAAGCTCAATGTCGGCGACGAGACCGTCGCGGTCGGCGCGCCCCTCGGCCTGTCGAACACCGTGACGACCGGCATCGTGAGCGCGCTCAACCGCTCGATCCAGATCGCCTCGTCGGCCGCGCCCGAGGGCGACTCCGACAGCGAGAGCCAAACCCCCGACCAGGGCGGGCAGAGCCCCTTCCAGTTCGACTTCGGCCAGGGCCAGACCCAGCAGCCGACCGAGTCGATCTCGATCTCGGTCATCCAGACCGACGCCGCGATCAACCCCGGCAACTCGGGTGGTGCGCTCGTCGACGACACCGGCAAGCTCATCGGCATCAACGTCGCGATCGCCTCGGCGGGCTCGTCGGGCGGCAGCCAGTCCGGCTCGATCGGCGTCGGCTTCTCGATTCCGTCCGACATCGTCAAGCGCGTGACCGGTGAGATCATCGACAACGGCGAGGCGACCCACGGCCTCCTCGGCGCGAGCGTCCAGGACGCGGCATCCGTCGAGGGCTCGACCATCACCGGCGCTTACATCGCCGAGATCGTCGGCGGGGGAGCGGCCGGGGCCGCCGGCCTCCAGAAGGGCGACATCGTCACCGAGTTCAACGGCGTCCCCGTGACCGACGCGACCGACCTCACTGCGCAGGTGCGGGCGGCGGCAGGCGGAAGCGACGCGAAGCTCACGTACGTCCGCGGCGGCGACTCGAAGACCGTCACGGTGACCCTCGGAACCCTCGGCAAGTAGTCCTTCCAGCAGTGCCCCTCTCAGGGCCAGGACGCCACCCCGCGATAGGCTCGCGGGGTGGCGTCCTTCTCTTTCGGCGCGGGCAACGCGGCGAAGCTGGCCCGCCTCCCGGTGTACGCGGCCGGACGCCTCGTCACCCTTCTCGTACCGCGCTCGCGGGACCTCTGGGTCTTCGGCTGCGCCGTCGGCATCGCCGACGGCGCGCTGGCTCTGTGGGAGGTCGCAGCGACGCACGGAGAGCGCGCCGTGTGGCTGGTCGCCACCACGTCTCAGGCTCGGGATGCCTCGGCCCGAGGCATCCCGAGCATTCGCAAGCACTCGCTGCGCGGCTTCTGGGCGACGGCCCGGGCCCGCGTGGTCGTCGTCACGCACGGGTTCGGCGACGTCAACCGCTATGCGACGCACGGCGCGTTCGTCGTGCAGCTGTGGCATGGGATCCCGCTGAAGCGCATCGGCCTCGATTCACCCGAGACGCTGCGCCCGCCCGCTGCGCTCGCGCGGGGCCCGCTCGCCGGCCTCGCTCGGCGCGCGCTCGGGTTGCTCTACCGGCGCACGGCCCGAGGGATCCGCCTCGTGCCCGCCGCCTCCCACGTGGTCCGCGGTCGCCTGGAATCGGCCTTCGGTCTGCCCGACGACCGCGTCCCGGTGACCGGCGAGCCGCGGGTCGACGTGCTGTCGCGCGGCACGGTCGCCGAGCGAAGCGGCAGCGCGCGGGAGCGGATCGGCGAGCTCGCCGGGCCACTCGACCCGTCCTCGCGGCTCGTCCTCTACGCGCCGACGTGGCGCGACGGCGAGACCGACCCCGCGATCCCGACCGCCGCCGAGTGGCGCGCGATCGTCGATGTGCTGAGGCGTCACGACGCCGTCCTCCTCGTGCGCTCCCATCCGCTGGGAGCGGGGGAGTACGCGCCGCCGCTCGGGACGGAGCGGGTGCGCGGGCTCGGCAGCGATGTCCTCGCCGACGTCACGCCCCTGCTGCCCGGGCTCGACGCGCTCGTCACGGACTACTCGTCGCTCATGTTCGACGCGGCGCTCGTGCCCCTGCCCGTGGTCTACCTGGCGCCGGACGTCGACTCGTACGCCCGTCGCCGGGGCTTCTACGGCACGTACGCCGACGTCGCGGGAGACGATTGGGCGCACGACTGGTCCGCCGCGGCGCGCCGCCTCGACGCTCTCCTCGGCGATCCCGACGTCGCCGCCGCCGCGCTGGAACGCTCGCGCGCACTCGACAACCGCGTGCACGACTTCCGCGACGGCCGGAACACCACGAGGGTGTACCGTGCGATCCTGGCCGGACTCGGCCGCCCCCTGAACACCCCGGCCGCCGGCCGCGAGGAAGGACGAGGATGACCGACGCCCGCTTCACCACCGAGTCCGGTGCGGCTCTCGTCCTCTCGGGCGACGGCCCCCGACCGGCCTCGGTCGAGATCGTCGGCGCGCGCGCCCGCGTGACCGGGGCCGTCACGGGCCGCGGCAAGACATGGCGCGCGGTGCTGCCGCTGCGCGCGGCGCGGTGGGGCGGACCGGAGCTTCCGCTGCCCTCCGGCGAATACGCCCTCGTGATCGAGACGGCGGCGGACTCGGCGCCCGTCGACCCGCCCGCGCCCCTGCCGCTCGTGCAGCTGGGCACGCTGCGCGCGTCGCTCGACGGCGGCGTGGTCCGCATCGGCCCCCCGATCGATCCCGCCTACGACTCCGGTGAAGGGCAGGCGGCCCTCGAGCGCCGCTACGCGACGCGTCCGGGCGGCCTCGAGAACGCGGCCTTCTTCGAGAGCTTCTACGGCCGGAATGCGAGCTGCAACCCGCTCGCGATCGACCGAGTCATCGCGCGACGGGTTCCCGGCGTGACCCGCTACTGGAGCGTCGTCGACCTCTCCGTCCAGGTTCCCGAGGGCGCCGTCCCGGTGGTCGAGGGAAGCCCGGAGTGGTGGCGCGCCCGCGGGTCGGCCCGCCTGCTCGTCGTGAACGACTGGCTGCGACGGCGCTTCGCCCGGCGTCCGGGACAGGTCGTCCTCCAGACGTGGCACGGCACCCCGCTGAAGCGGCTCGCCCTGCACCGGCCCGGCTTCGATCCGCGCCGGATGGCCGCCGTCGTCCGGGAATCCCGCCGGTGGAACATCCTCCTCGCCCAGAACCCCTACGCCGCCCGCATCCTCGGCAAGGCCTATGCCTTCCTGACCCGGCCGATCTGGGTCGAGGGCTACCCGCGCAACGACGTGCTGACCACGGGTGACGGTGCCGCCACGCGGCGGGCGCTCGGCATCCGTCCCGAAGACCGGGTGATCCTCTACGCGCCGACGTGGCGCGACGACCGCGACGAGATGGTGGACTTCGTCGATCCCGTCACCCTGGCGGGCGAGGCCGACGCCGTCGTGCTCGTGCGCGGCCACTCGCGCACGCTGCTGCCGGGGAAGGATGCCGCGGGCCCCCGCGTCGTCGACGTCACCGGGTTCCCCGACACGTCGCTCCTGCTCCTCGCCGCCGACGCCCTCGTCACGGACTACTCCTCGGTCATGTTCGACTTCAGCGTGACCGGCAAGCCGATGTACTTCCTCGTGCCCGACATGGAGCACTATCGCGGGGAGCTGCGCGGCTTCTACTTCGACCTCGTGGCCCACGCGCCGGGACCGGTCATCCGGTCCCAGGCGGAGCTCGTGCGCGAGCTGCGCGAGGGCGACCCCGCCCGCTTCGCGGCGCGGTACGACCGGTGGCGCCAGAAGTTCAACCCGCGCGACGACGGCCGCGCCGCCGAGCGCGTGGTCGACCGGATCTTCGATCAGGGCTTTCTCGAGCGGGACGCGTCCAGCGACTAGCGACGCTCAGGGCAGGGGCGTGTTGCGGTCGCCCAGCCGAGACGTGTCGACCGTGTCGTGCGCTCCGCGCGCCACGCCGGCGAGGAAACCGGTGCCCCACGACAGGTGCATCGTCGGCAGGACCGCCGCGGTCCACAGCTTGTCGCGCCATCCTCTGCCGCCGCCCGGGCCGATCGCCCAGACCGCGATGAGCAGGACGTACGCGATCACGGGGAGATAGACGACGGATGCCGCGACCGCCCACCATCCGGTCAGCACTCCCGTGAGCTGAAGCGCTCCCACCAGGACGGCGAGGACGAGCGCCACGACGAGCGCCGGCGGCGCGAAGAACCGCAGTGAATTGCCGCGCCCGAATCGCCGCACGAGCTCGCCGCGCCACCGCCCCGTCGCGTGGAACTGCCGGGCGAGGCGCGCCCAGCTCTCGCGCGGCCAGTAGGTGACGGAGAGGTCGGGATCGAACCACACGCGGTAGCCCGCTCGGCGGATGCGCAGGTTGAGCTCCCAGTCCTCGCCGCGGCGGATGGTCTCGTCGAAGAGGCCGACCTCCTCGATCACCGCCCGGCGCATGACCCCGAGATAGGCGGATTCGGCCTCGCCCTCGTCGTGCCCGCCGTGATACGCCCCGCCGCCGAGGCCCACGGGCGAGTTGTAGGCGCGTGCGACGGCGCGCTGGAAGGGCGAGCGCCCCTCGGCCCGCATGACGCCGCCGACGTTGGCCGCACGTACGCGGGCGAGGGTGGCGAGTGCCTTCAGCGTGTAACCCGCCTGCAGCTCGGAGTGCGCGTCGACGCGCACGACGGTCGGATACCGCCCCGCGCGGATGGCACGGTTGAGCCCCACGGGGATGTCGGCCTCAGGGTTGTCGACGAGCACGATGCGGTCGTCGGTCGCCGCGAGCTCCTCCGCGAGCGCATTCGTGCCGTCGGTCGAGGGGGCGAGCGCGAGGATGAGCTCCGAGGGCCCGTCGACCTCCTGCGCGAGCACCGTCTCGACAGCCCGGCGCAGGTAGGCCCGCTCGTTGAGCACGGGCATGACGAACGTCACGCCCGCGTCGTCCGGCACGACGGGCGCGTCTTTGCGCCCGGGCTCTGACGACTGCACCCGTCGATCATGGCATGCGCGCCCGCCGGTAGGCTGAAGGCGTGGGACTGGTCTCGGATGCGCGCACAGCCACCGCACTCCTCCGCAAGGCGCTCGCCAACCGGACAGCGGTGCGAGACGTCCGAAGGACTCTGGACGTGCGGCCGGAGCATCCCGAGCACCACTACAAGGTGGCCGTGTACTTCGCCGACGGCGCGGTCAACATGTACCAGATGCGGCAGTGGTACAAGCCGCTCGCCGAGCTCTCGAAGCTGTGGCCCGTCGTGGTGCTCAGCCGCTCGGCCACGGGTGCGCAGGCACTTCTCGCCGAGGACGCTCCGCCGGTCGAGTTCGTGCCGACGGTGCGCGATCTTGAGGCGTTCCTCGTCACGCAGGACATCCGCGTCGTGCTCTACGTCAATCAGAACACCCGCAATTTCCAGATGTTCCGGTACGGCCGGCGCTGGCACGTGTTCATCAACCACGGCGAGTCCGACAAGATGTACATGACGACGAACCAGTACAAGGCGTACGACTTCGCCTTCATCGCGGGGGATGCCGCTCGCGAGCGTCTGTCGCGCGTGCTGTGGGACTTCGACCTCGACACGCGCACGATCCAGATCGGCCGCCCGCAGGCGGACCACTACTCCGGGGCTCTGCCGTACACGCCCGATGACCGGACGGTCGTGCTCTACGCGCCGACGTGGGAGGGCGACCGGCCCTCGGCGCACTACGGATCGGTGCGGACGCACGGCGAAGCGCTCGTGAAGGCGCTGCTCGAGACGCGACGTCATCGCGTCGTGTACCGCCCGCACCCGCGCTCGGGTGTGGTCGACCCGGAATACGGCGCTGCGAACCAGCGGATCATCGCCGCCCTCGCGGCGGCGAACCGCTCCGACCCGGGTGCGGAGCACGTCTACGACGACGGGCCGGAACTCGGCTGGCAGCTCGCTGCGGCCGATGTCGCCGTGGTCGACATCTCGGCGATGGTCTACGACCGCCTGGCGGCAGGGAAGCCCCTGCTGATCACGCGCCCCGTCGATCCCGAGGCTATCGTCGACACGCACGGGTACCTCTCGTCGTGCGAATGGCTCGACGCGTCAGATGCGCCGGGGATCGTCGAAGAGACCGAGCGAGTGATCCGCGATCCCGAAGCTGCGGCGCGGCTCACGGAGTGGGTGACCTACTACTTCGGCGACACGACGCCGGGTGCCGCCACCCGACGCTTCCATGAGGCCATCGCCCGTCTCATGGCCGATTGGGAGACGTGGCACGCCCGCACCGCTGCCGACGAGCCGGACGACGACGCGGACGAAGAGGCCGAGCTCGACGACTGATCGGCCCCGGACCCGGCGCCGAGCCGCTCAGCCGACCGCCGACCGCTCGACGAGGCGTGCGATCGCCCGCAGGGGGATCGTCACCCAGGTCGGCCGATTGCGCGACTCGTAGATCGCCTCGTAGACCGCCTTGTCGAGCTCGAGGGCGCTCAGGAGGTCGCGCTGCTCGGCGAGGTCCACGCCGGACACGCCCGCATATCCCTCCTCGAAGCCCTGCCGCGCGGCGCGAACCCACTCCGCGACCGCTTCGGGGGAGCGGTCGGGGTGGTCCAGGCGGATGGACCCGGCGACGTAGTCGAACGACCGGAGCATGCCGGCGACATCGCGAAGCGCCAGATCCGGCTGCGTCCGCTCCGCCATGGGACGCAGGGGCTCGCCCTCGAAGTCGAGGAGCACCCAGCCACGGACGGGGTCGTGCAGCACCTGGCCGAGGTGGTAGTCGCCGTGGATCCGCTGCAGCGGCGGCCATGAGGCATCCCACGCCCGCTCGTAGACCTCCTCGATCGCATGCTTCCGCTCGGCGATGGCCGGCACCTCGGCCATCGCGATCGCGAGGCGCCGTCGCCAGGTTGCGGCCGTCGCCTCACGGTCGGCGGTCTGCGGGTCGTGCGTCGGGAACAGCTGAGCGAGCGAGACATGCACGTTCGCGGTGGCCTCGCCGAGGGCGTGCGCGCGGTCCGCGAAGTCCTCGCCGCTCGCCGCGGCGCGCAGCGCGACGCGCCAGGCATCCTCGACGCCGGGCAGGAACTCCTGCGCGAAGGCCAGCGAGCCGCGGGTCGTGCCGTGGGACGTCGCGCCGTCGGGCCACTCGCCTTCGACGGATCCGACCGCGGGCGGAACGTGTGGGGAGCCCGCTGCGGCGAGAGCCGTCGTGAGCTCGATGTCGGGGTTGAGCCCGGGATGCAGCTGTCGGAAGACCTTCGCGATGATCGGCGTCGAGCCGTCGTCGGCGCGATAGATGAGCGACGTGTTGGACTGCTCGCCGGCGAGGACGGTCGCGGAACGCGTGCTGCTGAGGTCGAGCTGGTGGGAGGGATGGCCCGTCACCACCGTGCCGGGTCCGCCCGCGCGTCCGCCGTTCGAGATGAGCGCGAGGAGTGCCGTCGAATAAGCCGGGTCGAAGGGGCCGTCGATGAACGTCGTGCCGGGCTCCGGGCTGCCGATGATGTGATCCGGATTCGCGTCGACCGACGACGTCGCTCGTGCCACGACCGGCACCTGGTAGAGCACGACCGGCAGCGCCCCCTCGTCGGCGACGAGGAACGTCCGCACCGTGCAGTCCTCTGCGGGCAGGTCCCACCATGCGGCGAGCCGGAGGCTCGGGAGCCTCGCCTTCGCCGCATACCAGCGCTGCCGCGGCATCCACGCGGCGAGGCACGCCAACGTGCTGTCCATACCTCGACACTATTGCGACGCCGGGCCGAGCGTCATCCTCCCTCGCCGGGGTTGATGCCTTCGCCCGAGGTGGTTAGTCTTGCGCGCCTGCGTCGGGGTCGGGTCCGGGGTCGGCGTCGTCGCGGTCGGCGGACTGCTCCACAACGGGCGTCACAGGAATGACGACCGACCCCGCGCCGAAGAGAAGGTCGATCCCGCCGGCCCCGGGGGACGGGGCATCCGGCAGCCTCTCCGCGGCTGATTCGGCGCGCGCCGGTTCCGACGGCAGGCCCGCCCACTCCTCGTTCTCTTCGGGGCGCTGAGTGAAAAGACCCATGCTCAGTCCTCTCCCGTGGTGATCTCAGGCTTCTTGCGTCGTGTGAGGGCTCCGCCGACCCGCTTCCCGGCGCTGCCCGCGGCTTGGACGCTGCGCGTCACGCCGCCGACGACGGCCCCTCCGGCGCGCCTGATGCCCCGGCCGGCCGCGTATTCCATCCGCGTCGCCCCGGGGCGGGGCTCGAGCTCCTCGGGGAGGCGCACAGGCGGAAGCCCGAACGCTCGCCGGGAGCTCACCAGCACCCGGCGGCCGAGGATGTTGTTCCCCGCGCCGCCGACGGCGGCTCCGATGCCGAAGGGCAGCGCCTTGCCGATCCACGAGGCGCCGCCGCGCACGGCGAAGTGCCGCATGAAGATGTTCTTCAGCTGATCAACCATGGGTCCGACCGCGGCACGGGGGATCGTCTTGGTGACCATCTCGCCCCAGTACTTGTCGCGCGTGACGCCCCGGCCGGCGGCCTGGCCCGCCAGCTGCGAGACGAGATCGACGCCCTCCTTGCCGAGCATGAGGGTCAGGACGAGCGCCCGCGCGCGGTCGGGATTCTCGATCGGGATGCCGTGCACCTCGGCGACCGATTGCGCGAACAGAGCAGTCGCCTCGAGGAATCCGAGGGTCTCGACGCCGCTCAGCGTCAGGGTGATGCCGGTGCCGATCCCCGGCACGACGGCCGTCGCGCCGACGGCGGCGCCTCCGGTCGTGACGGCGGCGAGATAGCGTCGCTCGAGGATCCGGACGATCTCGGCCGTCGACGCGGAGGGATGCCGCAGCCGGATGCTGCGCAGGTGCGCCAGCACGACCGGCCGCTGGATCGCCAGCACGCGGTCGAGCGTGCGAACGGTGCGCGGATGCTCGTCCGAACCCACCGGTGGGAGCCCGCCGTCCCAGGGGGCGCCGTCGGGGAGCGAGTGGATGCGGTGCACCTTGTCGGCCATCAGGCCGATCCTACGAGGGTGCGCTGCGCGGAGACTGGGGCTTGACGCGTGTCAGACGAAGAGGTTGGCGCGCTCGAGGTCTTCCGCGAAGTCGACTTCGACGGCGTAGAGGTCGGAGATGTCGAGGGGCTGCAGACGCAGGCCGTCCTCGACGATCGCGAGCTCCAGGCCGCGCTCGAAGTAGTCCTGGTCGTCGACGCGCGTGAGCTGGCGGATGAACGCCTTCTTGTCGGCGCTCGAGATGTAGTTGATGCCGACGGCCTCGCCGATGCCTCCGACCACCGTCTTGGACAGCTCCCGGATGAAGCCCTCGGGCGACGTCGTGTACTTGACCTCTTCGTCGCTGACCTTCGACGTGTTGACCGTCACGAAGGACTGATCGCGCTCGATGAGGGCGATGGCCCGCCCCAGGACGCGCGGGTCGAAGACGACGTCGCCGTTCATCCACAGCACGCCGCTGCGGCCCGTCGTGGTGAGCGCGCGGAGGAGGCTCTTCGACGTGTTGGTCTGGTCGTAGCGGTCGTTGTAGACGTAGTCGACGTCGGGGAACGCCTCGACGATGGTCTCAGCGCGGTAGCCGACGACAGTCGTGATGCGGGCCTCGGCGCCGAAAGCCGCGCGGATGTTGTCGTGCTGCTGCCGCATGATGCTGCGGCCGTCGCTCAGCTCGGTGAGGGGCTTGGGCAGGCTGCGGCCCAGTCGTGAGCCCATGCCGGCCGCGAGAATGACGGTCTGAAGAGTCAAGATCTGCTCCTGGAGTGCGATTGTGCACGGTCGATTAACCGAACCGACACTCCCTCGTGCCTGCTACATGCTATCCAGACCGCCTGGGAGGGTGCATAATACGGCGCCGCCGTTGTCGTTTCGTGACATAACTCCCGGGACTCGATCAGGACACGGTACGGACTCTCCGAGGCCGTGTTCGGACGCGGGCTTGATACGTTTGACCGGTGACAGCCTCTATGCCGGTGCCACGCGACGCCTTCCCGGACGATCCGGAGGGTGCGACCGGCGAGGGTCGGGCCGCCCCGGTCGTTCCGCTCCCGTCAGGCGCAGATGCACCTCGCCCGCGGCCGTCCGGGCGGGGCAAGAAGCCGCGTCGGCCGTCCCACGGACGCACGAAGAAGCCGGCCGTCGCCGATCCCGGACCGCCGCCCCCGCTGCCGCCCGACCTCGTCGACGCTCCCGTGGTGCCGCCGGTTCCGGCGCTGCCGGAAGATCTGACGATCCCGCCGAAGCCACCGCTTCCCGCGGCTCCCGAAACGCCGCAGTCGCAGGTGGTCGAAGCCGCGCACAAGGTCATTCAGGAGCCTGAGCCCGAGGTCGTCGCCGCCGAGCCAGAGCCCGAGGTCGTCGCCGAACCTGAGGTCGTCAACGACCTGGCGGTCGTCGCCCCCGAGGTCGTCGAGCCCCCGGCATCCGCGCCAGAAGAACCAGTCGAGCCCTCGGCATCCGCGCCAGAAGAACCCGCAGCGGTCGCCGACAGCGACGCGCCTGACCCGTTCGCGGCATCCGTCGTCCTCGACGGCGCGCCGGAAACGGCGACGGCAGCCCTCACGCTCCGGGGCGTGACGAAGGCGTTCGGCGACACGCGAGCCGTCGACGGGGTCGACCTCACCGTACCCGCCGGGACCTTCTACGGTCTCGTCGGCCCGAACGGCGCCGGCAAGACCACGACCCTGTCGCTCATCGCGGGGCTGCTCCGACCCGACCGTGGCTCCATCCAGGTCGCCGGTGTCGACGCAGGAGCCCACCCGACGCAGGCCAAGCGCCTGATGGGCGTGCTTCCCGACCGCCTGCGCACCTTCGATCGGCTCACGGGGCGGCAGCTGCTCTACTACTACGGCGTGCTGCGCGGCCTGCCGTCGGCGACGGTCGAGAGCCGCATCGCCGACCTCGCCCGGGCCTTCGATCTCACCGACGCACTCGGCCGCACCGTCGCGGACTACTCCGCGGGCATGCTCAAAAAGGTCATGCTGGCGGGCGCCCTCATCCACTCCCCGCGCCTCCTCGTCCTCGACGAGCCGTTCGAGGCGGTCGACCCGGTGTCCAGCGCCGTGATCCTCGACATCCTCTCGGCGTACGTCGCGCACGGCGGAACCGTCATCCTGTCGAGCCACGGCATGGAGTTCGTCGAGCGGGTCTGCTCGCGCGTCGCGGTGATGGTCGCGGGACAGGTGCTCGCCGAGGGCACGGTCGACGAGGTGCGCGGCGAGCTGACGCTCGAGCAGCGCTTCATCGAGCTGGCGGGCGGTCTGAGCGACGTGGAGGGCCTCGAGTGGCTGCACACGTTCTCCGACTGAGGCTGGGGATCCTCTTCGGAACGCTGCGCGGCGACGGACGCCACATCGCGCGTGTCGTCTCGGGCCTCGTCATCCTCGTCGTCGCCACGGCCGCCGCATGCTGGGGCATCCTGTCGCTCGACGACTCGCCCGACAGCGTCCTCTTCGTCGTCACGGTGCTGGGCGCGTCGGGTGTGACGCTCGGCTACGTCCTCGCCCCGCTGATCGTCGGCGTCAGCGATCCGCTCGACCCCCGCCGGTTCACGGTCTTCGGTCTGCCGCCCCTCCGGCTCGCCGGCGCCCTGGCTCTCGTCGGCTTCGTGAGCGTACCGACCTTCGTGCTCGCGGCCGTCTGCGCCTGCGTCGCCATTGTGTGGACGGCGCATGACGTGCCGTGGCCGGCCGCCGCCCTGGGTGCGGTGCTCCAGGTGGTCACGTGCGTGCTCCTCGCCCGGGTGTCGATTGCCATCACGTCGATGTTCCTCGACGAGCGCCGGTCGCGTGAGCTGTCCGGACTCTTCGTCCTCGCGATCCTCGTCGTCGTCGTGCCGGTTGGTGTCTTCCTGGCGTCGCTGGAGTGGGGCGGCGTCGTGCCGACGCAGCTGACCGAGGCGGCGGAGACCCTGGCGCTCACGCCGCTCGGCGCGGCTCTCGCGTTCCCCGGTCTTCTCGCGACCGGCGCCTCGGAAGCGATCCTCAGCCTCCTGGTGTCGTTCGCGACGATCATCGTCCTGGGTCTCGTCTGGGTCTGGGCCGTCCACCGCGTGCTGACCACTACTGAGCGTCCGGTCGCGTCTCGCGAGCGCGGCGGCCTCGGCTGGTTCGCCGTCGCCCCGGGCACGCCCGGCGGGGCGGTCGCCGCCCGCAGCCTCCTGTACTGGTTCGGCGACCGGCGGTACATCGCGAACATGGTCATCATCCCGATCGCGGCCGCCCTGTCGGTCGTGCCGCTCCTCATCGCCGGCGTGCCGCCCGCCGTCGTGGCCCTCGTCCCCGTGCCCCTCGCCGCGCTGTTTCTCGGCTGGCTGCCGCACAACGACGTCGCCTACGACTCGACGGCGGTCTGGATGCACATCGCGAGCGGCATCCGCGGTGCGTCCGATCGCATCGGCCGGCTCGTCCCCGTCCTCCTCATCGGCGCGTTCGTGCTCGCGATCTCGATCCCGTTCGCGATCTCGCTGCACGGGCGCTGGGCGGTCCTGCCGGCGATGGCGGGTGTCTGCGCGTCGCTCTTCCTGACGGGCCTCGGCCTCTCGAGCATCTCGTCGGCAGCCTGGCCGTATGCCGTCACACGGCCGGGCGAGAGCCCCTTCCAGCAGCCTCAGCGCACCGGATCGGGAAGCGCCCTCACACAGGCGTTCGTCATGCTCGGCGCCGTCGTGCTGAGCGCGCCGGCGCTGTGGTGGGCGTGGCTCGCGCTGACCCGGGACGTTCGCTACGCCGAGACGGCGCTGTGGGGCGGCGTGGGCATCGGGCTCTTCGTCCTGATCGCCGGCATCGCCGTCGGCTCCGTCGTCTTCCGCCGCCGCGAAGGCCGGATCATGGAGTTCGCCGAGTCCACCTGACGCGTGCCGCGGCATCCCGTTCCCCGGCCCGCGGGGGCGACCGCGCGGTAAACTGACCGACTATGAGCACCCCCGTCGAAGGCCCGGGTCAGGAGGGGACCGGCGGTCTCGCCACCCTCGACCGAGAGCTCGAAGAGCTCATCCGCGAAGAGTCGATCGAACCCGGCGACCACGAGCGCTTCTCGCATTACGTGAAGAAGGACAAGATCCTCGAGTCGGCGATCACGGGCAAGCCGGTGCGCGCACTGTGCGGAAAGAAGTGGACGCCGGGCCGCGACCCCGAGAAGTTCCCGGTGTGCCCGACCTGCAAAGAGATCTACGAGTCGCTCAACGGCTGAGGCGGGTCACGCGACGGCGTCGACGTAGACCGTCGGGATCGCCGGATCGGAACGGCTGAGCGCGAGCCCCCGGACGGGGAGCTCCTCCCGCACGCGTGCGTGGTGCTCGCGGGCGAGCTCGACACCCTGCGCTCCTTCGTAGGCCGTGTCGATGTCGCCCTCGACGACGAACGGCACCTGCAGCGCTCGGGCATCCGGATGCTGAAGCTCCGTCTCGACCGCCTCGAAGCCGTCCGAGACCGCGATGAGCTCGCTCGTCGCGACGCCGCGCTCGAGGGTGCGGAAAGCGGCCTTGCGCCCGCCCTTCGAGCCCTTGTCGGTCGACGCCTTCGCCACGGCGACCCAGGAGCCGTCCGACGCCTGCCGGGCGACGAGCTTGTAGACCATGCCGGCGGTCGGCGTGCCGGAGCCCGTGACGACCGACGTGCCGACCCCGTAGGAGTCGACAGGGGATGCCGCGAGCGCCGCGATCGCGTACTCGTCGAGGTCGCTCGTCACGGTGATCTTCGTGCCTGTGGCGCCCAGCTCGTCGAGGAGCGCGCGCACCTCGGCCGCGACCGTCGGCAGATCGCCGGAGTCGATGCGCACGCCGCCGAGCCCCGTCCCCGCGACCCGGATCGCGGTCCTCACGCCCTCGCGGATGTCGTAGGTGTCGACGAGGAGCGTCGTGTCGGTCCCGAGCGTCTCGATCTGCGCGCGGAAGGCGTCCTCCTCCGTGTCGTGCAGGAGCGTCCACGCGTGCGCGGCGGTGCCCATGGTCGGGATGCCCCACCGCCGCCCCGCCTCGAGATTCGAGGTCGCGCCGAACCCGGCGATGTACGCGGCGCGCGCGGCCGCGACGGCGGACTCCTCGCCCGCACGGCGGGAGCCCATCTCGGCCAGTGGACGCTCGCCCGCTGCGACGCTCATGCGCGCAGCGGCCGTCGCGACCGCGGAGTCGTGGTTGAGCACGCTGAGCGCCAGCGTCTCGAGCACGACCGCCTCGGCGAACGTGCCCTCGATCGTCAGCAGGGGAGAGCCCGGGAAGTACAGCTCGCCCTCCCGGTAGCCCGTGATCGATCCCGTGAACCGGTAGCCCTCGAGGAAGTCGAGGGTCGAGGCATCCACGACCCTCTGGTCACGGAGGAAGCGCAGCTCGTCGTCGCCGAACCGGAAGTCGCGGATGAGCGACAGCAGCCGGCCCGTGCCTGCCACGACGCCGAATCGGCGCGCTCCGGAGAGGCGCCGACCGAACAGCTCGAAGACGCAGCGCCGTTGGGCCGTCCCGTCCTGAAGGGCCGCGTCGAGCATCGTGAGCTCGTAGCGGTCGGTGTGCAGCGCGGTGCTCCGGGGCGTGCTCATGGGCGTCAGCCTAGCCAGGCCCCGCGAGAGGCTGGCGTAGGCTGGACCATCGTGAACGACGCTCCGATCGGCATCTTCGACTCCGGAGTCGGCGGTCTCACGGTGGCCAGGGCGATCTCGGCGCAGCTGCCGCGGGAGTCGATGCTCTACATCGGCGACACGGCGCACTCGCCCTACGGCCCCAAGCCCATCGCCGACGTGCGGCGCTATGCGCTCGAGGTGCTCGACACGCTCGTCGACGAAGGCGTGAAGATGCTCGTGATCGCGTGCAACACGGCGTCGGCTGCCATGCTCCGCGATGCGCGGGAGCGCTACGACGTGCCCGTCGTCGAGGTCATCGGTCCGGCTGTCCGCACGGCGATGTCGACGACCCGCAACGGCCGGATCGGCGTGATCGGCACCGAGGGCACGATCGGCTCGCGGGCGTACCAGGACATGCTCGAGGTCAACGAGCGCCTCACCGTGTTCGCCCAGGCGTGCCCGCGGTTCGTCGAGTTCGTCGAGGCCGGCGTGACGGAGTCCTCCGAGGTGCTCGCGGTCGCCGAGGAGTACCTCGCGCCGCTCCGCCACGCGGACGTCGACACCCTCGTGCTCGGCTGCACGCACTATCCCTTCCTCGAGGGCGCCATCAGCTACGTCATGGGCCCCGAGGTCTCGCTCGTCTCGAGCGACACCGAGACGGCGAAGGACGTGTACCGGCAGCTGGTCTCCCGCGACCTGCTCGCGGGCCGGGATGCCGCGCCCCGCCATGTCTACGAAGCCACCGGCGCCTCCGCCGACGAATTCCTCCGCCTCGCACACCGCCTGATGGGCCGCGAGGTGACCGACGTCCGCCTCGTGCAGACCGGTGCCATCGACCTCGTGAAGGGAAACTCATGACCGACCTCGTCAGCACCACTCTCCGGGCCGACGGCCGTTCCGTCGACCAGCTCCGTCCCGTCGTCATCGAACGGGGGTGGAGCAGCCAGGCCGAGGGGTCGGCGCTCATCTCGTTCGGGAACACGAAGGTGCTCTGCACGGCGTCGTTCACGAACGGCGTGCCGCGGTGGCTCACCGGCAAGGGCAAGGGCTGGGTCACGGCCGAGTACGCGATGCTGCCGCGCGCGACCAACGAGCGGAACGACCGCGAATCGGTCAAGGGGCGCATCGGCGGTCGCACGCACGAGATCTCGCGCCTGATCGGCCGTGCGCTGCGCTCGGTCGTCGACACGAAGGCGCTGGGCGAGAACACGATCGTCATCGACTGCGACGTGCTGCAGGCCGACGGCGGCACGCGCACAGCAGCCATCACGGGGGCCTATGTCGCCCTCGCCGACGCGATCGAGTGGGCGCGCGGGAAGAAGTTCGTCGGTCAGAGGTCGCAGGTGCTCATCGACTCGGTCGCCGCCGTCTCGGTCGGCATCATCGACGGCGAGCCGATGCTCGACCTCGCATATGTCGAGGACGTCCGCGCGGAGACAGACATGAACGTCGTCGTGACGGGCCGCGGGCTCTTCGTCGAGGTGCAGGGCACGGCCGAGGGGGCGCCGTTCGACAAGCGCGAGCTCGATCGCCTTCTCGAGCTCGGGGTGAACGGCTGCGCGGAGTTGCGCGACCTGCAGGCCGCCGCCCTGGCGCCGGGCGTCTGACTGTGCCTCAGGTCGTGCTCGCGACGCACAACCCGCACAAGGTCGAGGAATTCCAGGCGATCGTCGCCGCGACGCGTCCCGACCTCGAGGTCGTGGGCTACGACGGCCCTGAGCCGGTCGAGGACGGCACCAGCTTCGCCGAGAACGCCCTGATCAAGGCCCGCGCCGCGGCGGCCCACACCGGCCTCCCCGCCCTCGCGGACGACTCGGGCATCTGCGTCGACGTGCTCGGCGGTTCGCCGGGGGTGTTCTCGGCCTATTGGGCAGGACATGCCAAGGATGCCGCGGCCAACCTGAACCTCCTGCTCGACCAGCTCTCCGACATCCGCGATCCCCACCGCTCGGCGCAGTTCGTGTCGACGATCGCGCTCGTCGTTCCCGCCGGCGCGGCGGGAAGCGCTGCCGGCGAGCACGTCGTCGAGGGCGTCTGGCCGGGCCGCCTGGCGAGTGCCGCCGCGGGGTCGGGCGGCTTCGGCTACGACCCGATCTTCGTCCCGGACGAGCAGCCGACCGCCGACGAGCGCAGCGTCGGGGAGTGGACCGCCGACGAGAAGAACGCGGCATCCCACCGCGCCCGCGCGTTCCGCGCCCTCGTGCCGCTCCTAGAGGCCCTCTGAGCCTGAGAATCACACTCATTCCCGACTTGCGCCGATCGCGGCGGGCGGGTCGCACCGAGTCGTAGCCTGGGGCCATGCACGACCATGCCCACGGTGTCCCGGCGGGGATCCGCGGAGCCGGCCCCCGCCGCCTCCTCGCCATCTCGCTCGGCATCACCGCGATCGTCATGCTCGTGCAGATCGTCGGGTCGGTCCTGTCCGGATCGCTCGCGCTCCTCGCCGACGCCGCGCACATGTTCACGGATGCCGCGGCCCTGGTGATCGCGCTCATCGCCTCGTCCGTCGCGGCACGGCCCCCGGACGACCGGCGCACGTTCGGCTATCAGCGCGCCGAGGTGCTGGGTGCGCTCGTCAACGGTGTGATCCTCATCGTCCTGGCGGTGTGGGTCGCGGTGGAGGCCGTCCGCCGCCTGATGCAGCCGTCGGAGGTCGAGATCGCCGGGGGCCTCATGCTCGCGGTCGCGATCGTCGGCCTGGTCGCGAACTCGATCTCGATGTGGGTCCTGAGCGCCGCCCAGCGCACGAGCATCAACGTGCGCGGGGCGTATCTCGAGGTGCTCGGCGACATGCTGGGATCGGCCGCCGTGATCGTCGCCGCGATCGTCGTCCTCACGACGGGCTGGATGCAGGCGGATGCCGTGGCATCCCTCCTCATCGCCGCGATGATCGTGCCGCGAGCCATCGGACTGCTGCGCGAGGTCGTCTCGGTGCTCGCGGAGTCGTCGCCCGAGAACGTGCATGTCCGCGAGATCCGCCAGCACATCGTCTCGACCCCCGGCGTGGTCGACGTGCATGACGTGCATGTGTGGCAGCTCACGCGCGGCGCGCCGGTGTTCACCGCGCATGTCGTCGTCGACCCCGAGACGCTGCGGGACGGGCGATCCGGCGAGATGCTCGAGCAGCTGCAGGGATGCCTCAGCACGCACTTCGACGTCGAGCACTCGACGTTCCAACTCGAGCCGGCGGGGCACGTCGAGCACGACGCGCACCTGTGACCATCAGCTCTCGCGCACGACCTCCTCTGGTCGCTTGTCGGGGCGCAGTCCGCGCCAGCGCGGGTGACGGAGGATGCCGCCGGGCGTGAACTCGCCGAACTCCACCTCGGCGACGACCTCCGGCCGCACCCACTGAACCCCTCGGGCATCCAGCGACGGCACGCCGACCAGGGGGTTCTCATTCGTCTCGAGCGGCGCGAGCTGCTTCTGCAGGGCACGCAGCACCGAATCGCTGAACCCCGTGCCGACGCGGCCCGCGTACTGGAGGCCGTCGGGTCCGGGGATGCCGAGGAGCAGCGAACCGAACGTCGAGGCGCGCGCACCTTGACCCGGGCGGATCCCGGCGACGACGACCTCCTGCGTCCGGGTGAGCTTCACCTTGAGCGAGGAGTCGGACCGCACGCCCCGGCGGTAGACCGAGCGGGGGTCCTTGACGACGATCCCCTCGAGGTCGAACCGGCGGCTGGCGTCGAGTGCGGCATCCACGTCGTCGAAGACGGGCGGAACGACGATCGAGGGGATGCTGCGGGCGGCGACGTCTTCGAGGATTCGCCGGCGCTCCGTCAGGGGGAGGCCCGTGACGTCCTTCCCCCGGGCGACGAGGACGTCGAAGAGGTAGTAGTGGACAGGCGTGCGCTTGGCGAGGCGGGCGATGTCGCCGGCGCCGACGAGGTTCATCCGCGTCTGCAGCAGCGGGAAGCTCGGTCGGCCGTTGTCGAGCGCGACCAGCTCGCCGTCGACGACGCACGGCTCGGCACCGAGGCCGGGATCGCTGCCGGTGATCTCGGGATACTTCACGGTGCTCTCGTTCCCGCTGCGCGCCCACAGCCGAAGCGACGTGCCGTCCCACACGCCGACGGCGCGGATGCCGTCCCACTTCGCCTCGGCCCAGGCCGGTTCGCCCCACTGCCGTGCATCGGCCCGCGCCCGGTCGGCGGACGCGCTCGTCGAGAGCATCGGCTTCAGGTCGGCGGGATCCGGCGGCCAGCTCGCCGGCGGGGCTTCCGCCAGAAGCTCGTCGACGCTCTTCCGACCCCTCTTCCCGCCCTTCTTGCCGCCCAGGGAGGCGGGGGCCTCCACCGCGGCGGCCGGGGCCGGTGTGCGGCGCCGACGGGCGGTCGGCCGCGGCTCGTCGGCCTGCGGCGACGGCTCGACGGGGATGCCATCCGGCTGCACGCTGCCCTCGGCATCCGTCTTCATCCGGTGCAGCAGCCAGCTGGACTTCTCCCCCTCGCCCTCCGTGCGGATGAGCGCGAGACGGACGCGGCCGAGAGGGCCACCTGGACGGCCTTCGGCGGTGAAGATGATCTCGTCATCGCGCCATTTCTCGAGCTCGTAGCGGCCGTCGTCCCAGATCGTCACGCTCCCGCCGCCGTACTCGCCCATCGGGATCGTGCCCTCGAACGAGGCGTACTCCATCGGGTGGTCCTCGGTCTGGATCGCGAGGTTGTTGCGCTTGTACGAGTGCGGGACACCGCGCGGCACGGCCCAGCTGACGAGCACTCCGTCCCGCTCCAGCCGGAAGTCCCAGTGCAGCGCCGTCGCGTGATGCTCCTGGATGACGAAGGTGGGCAGCTCATCGGCCGGCCGCACGGCCGCCGCGGGGTTCGACGGGACCGGCTCGGGTGTGCGATCGGACGAGCGCATCGAGATGTAGGTGCTGAGGGGTCCCTCGTCGGCTTCGCGCCCGCCCGCGTGGAAGCCGAGCGGCGAGAGGGGATCGCCGATCTCGTCGACGCGGTCCAGCACCTCGCCGAACAGCAGGTGCCTGAGTCCCGGGTCGTCCAGCTCGTCCCACGTGCGGGGCACGGCGACCGTCGGATGCGGCCGGCCGCGCAGCGAGTACGGCGCGATCGTCGTCTTCGAGCCGTTGTTCTGGCTCCAGTCGATCAGCACGCGGCCGCCGCGGATCGCCTTCTTCATGCTGCTCACGACCAGATCCGGATGATCGGCCTCGATCGCGCGGGCCAGCTCGTGCGCGAGCGCCGACGCCTGCTCGCTCGACTGCCCTGGCGGCAGCGCGGAGTAGAGCTGGATGCCTTTGCTCCCGCTCGTGACCGGGTAGGGGTCGAGCCCCATGTGGGTCAGGATGTCGCGTGCCCACCGCGCCACCTGGGCGCACTCGGGCAGCCCCGCGCCGGGTCCCGGGTCGAGGTCGAGCACGAGCCGGTCCGCGTCGCCCCTGTCGCCGGTCGGGGTGAAGCGCCACTGCGGAACGTGCAGCTCGAGGCTCGCCACCTGGGCGAGGTACACGATCGTCGGCACGTCCCCGGCGATGGGGTAGTCCTTGGGCCCGCCGGAGTGGGGGATCGGCAGGCGCCGGACCCAGTCGGGGGCGCCGCGCTCGAGGTCCTTCGCGAAGAACGGCTGTCCCGGATGCTCCTCGGTGCCGACGCCGTCCGGCCAGCGCTTGCGGGTGACGGGCCGGCCGATGACATGGGGGATCATCGTCGGCGCGATGCGCGTGTAGTAGTCGATGACCTCGGCCTTCGTGGTGCCCGTCTCGGGGTACAGCACCTTGCCGAGATTCGTGAGGCGCAGGCGTCTGCCACCGATCCTCACGAGCTGTTCATCGCCGGGCATGGCACCATCCTGCCGTCTGGACCACTCCCGGCACCTCGAAAACAGCAGTCAACGGGCGTAAAATGCGGCGTCAAGAGGCGTTTTCGCATGTTCATCCGACGCATGCTCGGGCCCATGGTCCTCACCGCACTGCTGGCGCTGACGGCGTGCGCCTCCGCCGCGCCCGAACCGACGCCCGCTGACACCGGCGCGTCGTCCGCGCCGGCGAAACCCTCCCCGGCCTCTCCCTCGGCGGAGGAGCCCGCGGCCCGAGCCGCGATCACGATCGATCGGCCATCCGGGGGTAAGACGGTGTCGGTGCCGTTCGTGGTCAGTGGATCGGCGGATGTCTTCGAAGCGGCGCTCACCATCGACGCCGTGGATGCCTCGGGCATGCAGGCGTGCGTGCGCCATCTCATGGCGACGTCGGGCAGCGGCACCCGGGGCACGTGGGAGGGGACGCTGGCCTTCCCGCCGGAGGAGGACACCCTGGAGGTCACCTTGCGCGCCTACACTCTCAGCGCGCAGGACGGCTCGATGGCGAACCTCGTCGAGCAGCCGCTCACGATCTCGCCCGACCGGCCGAAGATCATCCTCACGAGCCCGCGGTGCGGTGATCGCTTCGAACCGGGCGGGCTCATCATCCTGGCCGGAACGGCGGAACTGTTCGAGGCGTCGTTCACGGTGGAGCTGCGCGACTCCAGCCGCACGATCATGACGATGCCCGTCACGGCAGAGGAGTGCTGCGTCGAGTCGCAGTTCACAGCGCGACTCTCGCTCCCTGCCGATCTTCCGCCGGGCTTCTACGACGTCGCCGCCTTCGACGTCAGCGCGAAGGACGGCGCGAACGAGAACGAGTTCGTCGTGCAGATCGAGGTGACGGCCTAGCGGCCGGAAAGCCCGTCAAGACCTAGCCGTGACGGCTGTGGCCGGTGTGTACTGGTGTGATGAGAGCGATCTGGAAGGGCGCCCTGACCTTCGGCCTCGTCAACGTGCCCGTCAAGGTGTATGCCGCGACGGAGGATCACGACGTCTCGCTGCACCAGGTGCACAACAAGGACGGCGGACGCATCCGCTACCAGCGGGTGTGCGAGATCGACGGCGAGGTGGTTCCGTACCAGGACATCGACAAGGCATACGACGACGGCGACAAGACGGTCGTGCTCACCAAGGAGGACCTCGCGTCGCTGCCAGCCGAGCGGAGCCGCGAGATCGACGTGGTGGAGTTCGTGCCGAGTGAGCAGGTGGATCTGCTGACGCTCGACCGCGCGTACTACCTGGAGCCTGACTCGGCGTCGCCGAAGGCGTACGTGCTGCTGCGCAAGACGCTCGAGCAGACGGACCGCACCGCCATCGTGCGGTTCTCGCTGCGGCAGAAGACCCGGCTCGCCGCCCTCCGCGTCCGTGGCGACGTCCTCGTGCTGCAGACGCTGCTGTGGGCCGACGAGGTGCGCGAGGCGAACTTCCCGGCGCTGGACGAGACGGTGCGCATCTCCGCGAAGGAGCTCGAGCTCTCGGCATCCCTCGTCGACAGCTTCGCGAGCGACTTCGATCCCGAGCAGTTCACCGACGAGTACCAGGCGGAGCTGCGCACGCTCATCGAGGCGAAGCTCGAGAACGGCGACGCGGTCGACACGGCCGAGACCTTCGGCGAGCAGGAGGAGGAGGCCGGCGGCGAGGTCATCGACCTCATGGCGGCTCTGCGCGCGTCGGTGGAGCGCTCGCGCGCGGCTCGCTCCGGTGGCGCGGATGAGAAGGCGACGGATGCCGCGCCCCGCAAGACCTCGAAGGCCCCGGCCAAGAAGCCGGCCGCGAAGAAGAGCACGACGACGAAGAAGACCACGCCCGCCAAGAAGGCCTCGAAGGCCTCTTAGGCGCCTCGCCCGGCGCTCACGCGGTCGGCGGCGGGGGAGTGCTCTCGTCGCGGCGGGGCTGGTGCTCCCGGCCGCGCTCGAAGATCTCGGGGTCGAGGACGAGGTGGCGGGCCTCGTCATGGTCGGTCACGACGTCGTGGCCCGCAGCGGCCTCCTTGCGCGCCTTGGAGCGCTCGCGGAAGTAGTGCCACAGCGTGACGATCAGCGTTCCCCCGACGGCGGCGAGGAGGATCAGGTCGATGTACTCGGCGACGAGCTCGCCCACGACCGGGATGAACCCGATCGCGTAGCCGAACATCGTGAGGCCGAAGCCCCACAGGACCGCGCCGATGAAGTTGTAGATCGTGTAGCGGCCCTTGTGCATCTTCCCGACACCCGCGGCGACGGGGGCGAAGGTGCGCACGATCGGCACGAACCGGGCGACAATGACCGTCAGGCCGCCGTATTTCAGGAAGAAGGCGTTCGTGCGCTCCACGTTCTTGACGCTGAAGATGCCCGATTCCTTGCGCTCGAACACGGCCGGCCCGCCCTTGTAGCCGATGAGGTATCCCACTTCTCCACCGACGAAAGCCGCGAGCCCGATCAGCAGGGCGACCCACCACACGCTGATCCCGAAGACGCCGTTGGGTGCGGCCTCCGTCGGGTGCGAGAGCAGGCCCGAGATGATCAGCAGAGTGTCACCGGGAAGCAGGAATCCGATCAGCAGACCGGTCTCGGCGAAGACGATGAAGCAGACGACGAGGAGCGCCCACGGGCCCGCCGCGGCGATGATCGTCTCGGGGTCGAGCCAGGGGATGAGCGCGATGTGCTGCAAGGGAGTTCCCGTCGGTCGAGCGGTCGGCGGTCAAGGGCGGAATGCGGGCCCAGGACCCGGCGACGCCGTGCGGAAGGTGGGACTTGAACCCACACGCCCGGAGGCACAGGAACCTAAATCCTGCGTGTCTGCCAATTCCACCACTCCCGCAAGTGGACTCAGTCTACTGAGCGATCTGTACGCGGGCTGAGGGGGACAGCCCCCGCTCTCAGGGAGGTCCTCCCGCTCGAATCGTCCTCGGGTTACAGTGACGGCATGCGCGGGGGGCGCCGCCCTCGTCGACGACGCCGTGGGAGGACCACGTGGACGCTCTGCTCGACCTGCCCGTCATCGACGGGCCGGTGCCGTGGATCCTCGGCATCCTCTCGCTCGGCACCTTGATCGCCCTGCTCGTCCGCAGGCCCACCGGGCGCTGGATCGTGCGGATCCTCATCGGAGCCCTCGCGGGCGCCGTTGCGGCCTTGGCGATCTTCCTCGTCGCGAATGCGACGAGCGCCTTCGGGGATCCGCTTCCCCTGGAGGTGCTGTGGTGGGCGATGGCGGGCCTCGCCGCGACGGGCCTCGCGATCGCGAGTCTCTGGGAGCCCAAGGTGTGGCGGAAGGTCGTCGCGGTCGTCGGGATCGTCGTGTTCCCCCCTCACCGCCGCGATCGGCATCAACGCGTTCTACGGCCTCGACCCCACCCTCGGCGACGTGTTCGGCGTCTCGGGCAGCCACCCGATCGCGGTTCCCACCGCGACGGCGACGGGGAAGGCTCCGGCGAAGCCGCTGTATGAGACGTGGAAGCCTCCCGCCGGCATGCCCACGCAGGGAAAGGTCGGCACCCAGGTCATCCCGACGGCCCAGTCCGGCTTCGATGCGCGTCCGGCGGGTCTGTACCTCCCGCCGGCCGCCTTGACGAAGGATGCCCCGGACCTCCCGCTCGTCATCATGATGATGGGCTTCCCCGGCGATCCCGACCCGTCGTACATCGCATCCGTGCTCGACGGCTATGCCGCCAAGAACAACGGGCTGGCGCCGATCGTCATCGTCGCGGACCAGATCGGCGCATCCGGCAACGACCCGGCGTGCGCCGATTCCGCGGCGTACGGCAAGGCCGAGACCTACATCACGAAGGACGTCGTGGATTGGGCGCGCCAGAACCTGCCCATCATCGACGACCCCCGATGGTGGGTCATCGCCGGCTACTCGAACGGCGGAGGCTGCGCCATCAAGTACGGCACGAGCTTCCCCGACATGTGGAAGAACATCATCGACGTCTCGGGCGAGCCGTTCCCCGGCTCCGAAGATCCCGACGCCGTGACGAAGACCGTCTACGGCGGCGATCAGGCCGCGTTCGAGGCATCCAAGCCCGTCAACATCATGAAGGCCCACCCCGGTGCGTACGACGGCATGACGGCGGTGTTCACGGCCGGCGCGGACGACCCGACGTACGTTCAGGCTGCGCAGACCGTGTCCGACGCCGCGAAGGCCGCGGGCATGGCGGTGACCTACGAGACGATCCCCGGGGCCGGGCACGTCGGGCCGGCGCTGCCCGGCGGCCTTGAGATCGGGTTCCGCGTCATGTATCCCGTGCTCGGACTGTCGGCCGAGTAGCCCTGGTGCGCGTGCTCAGCGCCTGCTGTGGCGGATGCCGAACAGGAAGTAGGCGGCAGGACCGATCCAGTTGATGAAGAGCGCCGGCACCCACGCGAGCTTGGGTCCACGCACGTCGTCGGCATCGCGCTGGGCGAGGTCCCAGGCGGCGAGGAAGGCGAAGGCGAACTGCACGAGCCCGAGGATCACGCCGCCGACGCGGAGTGGGATGGCCGCAACCTTCACGGACGTGAGGGCGCCGGCGCCCTGCGCCAAGCGGGTGCCGGGCTCGGTGCGGGTTCCCGGCTCGGGGCGGGGCGAAGGAGTGGCGAGGTTCTTCGTGTAAGAGGTCATGGCTGGTCCTTCCGCGGTTGTCCCCATCGTGTCACTCCTCCGGCGGGAGTGTCATGGGTTGCGCCACAGCGGATCGGTGTGCGCTGTGGATAACTTCGGGATGCCGCGGGCGGCGCTTGCGAGGATGCTTCGGTGCCTCTCCCCGTCGCGACCGCTCCCGCCGCGGTCGTGGCCGAGCGGGTGCGCGAGCGGCTCCGGGCCGAGCGCGCCGACCCCGCGCGGGACCCGGAATTCGCGGCGCAGGTGGTGCGCGCCGAAGTGCGGCGGCACAACGACTTCGCCCTCGCCCGAGGCCTCGCACCTGTCGACGACGAAGCCGCCTGCGTGCGCGAGGTGCTCGCGACGGTCGCGGGCTACGGCCCGCTGCAGGCCTACCTCGACGACCCGACGGTCGAAGAGGTCTGGCTCAACGCGCCGGATCGGATCTTCATCGCACGCGGCGGCGTCTCCGAACGCGTGCCGCTCGCACTGACCGACACGCAGGTACGCGACCTCGTCGAGCGGATGCTGCACGCCACCGGCCGCCGCGTCGACCTCAGTCAGCCGTTCGTCGACGCATCGCTTCCCGACGGCAGCCGCCTCCACGTCGTCATCCCCGACATCACCCGACGGCACTGGGCCGTCAACATCCGCAAGTTCCTTCCCGCCTACCGCGACCTGGACAACCTCGTCCGGGCCGGGTCGATCGCGCCGGAGGGTGCCGATCTCCTCCGTCGCGCGATGGGGGAGGGCCGCAGCATCCTGGTGTCCGGCGCGACGCATGCGGGGAAGACGACCCTGCTGGCCGCGCTCATCGCCGCCGCGCCGCGCGACCACCGCATCGTGACGGTGGAGGAGACGTTCGAACTGGCGGTCGACGCGCCCGACCTCGTCGCCCTGCAAGGCCGCCAGCCGAGCCTCGAAGGAACGGGCGAGGTGACGCTCCGTCGCCTCGTGAAGGAAGCGCTCCGCATGCGCCCCGACCGCCTCGTGGTGGGCGAGGTCCGTGATGCCGAGGCGCTCGACCTGCTGCTCGCGCTCAACACCGGCGTGCCAGGCGCCGCGACGATCCATGCCAACTCCGCGCGCGAAGCGCTCGGCAAGCTCGCCGCGCTGCCGCTCCTGGCGGGGCGCAACATCGACGCGGGCTTCGTGCAGCCGGCGGTCGCTGCATCCGTCCATCTCGTGGCCCACTGTCAGCGCGACGCCTCGGGCCGCCGGCGCGTCGTCGAGATCGTCGAGCCGACGACCATCGGACCGTCGGGCATCGAGGCGCGCACCCTCTACCGCGGAGCGCCGGCGTGACCGTCGTGTGGGGCGCGGTGCTCGCGGCCGGCATCCTGCTCGCGATCTCGCCGTGGGTCTGGCCCGCGCGTCACGGCGGACGCCCGTCGCGGGCGACCGGCGCGCTCGCGCGGCTGCTCGAGGAGGCGGGCCTCGCACACGTCGCCCCCGGCATCGTCGTCGGGGCGTCGGCCGGCGTGGCAGTGCTCGCGGCCGCAGTCGCGTGGCTCGTGGTGCCGGTTGCGGCCATCGTCGCCGTCGCGGCGAGCGCGGGAGCCCTCGCGCCGTTCGTATGGCTGCGCGCGCGCAGGGCTCGGCTCGTCCGCAGCCGGCGCGCGCTGTGGCCGGATGTCTGCGACCTGCTGATCGCATCCGTCCGGGCCGGGATGTCGCTGCCGGACTCGGTCGCCGCGCTGGCCGACTCGGCGCCGTCGCCGCTGCGGCCCGCCTTCGCGTCGTTCAGCCGCGACCTCGCCGCATCGGGCCACTTCGACTCGAGCATCCGGCGACTCAAGACCACCCTCGGCGATCCCGTGGCCGACCGCATCGTCGAGACTCTCCGGATGGCCCGCCAGGTCGGGGGTACTGAGCTGACGCCGGTCCTCCGCGCGCTCGCGGCGTCGGTCCGCGCGGATGCGACGCTCCGCGCAGAGGTCGAGGCGCGGCAGTCGTGGATCCGCGGAGCCGCCGTCCTCGGCGTCGCAGCGCCCTGGGTCATCCTCGCGATGCTCGCCATGCGGCCGGAAGGCGCCGAGGCGTACGCGAGCCCCGAGGGCATCGCGCTCGTCGTCGCCGGTGCGGCCGTGTCGTTCGTGGCTTACCGCATCATGCTCCGGCTGGGCCGGCTTCCCGAGCCGCGGCGGTGGTTCGGATGACTCTGTTCACGACCGACGCGGCCCTGGCGGTCGTGCTCGGCGCCGCTTTCGGGCTCGGCGTGTGCTTCATCCTCTCGCTCGCACCGCGCTGGGGCGCTCCGACGCTCGCGCGGCGGATCGCTCCGTACATCCGGGACGTGACCGACCCGCGAGGACTCACGCCGGCGTCCGGCATCCCGGTCACCGACCTGCGCGGCCTGTCCCGGGCCGGCATCGATCGCGCCGCGCGGGCGATGGGCGGCTCCGAGTCCGTCGAGCGCCGCTTGCGTCAGACGGGAAGGACGACGGATGCCGCCTCCTTCCGCGCTCGTCAGCTCGCGTGGGCGGTCTTCGGCGTCGCGGTCGGCGGCGGGGTGGTCGTCGTGCTGGTGCTCCTCGGACGCGGCTCGGGTGGGCTCGCGATTCTGCCGCCGGTCGCCGCGTTCGCGGCGGCGAGCCTGTACGACTTCGCGCTCACGCGCGCCGCCGCCGCCCGGGTCGGACGCATCGAGGAGGAGCTTCCGACAGTGCTCGAGTTCCTCGCGCTCTGCCTGTCGGCGGGCGAGAACATCCTCGACTCCGTGCGTCGCGTATCCGAGGTCGGCGCGGGCGAACTGACCGGCGAATTGCGAGGGGTGGTCGTCGCCGTCGGCACGGGGTCGTCGCTGTCCGAGTCGCTCGCACGGCTCTCGGCCCGGCTGGAGATCCCGGCACTGGCCCGCGCAGTGGATCAGCTCGTCGCTGCGCTCGACCGCGGTGCGCCGCTCGTCCACGTGCTGCACTCGCAGGCGCTCGACGCCCGCGAGGACGCCAAGCGGCGCCTCATCGAGCGTGCGGGTCGCAAGGAGATCTTCATGCTCGTTCCGCTCGTCTTCCTCATCCTCCCGTTGAGCGTGCTCTTCGCCGTCTTCCCCGGGATCTTCATGCTTCGACTCGGAATCGGCTGACCCAGCCGGAAGGAGAAACCCATGTTCCGCTCCCTCGCCCATCGCCTCCGCGCGCGGCTCGCCGTCACGATCGACGACGAGCGCGGCGACGTCCCCGGGTGGGTGCTCATCACGCTCATGACCGCGGGACTGGTCGTCGTGATCTGGGCGCTCGCCGGCCCGGCTCTCGCCGACCTGTTCCAGCAGGCGATCGAGCGCGTCTCGGGCTTCTGACGCCGTGCGCCGGGTCGTTCGCGTTCGAGAGCGGCTGGATGCCGTCCTCGACGACGAGACCGGCGCCAGCCCCGTCGAGTTCGTGCTGGTCGGCACCCTCCTGACCGTTCTCACTCTGGGCGTGCTGCAGCTCGGACTTGCGATCTACGTCCGCAACGTCGTCCACGACGCCGCCGTCGAAGGCGCGTACCACGCCGCCCTCGCCGACGTCTCGCCGGCGGAGGGCGCGCGTCGAACGGCCGAGATCGTCAGTCGCACGGTCGGCGATGAGTACGCCTCCGAGGTCGAGGTCGATGAGACGGCGGTGCTGGGGCATCCATCGGTCCGGATCACCGTGCGCTGCCCGTTCCCGCTCGTCGGACTGCTCGGAGCGCCGCGGATGCTGGAGGTGAGCGCCGATGCACCGCTCGAGTCCTTCGAGTGAGCCGCCGGCGGTCGACGATCCGGAGCGCGGATCGGCTCCGCTCGAGTTCATCCTCGTCGGCCTCCTGATGCTGGTGCCGCTCGTGTATCTCGTCGTGGCTCTGGGCCTGATCCAGGGGCAGGCGCTCGGCGCCGAGGCAGGGGCGCGGCACGTGGCGCGCGCGATCTCCACCGCGGACGGCGCGGACGAGGCGCGAGGAAGGGCCGACCGGATCCTCGCGGCGGTCATCGAGGAGTACGCGATGGACGAGGCATCCGTCGACCTCTCTCTCACGTGTGTGCCCGCGGGAGCCCCCTGCCCCGAACCCGGCGCCACGCTCATCGTGACGCTGCGCACCCGCGTGGCGCTGCCGCTCATCCCACCTGTCCTCGGGCTCGACGACCTCGCCAGCATCCCCGTCGAAGCCACCGCGGCGCAGAAGGTCTCACGCTTCTGGGGGTCCGAGTGACTCGGCGGTGGGCGAGGGCGGTTCGGCGTGCGGACGCCGCGGACGACGAGGGCAGCGTCCTGCTGCTGACGCTCGGCTACGCGATCCTCGCTCTCGTCGCCGTGCTGATCTGCGTCGATGCGACGAGCCTGTATCTGGCGCAGAAGCGCCTTGACGCACTCGCGGATGCCGCCGCCCTCGCCGGCGCGGACGGCTTCACGCTGTCGGTGGTGGGCGGGGAGCCGCGAGCCGAGCTCACCTCCGATCAGGTGCGCGCGCAGGCGCTGGAGCTCGTCGGCGACGTGGGCGCTGGTGCGGCTCTGCTCTCGGCCTCGACGCCCGACGGCGTCTCGGCGCGCGTCACGGTCGCGGGGACGTGGCATCCACCCGTCCTCACCGTCTTCGTCCCGGACGGCGTCGCGCTGCAGGCGACCGCGACCAGCCGCACCGCACTGCGCTGACCAGCCCACCCACGTAGGGAGGTCAGCGAGGCGAATATGGGGAACCGCCCCCGATGTGAGGGGCGGGGGTCGGAAACGACCATGGATCCACTCCGGTGAACACCGGTCCTTCCCAGAACGGATCCATCATGAAGACCTTCCTCATCGAACGCGAAGTCCCGGGCGCCTCGAAGCTCAGCCACGCAGAGCTCGCGGAGATCGCCAAGACGTCGAACGCAGCGGTCGACTCGCTCGGCATCCCGTATACGTGGGTCACCACCTACGTCGCGGGCGACAAGCTCTACTGCCTGCACCAGACCGACAGCCCCGAGAGCGTGCGCGAGCACGCGCGGCGCGGCGGCTTCCCCGCCAACCTCGTCAGCGAGGTCGTCGCCGAGTTCGGGCCTCAGACGGCGCAGGAGGCGGCATGAGCACCGCGACCCTGACGACATTCGCATCACCGGGGGCGCAGGCCGAGCACTACCTGGGCGGAATCGGACGCCTCACCGACGGCCTCGGGCGGGTGCTGCGCGAGCGCCTCGAGCGCTTCCGCCGGGACCGCCGACGGCTGACCCACGAGGCGGTCTCGGTCTCGCGCGAGGCCCAGCGAGCACGCGACCTTCTGAGCGCGCGGGCCGAGCGCACGCGGCTGCTCGCCGGAAGGCCGGCCGTCTGACGTGCGGACTCGCTCCGCGACCCGCGCCGAACAGCCCCATGGCGCCTACCATGTCGCCATGGGGCTGTTCGAGCGCGAGCTCGAGGCGGCGAAGCTCCGCGCCGAGCTCGAGAGCCTGGGAGAGGGTGGTCGCACCGTCACCGTGACCGGCGACGCCGGGTCCGGGAAGACGGCGCTGGTCGCCGCCGTCCTCGGGAGCGAGCAGACCGGACTGTCCGCCGACTCTCTGCCCGCGATCGGGCCGCGCGTCCTGCGAGGGCTCTGCGACCCGCTCGGAACGCCGCGCCCCCTCGGTCCCATCCGCGATGTGCTCGGGTCGGTGGGCGGGGACGTCGAGACCCGGCTGGTCGACCTTCTCGGCCAGGAGCCGACCGTCCTCGTCGTCGAGGATGCCCAGTGGATCGATGCGGCCTCGGTGGAGGTGCTGCGGTTCCTGGTGCGCCGCATCGAGAGGCTTCCCGTCCTGCTCGTTGTCACCTACCGCGACGGCGACGTCGGGCTCGGCCACGCACTCCTCCCGCTCCTCGGCGAGATCGCGCGCAGCGAGCACGCGACCCACCTCGCACTCGCCCCGCTGTCGGTTCAGGCGGTCCGCGGGATCGTCGGCGATGCGGGACTCGACGCGCAGCGCGTGCACGAGCTGACCGGCGGCAATCCCTTCTTCGTCACGGAGATCGCGCGGCATCCGGGCGAGCGACTGCCGCCGACCGTTCGCGACGCCGTGGTTGCGAGCACCTCCGGCCTCGCGCCTGAGGACATCCGGCTGCTCCAGCTGATCGCGGCTGCCCCCGACGCGCTCGACGATCGTCTGCTGCCCCGACTGCACATCGACGTGCCGACGCTGCGGCGCCTCGAGTCGACGGGCTTGCTCCTGCGGACCCGTCGCGGTGTCGCCTTCCGGCACGAGCTCGCGAGGCTGGCGATCGCGGACGGGACGCCGCCCGGGGTCGACCAGGAGCATCACGCGGCGATCCTCGACGCCTTCGAGTCGATGGCCTCGACCGATCACGCCGTGCTCACCCACCACGCGGTGGGTGCCGACGACGGCGGGCGGATCGTCCGCTATGCACGGCTGGCCGCCCAGGAGGCTGCGCGCACCGGATCCCACTCGGAGTCCGTCGCCTTCCTCACCCTTGCCCTCGACCGACTGACGGCGCCGGGCGCCGAGCGCGCGGAGCTCCTCGAACTCTTGAGCACCGAGCAGTACATGGTCAGCCGACTCGACGAGGCGCGCGAGTCGGCGCGCGCCGCGCTCCTCATCCGCGAGCGGCTGGGCGACCCGGACGGTGTCGCCGCGGCCCATGACCGCCAGGCCGTCATCGAGTACTACTCGGCGCGTCGCCGGGATGCCGAGGAGCAGGCGGACCTCGCCGCGCACGCAGGCGCGAGCCCCGCTGCCTCCGCCTCGGCCGAGGCGACGCGGGCGTACCTCGCTTATCGCCGGCAGGATTTGGACTCCGCGCGCGCCATCGCCGCGGTCGCGCGCGAGATCGCCGGGACTGCTCCGGATGAGAAGACGGATGCCGCGCGCCGCCGCCTCGCGATCACCGAGGCGGCCGCCGACCTCGTCGAGGGGAGCACGGCGAGCCGTGTGCGGCTCCTCCTGCAGGCGTCGGCGGCGATCGACGTCTCGCTCGACGAGATCGGCACGACCGCCTACTCGAACCTGTCCGCGCTCGACATCGAGAACCGGCGACTGCCCGAGGCCGAGGCGGTGCTCGCCGAGTCGATCCCGCTGACGATCGAGCGCGACATCCCCATCTGCCGGCAGTGGCAGACGGGGATGCGCGCGCGCCTGCACTTCCTGCGCGGTCGGTGGACGGCGTCGGGGGAGGATGCCGCGACCGTCATCGACGATCACGGCGCGCCGCTCGCCCTCATCTGGCCGCACGTGCTCTCCGCCCTCCTCGCGCTCCGGCAGGGCGGCGATCCCGACCCGATCGACCGTCACCTGCAGCTCGCCTGGGAGCACGCCCGTGAGCTCGGCGAGTCGCCGCTGCTCCTCGCGGTGCTCTCGGCCTACGCCGAGCGCGCCTGGCACACGGGGGAGCGGCATCCCGTGCTCGACGAAGCGGAGGCAGAGGTGAAGCGTGCCGAAGCGATCCCGGGCAACGCGTGGGCCATCGGGGAGCTGCTCGTCTGGCTCCGGCGGACCGGGATGTCGCTGACTGCGAGCCAGGTCGCCGAGCCGTATCGCCTGGAGCTCGAGGGTCGCCACGCGGATGCCTCTGACCTCTGGCTGACACTCGGCACGCCGTTCGACGCCGCGATCGCCGGTGTGCACGCGGCCGACCCCGAGGTGGCGATCGCGGCACTCGCCCGGCTGCAGCAGCTCGACGTCGACGGAACGGCGGCGCGGGCGCGCGCGCTGCTCGCGGAGCGAGGCATCCGTTCCCTTCCCGTTCAGCCGCGGCGGACCACCCGTGCCAACCCCGCCGGTCTCACCAACCGTCAGCTCGACGTGGCACGCCTCGTCGCGCAGGGGTTGACGAACGGCGAGCTGGCCGAGCGGCTCTATATCTCGCCGAAGACGGCCGACCACCACGTCTCGGCGGTGCTGTCGAAGCTCGGGCTCTCCAGCCGCCGCGAGGTGATGCGCTCCGCGAGCGAGTTCGGGCTCGTGTGAGGCAGCGTCACGCGTGACCTACGAGCGGCGCGTGTGCGGGACGAACCTCGGCACGTAGACCGCGAAGAGGCCGGCTCCGATGAACCCGACGAGGCCGATCAGACCCGTCGCGAGGGCGAGCGTCGAGACGGCCGCGATGGCCGAGACGAGGAGGGGTGCGACGGCTCCGCCCGCGTCCGTGAGCGTCCGCCACGAACCGAGGAACGGCGCCGGATCGGCCTTGGGCGCGATGTCGGCGCCCAGGGTGAGGAGGATGCCGCTCGAGAGCCCGTTCCCGACGCCGAGGACGGCGGCGAACATGGCGAACCAGATCGCCGACGAGTCGAGATCATGCGTGAACGCCAGCGCGACGAAGCCCGACCCCATCAGGATCATCGCGGGCAGTGCCGCCCACAGTCGCCCGAAGCGGTCCATCACCTGGCCGCTCGCGTAGAACAGCGCGAAGTCGATCGCGCCGGAGACGCCCACGACGAGCGCGATCGTCTGTGCATCGAGTCCGATCGAGACGCCCCACAGCGGCAGGACGACCTGCCGCGCGGAGCGCACGGCGGCGAGCGTCGCCGCCGCCACACCGAGCCGTCCGAGGACGCGTCGGTACCGCCACATCGTGCGGAAGACGCCGGCGCGCTCGGCTGTCGGGATCGAACCCGACACCGCCTCGCCGGTGTCCTCGCGCACGAGCGGCTCGTCGAGGGCGGCGACCTGCTTCTCGGGGTCGGGCCCGAGAAGCACGAGCAGGACGCAGGCCACGAGGCATCCGCCGAAGAACCAGATCGTGGCGTGCTCGTCGCCGAAGATCGCGAGCAGGGCCGCGGCGACGAACGGGCCGATGAACATGCCGAGTCGGAACGTCCCGCCCAGCAGCGACAGGGCGCGCGCCCGGAAGAAGAGCGGAACGCGCGTCGTCATGAAGGAGTGGCGGGCCAGGCCGAAGGCCGCCGCACAGAATCCGATGAGGAAGACGGATGCCGCGAACACGCCGAGCACGGGCGCGAAGGCGAGGGCGATCACGCCAATCAGCGCGATGCCGCCGGCGATCGCCATCGTGAGGCGTTCCCCGATGCGGGCCACGGCCCAGCCGGCGGGGATGTTGCCGCACAACTGACCGACGACGAGCGCCGAGGCGACGAGCGCGGCGGCCGCGACATCCGCGCCCAATCGGGCGGCGATGACCGGGATGAGGGGGATGACGGCGCCCTCGCCGAGCGCGAACAGGACGGTCGGGCCGTAGATCATGGGCCCGAATCGCCAGAGCACCTCTCGCGCGCGGGTCGGCTCGGCGCTGTCGGTCATCGCTTCCACGTTAGTCTGGAGTGTCATGCTCGAACTCGATCTCTCCGCCGACATCGAAGCGCTCCGTTCCACGTTCGCCGATATCAAGGCCGTCGTGGACGTCGACGCGCTCAACTCCGACATCGCTCGGCTCAGCGAAGAGGCCGGCGCGCCCGATCTCTGGGACGACGTCGAGAAGGCGCAGAAGGTGACGAGCGCGCTCAGCCACCGTCAAGCCGACCTCAAGCGCATCACCGACATCGAGCAGCGTCTCGACGACCTCGACGTCCTCGTCGAGCTCGCGAACGAGATGGACGACGAGGACTCCGCCGAGGAGGCGCGCCGCGAGCTCGCCGAGCTCGAAGACATCGTCGGCCAGCTCGAGGTGCAGACCCTCCTGGATGGCGAGTACGACGACCGCTCGGCGGTCGTGACCATCCGCTCGGGCGCGGGCGGCGACGACGCCACCGACTTCGCCGAGATGCTCATGCGCATGTATCTGCGCTGGGCCGAGCGTCACAAGTATCCGGTGAAGGTGATGGACACCTCCTTCGCCGAGGGCGCCGGCATCAAGTCGGCCACGTTCGAGGTCGATGCCCCGTACGCCTACGGCACGCTGTCGGTCGAGGCCGGAACCCACCGCCTCGCTCGCATCAGCCCCTTCGGCTCCGCCGACAAGCGCCAGACGTCGTTCGCCGCGGTCGAGGTCATCCCCGTCATGGAGGAGGCCGTCGAGGTCGACATCCCCGAGGGTGATCTGCGCGTCGACGTCTTCCGCTCGTCGGGCCCGGGTGGTCAGTCCGTCAACACGACCGACTCCGCCGTGCGGCTGACCCACCTGCCGACCGGCATCGTCGTCTCGATGCAGAACGAGAAGTCGCAGATCCAGAACCGTGCGGCCGCCATGCGCGTCCTCCAGACGCGCCTGCTCCTCCTCAAGCGCGAGGAAGAGGCGGCGAAGAAGAAGGAGCTCGCGGGCACGATCACCGCGAGCTGGGGCGACCAGATGCGCTCGTACTTCCTATACGGGCAGCAGCTCGTGAAGGACCTCCGCACCGGGTACGAAGTCGGCAACCCCGCGCCGGTCTTCGACGGCGACCTCGACGGCTTCATCGCTGCCGGCATCCGCTGGCGCAAGCGCAAAGACGACGACTGAGCCCGAGGCGTCCTAGCCCGGTTCAGAACCGATTCAGAGCTGCTGGGCGATGATCGCGCCGATCGCGCACGCGATCGTGCCGGGTGCCCGCGACGGCACCGCTGGAAGCACCGAGGTGTCGGCGATGCGAAGGCCGGCGAGTCCCGGCACGCGACCGGCGCCGTCGACGACGGCGAGCGGGTCGTCCGTCTGCCCCATCGGGGCCGTGCCGCACGTGTGCGACGCGCTGCCCAGCCGACGCCTGATCCAGTCGTCGAGCAGGTCGTCGTGCGTGAGAGTGCCGTCGTCGAGGGCGACGAGGCTCTCGACGAGAGGGGCGAACTGGGTCGAGGTCAGGAGGGCGGCCGCCGTCCGGACGCCGGTTCGCAGGGCGGCCCGATCGCGCGGGTCGTCGAGGTAGCGGTAGTCGATGCGCAGCGGGGCGAAAGGGTGGGCGGATGACGCATCCACGGTTCCGCGGGAGAGCGGGCGCTGCAGCCCGACGATGACCCCGTACGGCGATGCGTCATCGGCGGGCATGGCCGGCGGCCGGATGCACGCCAGGATCTCGAGGTCGTCGCCCGGTCCGCCGTCGGCCCCAACGGAGAGCGCGACCGGGAAGGCGCCGTCCTCCCACTCCGGCCGAGCGCTCCGCCCGCCGAGCGCGGGCGTCGGACGCCACTCCACCCACACCGTCGGGTGATCGCTGAAGGCGGCTCCCACTCCGGGCAGGTCGACTCTTGGGGGGATGCCGCAGCGCTCCAGACGGGCCGCCGGCCCGATCCCCGACGCGAGGAGCAGTCGCGCCGTGCCGAATCCGCCGGCGCACAGGATGACCTGCTCGGCGGGCAGCACCTCCCGTGAGCCGTCGTCGTGCGCGACATCGACCCCGGCCACCCTTTCTCCCTCGATGACGACGGTCAGCGCGCGGCTGCCTGTCCGCAGGTCGACGGATGCGCGGTCGAGGTAGACGTCGGCGACGTTGCGGGGGAACCCGTCGTGCACGACAGTGTCGAGACGGAGGAGCCCGGCGCTCCGACCCGCTGCGGCCGAAGCCTCCGCGAAGGCCCGAGCGATGGGATGCGTCTGCGGTGCAGGATGGGCGCCGAGTTCACGAGCAACGCGGTCGATGGCTGCGCGGACGCGCGCCGGCTCCCACGCCTCGCCGCCGGCGGAGTGCCATCTCTTCAGGTCCTCATCGACGGGTGCGGCGAAGTATCCGCCGTTCGGTACGGACGACCCGCCGACGACCCGGCCGGGCGACGCCGTCCACTGCCGGCCGCTCGTGAGGTGAGCGGGGAGCGCCCACCGCACGGCGGGGGAGACCGCGAGCTCGTCGGGGTCTGCAGTCTGTTCGCGGTGGGGGCGCGGCATCCGTCGCCCGGCTTCGAGGACCGTCACATCGAACCGGTCGGCGATACCGGCGGCGAGCACCGATCCCGCGCTGCCGGCCCCGACGACGATCGCGCGGGGCTTCACGAGAGCCCGCCTCGCGGCCGCCTGCGCCCCTGCATGGGATCAGCCTGACACAGCGAGCGCGGGCGGAGACGGATGCCGCGGCCATGGGTGTCGCTGGGACGGTCCTCGTCCGGCGCGCTTAGGCTCGATGAGCCATGATCCGGTTCGAGAACGTCACGAAGCGCTTTCGCGGCACCGCGAAACCCGCCCTCCACGACATCGATTTCGAGGTGACCCGGGGTGAGTTCCTGTTCCTCGTCGGTCCCTCGGGCTCGGGGAAGTCGTCGTGCCTGCGGCTGATCCTCCGCGAGGAGACGCCGTCGGACGGCAGGGTCGTCGTGCTGGGGCGCGATCTCAAGACGCTGCCCAACCGGAAGGTGCCCTACCTGCGCCGCCACATCGGCGCTGTCTTCCAGGATTTCCGGCTCCTGCCGACGAAGACGGTCTTCCAGAACGTCGCTTTCACGCTGCAGGTGATCGGCTCGTCGCACGCGTTCGTGCAGCAGGCCGTTCCCGAGGTGCTCGCGCTCGTCGGCCTGAAGGGCAAGGAGAAGCGGTTCCCGCACGAGCTCTCGGGCGGCGAGCAGCAGCGCGTGGCGATCGCCCGCGCGCTCGTCAACCGTCCGCAGGTGCTCCTCGCCGATGAGCCGACCGGAAACCTCGATCCCGCGACATCCGTCGACATCATGCAGCTTCTCGCCCGCATCAATGCCGGCGGGACGACGGTGGTCATGGCGACCCACGAGGCGGGCTTCGTCGACCAGATGCAGCGCCGCGTCATCGAGCTCGCCAACGGCGAGATGATCCGCGATGAGCGGCACGGCGGCTACGGCGACACGTCCGGCATCCCGAGCCTCGCTCCGGAGCCCGAGAAGGGTGCGGCCGCGGTGGCTGCGCTCACCGCAGTCCTCGAGTTGCACCGCGAGATCGTCGAGACGGGCACGGTCGAGTCCGAGGCGGTGGATGCCGCGGTCGCGGCGGCGGCCGCGTCGGCCGAGCTCGCCGTCGAGGACGACACGGTGATCGCGAACGAGCTGGCGATCGAGGAGGCCGCTGAGGCACTCGCCGAGGCGAAGGTCGACGAGGCGCCTCCGATCGTCATGCCGGACCCGCTGGTGATCGACGACACCGCGGCGCTCAGGTCGGAGGATGCGACGACTGCCGCCGACGAGCCGGCGCGCCCGCGCACGGCGCCCATTCCGACCGTCGAGGAGCTCGAGCTCGATGTCGCCGAACTGGGGCTCGCCGATCGCCTCGGACTCGGCGAAGTGGATCCCGACGACGAAGTGGGGCCGACCTCGTGAGGCTCCGGCTCGTCCTCGGCGAAGCGCTCAACGGCCTTCGACGCAATGTCTCGATGGTCATCTCGGTCGTGCTCGTGACGTTCGTCTCGCTGACGTTCGTCGGTGCGGCGATCCTCATGCAGATGCAGATCGGCACGATGCGCGACTTCTGGGTCGACCGCGCCCAGGTCGCGATCTACATGTGCACCTCTGTCTCGCAGACCGCCACCTGCACGGAGGGCGCGGCGACCGAGGACCAGCTCAACGAGGTGCGCGCCCGCCTCGATGGAGCGGCTCTCGCCCCGCTCATCCGTACGTACGACTTCGTCGACCACGACCAGGCGTACCAGGAGCTTCTCGACCTCGTCGGCGAGGAGGCGGCGAGCGTCGTGACGCCCGATCAGGTCAATCAGACGTTCCGCGTGAACCTCGTCGACCAACGGCAGTCCGCCGTGATCATCGAGGCCTTCCGCGGCATGAACGGCGTCGAAGAGGTCAAGGACCAGCTGCAGTACCTCGAACCGCTGTTCTCGGCTCTGACAGTCGCAACCTACATCGCGGTCGGCATCGCGGCGCTCATGCTCGTCGCCGCAGTGCTGCTCATCGCGACGACCATCCGATTGTCGGCGTATGCGAGAAGGCGTGAGCTCGGCATCATGCGCCTGGTCGGGGCATCCAATGGCTTCATCCAGACCCCCTTCATCCTCGAGGGCGTGTTCGCGGCACTCATCGGGTCCATCCTCGCGAGCGGCGCTGTTCTGCTCGGCGTGCATTTCGGCGTCAACCAGTACCTCCGCAACCGCGTCGACTTCGTCACGACGTGGGTGGGGATCGGCGATGCCTGGACCGTCATCCCGATCCTCATCCTGATCGGGATCGCACTCGCCGCCGTGTCGGCGGGGTTCGCGATCCGCCGGTGGCTGCGGGCCTGAGATAGACTGGCGGGCCGTCCAGCCATCCTTCGACAACCTCAGGAAGCACAGGATTACGCCATGCCCAGGGAACGCGGTGAGAAGGTCGTCGCGACCAACCGTCGCGCGCGCCACGAGTACGCCATCGAGAAGACGTACGAGGCGGGTCTCGTGCTCACGGGCACCGAGGTGAAGTCCCTTCGCGAGGGGCGGGCCAACCTGTCGGACGGGTACGCGTACATCGATGGGGGAGAGGCGTTCCTCGACGCCGTGAACATCCCCGAGTACTCGCAGGGGCACTGGACGAATCACTCGGCCAAGCGCACTCGCAAGCTGCTGCTCCACAAGGAGGAGATCGTCAAGCTGTCTCACGCGATCTCGGCCGGCGGCTATACCCTCGTCCCGCTGAAGCTCTACTTCTCGGATGGCCGCGCCAAGGTCGAGATCGCGGTCGCCAAGGGCAAGCGCGAGTTCGAGAAGCGCCAGACGATCCGCGAGCGCGAAGACAAGCGTGAGGCCGAGCGCGCGATGCGCTCGCGCAACCGCCTCGGCGAATAGACCTGACAGGCGACGGATGCCGCGGCACGACCATGCGGCGCGGCGCTTCGCCGAGCCACCGCCGGTCTGGAGCATCCCACGGTGATCCGCGCGTCTCAGAAGCCGGGCGGATCTTCCTCATCCGATCGGATCCACGTCGCCGGATCGCGGAAGCCTATCCGCGCCGGGTCGGGCGTTGGGATGAATCGCAGGACCGGCTCGGAGAGGTCGAGGTAGACGCGCCCCGTCGGGCTCGTCCATTCGAGCTTGCCGCCCGCCAGCTGGCGGACCGTCCAGGACGTCTCGTGCTTGAGGATGTGGTGCCGTTTGCACAGGTGCGCCAGATTGCCGCGAGGCGACGGGCGGTAACGGGGTCGATGGGCCCGTAGCCGGCGAGCAGAGCTGATTCGTGACCCGACCCGATCGCGGTGAGGACGGGCACCGTGATCTGGACGCGGGCGGTGATCGCATCCATGCCATCACCAGCGGAGCACGACTGCGGGCTCCCGGTGAGCAGAAGATCGGTGAAGATGTCGACGCGGAGCTGCTCCAGCGTGCGGTCGTCGAGGATCACGCCGTCGATCTGGCCGTCGGCCATGGCCCCGAGCGCGGCGGCTGCGGCGAGGGTGCGGATCTCGTCCGCTTCCTGAGCAGCGCGATGGGCGCGGCCGGAGAGGAACGCCGACACGAGCGCGGAGGTGGCCGCTTCGTCGCGCGCGCGCTGCTCGGCGGAATCAGGAGCTGAGTCGGGGATCGCAAGGGGCCGGACGACTCAGCGAGCGGTGAAGCGCCCCTCGACAGCGGCGGTCACGATGATGTCCTCGGGCTGCAGTTCGACCGTCGGCGCGCCGCCGGCGTCGGCCGCGAACGAGGCCTTCATCATCCGGGCCATCGGGCCCGGCGCCGGATCGTTGTGGTTCAGCAGCCCGACGTCGGCGATCTCTACGGGCGTCACCGACGACAGGCCGATCGCCTGAGCGTAGGCCGTCGCGCGGTCGAGGGCGACGCGCACGGCCTCGGCCGCGACATCCGCCTCCGCCTGCTTGGCCGTCACGCGCGTGAGCTGCCAGTCGATCCCGTCGACCTGGATGCCGTCGCGCTCGGCGATGTCGGTGACCCACCACGACAGCGCGGCGAAATCGGTGAACGCCGCGGTGAACTCGACCGATGCGTAGTGAACGAGGGCGAGCTGCTTGCCCTCGCTGTTCCACGGACGATTCGCCCAGACGGCGACGCGCTGGCTGGACCACTCGCGGACGCCGCCCTGCTTCTGCCGGCTGGCGAGATCCGTTCGCAGCGGCTCTGCGAGGGCGGAGATGCGCTCGACGACACCGCCGCGCTCGGGTCCCTCGGCGCGGACGGAGAGCCGTACTACCCCTTCCTGGGGCGATACGCGAGCCTCGTGCTCGCCACGGACGGTGATGACGACGTCGCTCATGCTCGCGACTCTACGCGAGCCACCCCGGCCGGAGCCTTCGCATTCGCTGAGCCTCGGCAGCCGCTCGCGGCTACCCCTCTTCGTCCGGCGCTTTGACGTAGCCGACGTCCTCCTTGGTGCGCGCCCAGCGGACGTCGTCAGCAGTGAAGAGGTAGGTCTCGCCGAACCCTTCGCCGTCCACCCGGTCGCCTGCGCCCGGCTTGATCGCCAGGTAGACGCCCTCCGGCGCCTCGATGCGCTCGAAGCCCTCGGCAGCGAGGGCTTCCTGCGCGCTTGCCGCGGCGGCCGACGAAAGGTGAGCCCACGCGAGGTCGATCACGTTGTCCGTCGCGGCCTCGGGTGCCGCTCCCCAGCGGCAGACGATCGAGCCGGCGGGAGATCCATCCGGGAACCGGTCGAACGGCCTTGCGCCGATCTGCTGGTCCTGCGTCTCCCACGACACCCAGCCGTTGCCGGCCATCATCGCTTGGAACTCGGCCGTGGAGATCGTCTCGCACGTCACTGCGGAGACCGGCTCGAGCGGTGTGAGCGAGGCGGAGGCGGCCGTCGGAGGGGGAGGAGGGAGCTGCCGAAGCGGTCGGATGCCCCGAAGGGGCCGTCTCCGACTGCGGGGAGCTGTTCGCGAACGCCCAGAGCACGAATCCGCCGACGAGGGCGATCGCGACGACGCCGATGAGGATGGCCCAGCCCCGTCTGCCCATCCGCCCAGGGTAACGGCGAGCCCAGCCGGCCGGGGAATGCGGGATGTCGCGGTTCCGTTGTATCCTGGTGTGCTCCGGATGCCTCGGCATCCGTCAGTGAAAACTCCACAGCGTGACAACGGCCGCTTCGAAAGAAGCACACCCCTCGATTCGAGGACAAGGGGATGATCGGTTTCGACATCGCCTGCGAATCTGCGAGAAGCGGGCCGAGGATGCAGGGTTATCTCGTGAACGCCCCCTGCAAACCAATAACTGCCGAACACAAGCAGTCCGAGTTCGCCCTCGCTGCCTAAGCAGCGAGCCCGACTCCGTCAATCCGTGACTGATCCCGTCACGGTCCTTGGCGTCATTTAGGGATCTTGCTGCGTGACGACGCCTGAGCGTCACGCGGGACTTTTTTCAGGCTGGGCCTGTCGACTTAGGTGTCTGTGACAAAGGTCGGGGCCGAGCAGAACGCTCGCACAGACTGCGCCCGGAGAATCCGCCGTTACTCAGCGATGGACGGGGGTTCGATTCCCCCCATCTCCACCAAGCCGTTGTCACCGAAGAGGGCTCGACCGCCGCACATCCGTGCGGAGGTCGAGCCCTCTTTCGTGCGCACCCGAGGCGCCCGCCGGCCGACCCACCGGACGTACCCGCCGGCCGGCCCCGTTGCCGGTCGGGGGCACTCCCGCTACCGTGAGGGGCGTCGACCCTCGCCACCCAGGTCCGGGGGTTTGCCATGTCCGAAGTCACACGTCGTCCCGTCCGCGCCGCTCTGAGCCTCGGGCTCGGCGCAGTCCTCGCACTCGGCGGCCTTGCGCTCGCGGCGCCGGCATCCGGGGCGCAGCCGACCGCGATCGCGCCGGCCGGTCGACCCGCGCCGCCCAATCCGTCGACCTCGACCGGCTACGGCGGTGCCGTGGCATCCGTCGACGCGGAAGCGAGCGCCGCGGGCCTCGAAGTGCTCCGCAAGGGCGGCAACGCAGCCGACGCTGCAGTGGCCACCGCCGCCGCGCTGGGCGTCACCGAGCCCTACAGCGCCGGTATCGGCGGCGGCGGATACTTCGTCTACTTCGATGCGGCCACGGGACAGGTGTCGACGATCGACGGGCGCGAGACGGCTCCCGCGGGAATGACGTCCACCTCGTTCATCGATCCGGCCACGGGCAAGCCCTACGCCTTCAACGACGCCGTGTCGTCGGGGCTCTCCGTCGGCGTGCCGGGCACGCTCGCCACCTGGGAGACCGCGCTCGAGCGGTTCGGCACGCAGTCCCTCAAGGAGATGCTGAAGCCCGCCATCCTCGTCGCGACGCGGGGATTCCGCGTCGATCAGACCTTCGCGGACCAGACCGCGGCGAATCAGGCCCGGTTCGCACAGTTCCCGGCGACGGCGGAGCTCTTCCTGCCGAACGGAGCGCCGCCGACGGTCGGCTCGACGTTCAAGAACCCGGACCTGGCCAGGACGCTCCGCGAGATCGCGCTGCGGGGCACCGACGCGTTCTACCACGGCGCCATCGCGAACGAGATTGCGGACGTCGTGCAGCATCCCGAGACGACGCCCGACGCGGTCCTCCCCGCGTACCCCGGGACGATGACGGCCGCGGACATCGCGGGGTACTCCGTCGTCGAGCAGGCGCCGACCCACATCGACTACCACGGCCTCGACGTGTACGGCATGGCGCCGTCCTCCTCGGGCGGGACCACCGTGGGCGAATCGCTCAACATCCTCGAGAACTTCGACCTCTCCGCCGCCGACATGCCGGAGAGCCTGCACCTGTACTTCGAGGCGACGGCGCATGCGTTCGCGGACCGCGGGGCCTACGTCGGCGACCCGGCGTTCGTCGACGTGCCGACAGAGACGCTCCTCAGCCAGGAGTTCGCCGATGCCCGCGCGTGCGTCATCGATCCGGATCACGCTTCGGTGAAGCCTGTGGCACCGGCACCCCTCACCGCCGCGGGCTGCGCTGCCGCTGCCGCGGCCGAGGCGCCCGACTCGGAGAACATCTCGACGACCCATCTCTCGGTGGTCGACAAGTGGGGGAACGCCGTCGCCTACACGCTCACGATCGAGCAGACCGGCGGATCGGGCATGACGGTGCCCGGGCGCGGCTTCCTGCTCAACAACGAGCTGACGGACTTCAACTTCGCACCGGCGACCCCGACCGATCCGAATCTTCCCGCACCGGGCAAGCGTCCGCGGTCGTCGATGTCGCCCACGATCGTGCTGGACGACGGCGACGTGCGATACGTCGTCGGGTCGCCCGGCGGCTCGATGATCATCACGACGGTCACCCAGGTGCTCATCAACCGCCTCGATCTCGGGATGACGCTGGCGGAGGCCGTCGCCGCGCCCCGGGCGTCGCAGCGGAACACGGCATCCGTCGCGGCGGAGCCGGCCTTCCGAGCGGCCTATGAGGCGCTGCTGACCCCGTTCGGTCATACGTTCACGACCTCCGCCGAGATCGGCGCGGTCGCGGCGATCGAGGTCGGCAAGAACGGCCTGCTGACCGCGGTGGCGGAACCGGTGCGACGCGGAGGAGGAACGGCCCTGGTCGTGCAGCCCGCGAAGTAGCGGGGAGTCGCGCAGCTTCGAAGCAGGGGACGGGTCGGGTCAGCCGCGAGCCCAGAGGTCTTCGATCGGGATGTCGCGACCGAGGATGTTCGTCGCCGCACGGTGACCCGACAGCATCGCCGCGGGTACGGTGGCGGGGTCGTCGGTCCACGTCGCCTCACCCGCGAGATGCAGGACGCCGCCGACCGGCGTGGCGAGGTCGTCGTGGTCCGAGGTCGTCGAGCCGACGGTCATGTAGGCGTAGGAGCCGTGCGAGTAGGGGTCGTCCTGCCAATCCGACACGAGGATGTGCGTCGGAGCCTCGACACGGTCGCCGTACAGCCGGCGGAGCTGCACCAGGACCGACTCCGCGATGCGCTCCTCGTCCCAGTCGCGGGTCTCGACCGCGGCCGGCCCGGCCGCAAATGTCAGGAGGGTCGGCGTGCCGTGGAGGGCGGTGAGGTCGTACCAGGAGTGCCACCATCGGCCCTCCGGTCCCTGTTGCCGGATCGCATACACGCCGTCGTCCCAGAACTTGGTGGCGAACCGCAGGACGACCTTCTCGAACGCATTCATGCGCAGTCGGCCGAGAGCGCCGGCGACGGGCTCCGGAAGCGGGGGCTCGATGACGAACTCCGGCGCCTGCAGAACTCCGACCGGCACCGTCAGTATGGCTGCAGCCGCCGAGAACACGCCGTACTCGGTGGTGACGGACACCCCGTCGGGCGACCATGCGACGCGCTCCACCTCGTGCTTGAGACGCACCGCGAGCCCCTCCGCGAGCCTCGCGGTCAGGCGGTCGTAGCCGTCGGGGAAGACGACCTCATCCCCTTCGATCGAGTCGTCGTCGAGTCCGTGCGCGGCGAGGTCTTCGATCCACGCGCCGTACTGCTCCTCGGAGCGATGCTCGAGGTATTCACGCACCCGCTGCGTGCGCTCGGCGTCCCAGTCCTGCGCCGACAGGGCCGTCTCGGTGACGTCGCGGTACGAGGCATCCGCCGCCGACTCGGCGACCGCGGCCTGCAGCGCTGCGTCGACGGTGTGGATGTCGTCGATGAACGCACGGGTCGCGGCATCCGTCAATCGATTCCCCTCGGGGCCGTAGTACGCGATGGGCCGGCTGTCGGGCTGATAGCCGCCGACCGTGAACTCGTAGGTGGGCATCCCGAACGCCTCGGCGGCGGCCGCGACCGGGCTGTCGGTGATGCCGTGGATCCAGGAGGCTCCGAGGTCGGTCACGTGGCCTTCGTGGCGGACCGTCCACACCCGCCCGCCGACACGGTCACGCGCCTCGAGCACGACGACTCGGTGGCCCTGCTGCGCCAGGAGGCGCGCAGCGGTCAGGCCGGCCACACCCGCCCCGACCACGATCGTGTCGAACTGCTCCATCGCGACGCTCCTCGTCGGGCGCTTCTCGCCCGCTCCTCCGACGCTATCGGTCGGCAGGGCGGGCGAAGGCACGGCACCGGCCCGGCGGAGGCATCCGTCGTGCACGCGGGCGGAGTCCGCTGGGCGGCTCGTGGCGCACTGCGCGATGGAGGCCCTTCCCCGGCGGCCCCGCGAGTGGTACCCATTTCCTAAGCGGCTGAGAAGGATGCCTGGGGGCGACCTCCTCGAGCACAGTTCCGCCGCTGCGCTCGAAACGGGGGGCACCGATGGTCGGTCCACTACCGCCTGTCGTCGTCAATGCGCATCCGCCCTTCACGGGGCCGGCCGATCCGGTCGCTGCACGCTGGTGGGAGCGCGCCCTCATCCCGACGCTGCTCGTGCTCGCGACAGCCGGTCTGCTCGCCCTGCGCGAGGTCGACCGGCTCGTCGGATCGATCGTCGGGCAGGAGCCTCATGGAGGCGAGACGGCCTCGGTCGGCGCCGTCACCGGCATCACCCCCTGGGCGCACACGGACGCGTGGCAGGTGTGGGCGTCGAGCGACTTCGCGGCCGGTCTCGCGCCCCTCCTGAAGCTGTACTTCGGCGCCGACCTCGCCTTCATGATCGGCTACGGCGGCCTGTTCGTGATCCTCTTCGCGGGGTCCCGAGTTGCGCAGGGGCTCGTGGCGATCGCGGTGCTCGCGGATCTGTACGAGGACGCGCTGCTCGTCACGGCGGCCTCGTCTCTTCCCCACGCCGAGGCGTGGGCGACGGCGGTCATGATCGCGTCGTGTGTGAAGTGGGCCATGCTCATCCTCGCCGTCGCCTGGGCCCTCGGATCCCACGCGTCCCGCGGACGACTCTTCCGGCGTTCGATCCGGGCAGGCATCGCCCTCGGGACGCACCGGCTCTCGTTCCTCTTCCTCATCGGCTTCGGATTCCTGGCCCTCGCGCCCGTCGCGGGCGTCAATGACCAGCTGCCCGACATCCAGCGGCAATGGTTCGACGACGGAGCGTGGACGCAGGCCGTCTGGGCGACCATCGCCGTGATCGTGACCGCCGTGCTGTTCTGGTACCTCGGGCGCCGGCGCACCGAGCGCATGTTCGCCCACTCCCTGGGCGAGATGTGGGTGCCCGACCATTCGCTTCTGGGGTGGTGGGTGGCGTGGCCGGGCGCGATCCTCGCCGTCGCCCTCATCGCCGCGGGAGCGAGCTGGGTGCCGACCGCCGGGGCGTGGACCGTGATCCTCGCGGTCGTCGTCGGCGCAGCCGGCGTCTACGCGGCGACGCATCTGGCAGATCGAGCGGCCAGGCACGACAGCACCACCGCACGCTTCTGGTGGTTCGTCGCGGCGCTCGGCGTGCTCGCTGTCATCGCCATTCTGGCCCTGATCTTTGGCGCGAGCCGCTACATGAGTCAGGGCTACTTCTGGCTTGTGGCCGGATCGTCGCTTCTCTTCGTCCTGGCGTCGCAGATCGTGGTCTACATGCGGAGGCCCGAGCGGTCCTCGCCGTGGGTCGTCCCCACGCGGCCGGCGCTCATGACCCGCTGGCTCCTGGACGTGCGGAGCGCCTCGAGTGAGGGCGACGGCGATGTCGGATGGCCGACCCGCATCGTGAGGACGACGTGGCTCGTCGGCGACGCGATCGCGGTCCTCGTGCTCGCGCTCGCCCCGCTGGGCCTCATCCGGTCGCTCGTGGGGCCGATCGCTCAAGCGCTCCTTCCGACCGTGGGAGAGCCGAGCACCCGGCTCCCCGCCATCGTCGCCGTGTTCGTGCTCGCGTGTGTCGCGGCGCTCGCGGTGCCGCTCGCGGCTGCGGCCCTCTTGCGATGGAACGCCGTTGTCCAGCTCGCACCCCACGGCTCTCGCATCCGGCCGCTGGCGCCGGAAGGGGCATCCGCGTTCCGGAGGTTCTACGACCCGCGCGTGAGCGTGCCCGTCGACGACCCTCTGGTGAGTCGCGTCGATGTCGGCCTCGTCGGCTTCTGGGCGCTCGTCGTGACCCTGGCACTCGTGATCCCGCAGGCGTTCGGCGCGTCCCTCGGACCCGCTGCCGTCGCCGTCGTCCTGATGACGGCATGGGGAGGCATCCTCGGCGGACTCATCCTCTCGTTGCAGCGGCGCCGACCGCTTCCGGTCTTCGTGCAGCTCGGATTCCGCAGCACCCCGGTCCTCACTCTGACGCTCGGTCTGCTGCTGATCACGTCGTGGTTCATCAATCCCGCCGCACTGCACGCCGTCCGCGCGGCGCCCGGGATTGCATCCGCTGCGCAGGCCGTTGAGCGGGCGACCGCCGACGATCGGTTCACCGCCGCTCTCCGCAAGGAGTTCGCCGATTGGAAGAAGCGGATGGCCGGGTGCACCTCCGGATCCGACGAGTGGCCGCTCGTGCTCCTGGCGGCCGAGGGAGGGGGTGGTCGCGCCGCCTACTGGACGGTCGACGGGATGTCGCGACTTCGTGCCGATCCCGAGAAGGGATGCCTCGATGAGGCCCTCTTCGTCGCGAGCGGCATCAGCGGGGGAAGCGTCGGCCTCGTGGTCGACCAGCTCAGCGCTGGCGCGGCCGATGCCGAGTCCGCGTGCGCGACCGCTCAGCCGGCAGAGGGCGAGACCGAGAGCACGGCGCTCACCGCCGTCACCTGCATGACGGGACCTGATCCGCTGGCGAGCGTCGTCACGGGCATGATGGCGGGCGACCTCGTGGCGGGCGGAGCCGGGGTCCGCGTGCCCGCGGTGGATGGAGAGTGGGCGGATCGCGCGGCTCTCCTCGAGCTCGGCTGGGAGGAGCAGGCTGCGGTGCTCGACGCGCCGTACTCGACGAAGCACACCACCGGGCCCTTCCTGCTGCTGAACTCCGCCGACGCCGTATCCGGCTGCCGGGTCTCCATCATCCAGCTGCCCATGGGTGGTGCCGAGCCGAAGAAGGGGTCGGATCCGCTGTCGCTCGACGATTGCGGCTCGCCCACGACGGGCGCCGGCGCCACGATCGACTTCGACACCGCATGGCCGGGGTGCTCGGCGAATCTGCAGTGGTCGACGGTCGCCTTGCTGTCCGCACGTTTCCCGTTCGTCACACCGGGCGGACGGATGCCGGTTCCAGGCGGTGGGGGATGCGCCGGAGGTCCTGAGGCGCAACTGGTCGACGGCGGCTACGCGGAGGGGTCCGGGCTCGGCGCTCTCAGCGACCTGCTCCCCGAGGTGCTGACCCTGGTCGCCGCCCACAACGAATGCCTCTCGGGTCCCAAGGGCGGCGGCGCGAACTGCGCTGCTGGGGACGAGCCCATCGTTCCCGTCGTCGTGTACCTCAAGAACGACCGCGGCTTCGAGGTCGATGCGAGCGTGGAGAAGCTCACCGCCGAGGCCCTGGTTCCGCTCGCCGGGGTCAAGGCGTCGTCGCAGCAGAACACCGAGAAGGCCTGGCTGCAGCGGATCTCCGACCAGCTGGAGACGATCGAGCCGCCCGCCGGATGCTCGATCGGCCTCTGCCGCCGGCCGATCGCCATCGTCTCGTCGAGCACCTCGCCGACGATCGCGGCGCCCCTGGGGTGGACGCTCTCGAGCGCGAGCCGGGAGTCGCTCGACGATGCGATGGATCTCAGCCAGCAGGCCTGCTCGACAGCCGACGACACGTGGTCGACACTCGGCGACCTCCTCGAACAGGTGGGGAACCGCGATGTCTGCGTGAGCAGGGAGCCGACCGACCCGCTCGGCTGACGCCGTCCCTGCCTTCAGCCGTCGCTAGGCGACGGTCTGCTCGTGGACGTCCGTCTCGAACATCGTGCCGTTGAGGTCGAGGTAGGCTCGCCGCTCCGTGATCGAGAGCGTCATCGTGTTGCGACGCTCCAACACGGCGGTGGCCGCATCGACGAAGCCCGGATCGAAGCTGTGAAGGTGGATCTGGTCGGCGCGGTGGATCTTCTTGCCCGACCACGGCGCCGACACCTTGGCGGGATCGCGGTGTGTGTAGACCGAGACCCGCTCGGCCTGCAGGCTCCCGGTGTGCAGGCGGGCGGCATCCGGAGCGCCGACCTCGATCCAGGCGACCAGCTTGCCGGTCATGTCTCGCACATACACGGCCGGCTCGTCCGTCGCCGACACGCCTTCGCTGAACGCGATGCCCTCGTCGTATTCCAGGCAGTAGGCGAGGATGCGCGTCAGCATGAAGGCATCCGTCTCGGAAGGATGCCGCGCGACACGCAGCGACAGCTCCTCGTAGACTCCCCGGTCGACGTCGGCCAGCTGCACCGTGAACGTGTGGATGGTCGCGCCGATAGCCATAGCGAACGAGCCTATCGGCGGCGGTGCGGGAAGTTGCCGACGCCGCCGATGTGGCGGACGGTGCGGCGACGCTCGACGATGATCGCGATCGATCCGACGATCCAGAGCGGGAACTGGGTGAGGAACGCCATGCGGAAGGCGTCGAGCGAGTAGGTCTCCGGCGTTCCGGCACCCTGCAGATCGAGCGCGAGGCCGATCAGGAGGATGGCGATGAGCGCCGCGAGGAACCCGCCACCGTTGACGATGCCGGTCGCGGTACTCAGGCGGTGACTCGGATTGAAGGTGCGAGCGTGGTCGAACGCGATCATCGAGGCCGGGCCGCCCGTCGCGAGCGCGAACATGAGGATGACGAGCAGCCACACCGGCGCCGGGCCCGGCCACAGGATCACGGCGAGCCACATGAGCGCCTGGAAGGCCACGGTCGGCAGCACGAGCCAGCGCGAGCGGCGAGTGGGATGGCGGCTCGAGAGGGTGCCGATCACGGGTCCGCTGAGGATGCCGAAGATCACGAGCGACGTCATGACGAGCGAGGCGGCCGCTGGAGTGAGCCCCTCGCCGGCCGTCAGGAACGGGAAGCCCCACAGCAGCATGAACGCCGTGCCGGCGAACGGCGTGGTGAAGTGCGACCAGAACCCGAGCCGTGTCGCGGGGTGACCCCACGACTCGCGGAAGCCCTCACGCAGGTCGGCCGACGATCTGACGACGCGCACGGCGCCGGTGTCGGTGTTGACCGACACGTCGACCGGGTCGGCGGCACGCTCGGGCGGTCGGTTGCGGATGACGGCGTACGTCAGCACGGCGAAGAGCATCGCCAGCCCCGCGAGGCTTCCGAAGGCGACGCTCCATGACGTCGCGTGCAGGAGGGCGGCGAGCGGGATGACGGCGACGATCTGCCCCAGCTGCCCGATGATCCCCGTCAGCTGCACGAGCAGCGGGGCGCGCTGCTCCGGGAACCACGTCGCGATCACCCGCAGCACGCTCGGGAACACCGCGGCGTCACCTGCGCCGATGAGGACGCGAGCGAGGATGCCGATGCCGACGACATCGGCGAACGCCATGACGCCCTGGCCGATCGCCATGAGCACCATGCCGATCGCGATGATCGGCCGCGCGCCGAACCTGTCGAGCAGCAGACCGACCGGGATCTGCATGATGCCGTAGATCGCGAGCTGGATCACGGCGAACATCGAGAGCGCCGACGCATCCGCGTCGAACCGCACCTGCGCATCGACGCCGACCGAAGACAGCGACGTGCGGTTCACGATCGCGACGACGTAGGCGAGCACCCCGATGCTCCACACCGTCCACGTGCGCCAGCCGGGCGCTGCGAGGGCGGGCGTGCGCGACAAACCGGATCCTGTCCGTCGGTGGGTGGGGGAGTGGATGCCGCGACCGGCGTCCTCTTCCAGGTTAGTCCGCCTCCGGGCCACCCCCGGCGGGCGTGTGCCGCTCAGCGGGTCAGTGCGCGGCATCCCACCAGTCGAGAACCCGTGTGCCGAGAAGCGTGAGCCATTTCGACGGCCGGCCCTCGGGCTCGTCGACGTCGAACCATGTCCGCCCGGGGAGCGGTGTCGTCTGGAGCCAGGTGCCGTCGGACCGGCGCGCGGCCCGCACTGCGTCGACCGCATCGGCGAGACGAGGATCGGGCGCGGTGCCTTCGAGCTGCGAAGCGTCGCGGAAGTGGTCGAGTGCCGCCAACGCGCTGTATCGGTGCCGGTTGGGGTACACGAACCGCGTGACGAACTCGCCGACCAGCTCGCCGGTCGACGCGCGGTACATCAGCCGACGGCTGAGCAGGTACTCCTCGCCGTCGTGGCGCGCGTCGCGCAGCGACGTGTCGCCGGTGATGCGCTCGTACGCGAGCATGCCCCGCACGGCGTTGAGCGTCGAATGGAAGGAGGATCGCACCGAGTCGCCCTCCTCGGCCTCGCAGTTCCAGCCCCCGTCGGCCAGGCGGTGCTCGGGGAACCAGGTCACGAGCCGTGAGACGTCGGCGCCGAGCCAGGCGCCGCTCGCCAGCGTGTAGGAGTTGATGCAGACGTCGACCTCGCCGCCCCAGTAAGGCATGTCGTCGTACTCCCACCGACTGTTCGCGGCGAGCTTCTCGGCCGTGCCGGCCAGGCGATCGGCGTCGGTGCCCCACTCGCGAAGGTCTTTCAGCGACCACGTGGTCGCCACCCAGGGCTGCCCGGGCAGTTCCTTCTCGGGGCTGTCGAAGAAGCCGGCGGGGAAGAAGGCCCCGCCCGCCCATTGCCCGTCCGGATCCTGGTGCGAGAGGAGCTGCGCGCCGAAGCCCTCCTCGGCCACACGGGCCCGCGTCGCCTGCCACGCCTCGGGCGGGACTCCCGCGATATCGCGCTCGACCTGCCACCGCAGGGCGGGGTCGGAGTCCAGGAGCCAGTCGAGCAGCGGAGCGTCGATCGTCATGAAGGCACGGTACCCACCCACCCCGACACCGGTCGACGGGTGGATCACACTCGATCGGTCGACGCAACCGCTTCGGCCGCGGCATCCATTCGTCATAGCGTCGCAGGAAGCAGGGCCGGACGAGCGAGGGGCGACGATGTCACGGAACGTGAGAGAGCTGCAGTGCACTCCGGAAGACGTCTTCCGCGTACTCGGCGACGGATGGCTCTACCCGTCGTGGGTCGTCGGCGCGTCCCGAATGCGAGAGGTAGGCGACGACTGGCCGCAGGCCGGGTCGGCGCTCCACCACTCGTTCGGAGTGTGGCCGGTCCTGATCGACGATGCGACGATCGTCGAGGAGTGGCGCCCGCCACGCCATATGGTGATGCGCGCGCGGGGGTGGCCGATCGGCGAGGCCCGTGTGACGATCGACGTCAAGGATCGTGGAGAGGCGTGTGTCGTGCGCATCCAGGAGGAGGCGGTCTCCGGCCCGGGCAGGTTCGTGCCGGCGCCGCTCATGGACATCCTGCTCCGGTGGCGGAATGCGGAGACCCTTCATCGGCTCGCGTACCTCGCGGAGGGCATAGCCGCACGGCATTCACCCGGCGCGACCGCCGAACGCGAGGGCGTCGGGGTCGGAGACGACGGAGCGGCCGACACGTGAGCGACGATGCGCGGTCCCGCGCGGCAGACCTCGATGCCGTCGTCGTGGGCGCAGGCCCGAACGGCCTCGCCGCGGCGGTGACCCTGGCCCGGGCGGGGCTTGCGGTCCGGGTCTACGAGCGCGCCGATCAGGCCGGCGGCGGAGCCGCGACACGCGAGCTGACTCTGCCGGGATTCCTCCACGACGTCTGCTCGGCCGTCCATCCCCTCGCCTTCGAGTCGCGCTTCTTCCGGGAGTTCGGGCTCGCCCAGCGCATCCCCTTCGTGACGCCGGAGCTGTCCTTCGCTCAGCCCCTCGATGACGGGCGCGCGGCGCTGGCCTACCGCGACCTCGCGCGGACCCGCGACGGACTGGGTGCCGACGGCCGCGCGTACGAGCAGCTCATGCGTCCTCTCGTCGAACGGGTCGGCGAGGTCGCGGAGTTCACGGGCTCGTCGCTCGTGCGCGTGCCGCGCAGCATCCGCACTCCGCTCGGGTTCGGCCTGCGCGCTCTCGAGCAGGGAAGCGTCGCCTGGGACGCGAGGTTCCGGGAGGATGCCGCGCCGGCCCTCCTCACGGGAGTCGCGGCGCACACGATCCTTCCGCAGCCGAGCCTCGCAGCCGCTGCCGCGGGTCTCGCGCTCGGCACGTACGCCCACGCTCGCGGGTGGCCGATTCCCGTGGGCGGAAGCCAGACGATCATCGATGCGATGGTCGCCGATCTGGAGGCGCACGGCGGCGAGCTCGTGCTCGGCCAGGAGATCGCCGACCTCGACGAGCTTCCGCGCGCTCGTGCGACGCTCCTCGACGTGACGCCACGCGGCCTGCTCAGGATGGCCAAGGGGCGCATTCCCTCGCGCTACCGTCGGGCGCTCGAGTCGTTCCGCTACGGCGGCGCGGTCGCCAAGATCGACTTCGCGCTGCGCGAGCCGGTGCCGTGGGCGAACCCCGAGATCCGCCACGCGGGAACGGTCCACGTCGGCGGCACGCGCGACGAGGTCGCGTATTCCGAGAACGAGGTGAACGCCGGCCGCCTGCCCGAGCGGCCGTACGTCCTCGTGTCGCAGCCGACGCTGTTCGACGCATCGCGGGCGCCGGACGGGCAGCACACCCTCTGGACGTACACCCACGTTCCGCCGGGGAGCACCGCCGATCGGCAGGACGCGGTGGTGCGGCAGATCGAGCGGTTCGCGCCGGGCTTCCGCGACACGATCCTCGCCACCCACTCGCGGACGGCCGTCGACGTCGAGCGCCACAACCCGAACTACCCGGGAGGCGATATCGCGGCGGGAGCACCCTCGCTGTGGCAGCTGGTGCGGCGGCCGGTGATCAGCGCCGACCCGTGGCGGACGCCGATCCCGGGCGTCTATCTCGCCTCGGCCTCCGTCGCTCCCGGCCCCGGCGTGCACGGCCTCGGAGGCTGGTACGCCGCGCAGAGCGCCCTGCGCCACGAGTTCGGCACCCGCGCGCTCCCGGATCTGTCGCCGGAGCCGTGGCAGAGGGCGCCGGCCTGACCCGGCTGACGGTGCGCGTCAGGAACGGCCGGGCAGGTTGAGCTCGCCGGGATCCACCTCGACGTCGCCGGCGTCATCCGGCCCGCCCGTGCCGGGCGTGACGAGGATATGGTCGGCGTCGATGTCGTCGTCGATCGTGTCGGGCAGGGGGTCAGCCTGCTTGGCCTCGGTCTCGGTCTCGCTGGCGGGGCTGTAGCTCATGTCCTTGCGAACGGCATCGCCTTCGGACAGACCCGAGCCCGCGGGCGGCGATGCCGGCTCGTCGCGGTCGGCACGGATGCGGTTCTTCTCGTCGTCGGTCATGACCCGACGCTACGCATCGGCGGGCGTCGGGCCGAACCCCTTGACGTGTGGCGCGCGAGACGTCCGCATGCCCGCACACGGTGGGGGGTCGCCGGCTACGGGACCTGCGCCAGGAGGTTGGGAGAGGCGCCGCCGGCGCTCGTCACCTTGCCGCGGACGGCGTCGCCCTTGATGATGCTCGCAACCGCGGAAGGACTGGCGGTGGGACTCGCCTGGAGCACGAGGGCCGCGATGCCCGCGACATGAGGCGAGGCCATCGAGGTGCCCGAGATCGTGTTCGTCCCGCCGCCCAGCCACGTCGAGGTGATGTCCTGACCCGGGGCGAAGAGGTCGACGCAGCCGCCGTAGTTCGAGAACGATGCCCGCTTGTCGGTGCGTGTGGTGGCTGCCACCGTGAGGGCGCTGCCCGCCGACGCCGGTGAGAAGTAGCACGCCGACAGGCTGTCGTTGCCGGCCGCGACCGCGACCGTGATGCCTCTGTCCGTCATGCGCTTGACCGCCGCATTCGTCGCCGAGCTGTAGACACCGCCGAGGCTCATGTTCGCGACGGCGGGTCGCACGGCGTTCTTGGCGACCCAGTCCATTCCCGCGATGACACCCGAGTTCGACCCCGACCCGTCGCAGCCGAGCACCCGCACGGCGATCAGTGAGACGGACTTCGCAACCCCGTATGTCGTGCTGCCGACCGTCCCCGCGACGTGGGTGCCGTGCCCGTTGCAGTCCTCTGTGCCGCGACCGTCGGCGATCGCCGAGTAGCCGCTCGAGACGCGTCCCGCGAAGGCGGGGTGGGCCTTCTGGATGCCTGTGTCGATGATGTACGCACGAACGCCTGCGCCGGTTCGGCCCGGCGTGTAGCTGCCGTCGAGCGGCAGGCTGGGCTGATCGATCCGGTCGAGTCCCCACGTCTCCTGGGTGGTGACGACCGAGTCCTTCTCGACCACCTCGACGAACGCGCTGCGCTCCACGACGGCGAGCTGGGCGGGCGTGAGGTTCGCCGCGAACCCGCCGAGCGCCGTGTAGGCGTAGGTGACCGCGGCATCGGGCAGCACGTCGGCCAGCCTGCCGATCGCGGCATCGACCGTCGTGCCCGACTTCAGCATGACGATGTAGCCGGCTGCGCCGGCAGGCGCGGCGGCGGCCGGTGCCGTCGCCGCGATGCCGGCTGCGACTGCCGTCGCGGCGACGGCGACCGCGAGGACGACCCTCCGGCGGGTGCGCGTACGGGTGTTCATGATGTGCCCCTGCTTTCATCGGTGGAACTTCCGATGGCCGCGGTCGCCCTCCGCCTTGCGGAAGCGCGGTCGGGCGCACACGTGCCCTGCACGCCCGACGATAGGCGGGTCTTCGAGCACACGCGAGAGGTGACGGGGCGGTTTTACCCGGTCGTAACGCGGGTCAGGTCTGGGGCCACTCCACGAGCAGGATGCCCTGCTTGGTGTCGGCGTACTTCACCCAGCCGTCGCCGAAGAGGTAGGTCAGACCGTAGCCCTCTTCGTCGACCGAGCTCGCCGTCTCGGCGCTCTCGGTGACGTAGACGCCCTCGGGCGAATCCTCCCGGCGCCATCCCTGGGCCACCAGCTCGGTTTGTGCCGACTCGGCCTGGTCCGCCGAGATCGGCGCCCAGCCGAAGAGCTGCACGTGATCGGTGGCGGTCGAGAAGTCGCCCCAGATGCACTGGACGCCGTCCGGGATCTCGATGCTTCCGACGAGGAACTTGTCCGCGAGCGACGTCCAGCCCAGCGACTCGAAGTCCTTCACCGTCGTCGGCGAGATGATCGTGTCGCAGGTCGGCTCTTCGACGTCGGGATCCGACGATGCGGACGCTTCCGGCTGGGGCGCAGGCGTCGACGGCTCGATCGCGACGGTCTTCGTCGGCTCGGGCTCGGACTCGGCGGTCGCGGGTGCGCAGGCGGTCACGAGAGCCGCGGTCGCGGCGACGGCGATGGTCGCGACGATCCGCGTGAGGGGTCGGGTCATTCGGGGTTCTCCGTGGGGGCGGGGGGATGGAGGAGGTCGAGGAAGGCCTCGTGGAGGATGCCGTTCGTCGCGACGACGGAGCGATCGCTGATCGAGTCGTCGCCGGCGTAGGACGTCACGCGTCCGCCGGCCTCCGTGATGATCGCGACGTGGGAGGCGAGGTCGTACTCCTTGACGCCGAACTCGCCGACGAACTCCAGACGGCCCTCGGCGAGCAGCATGTAGGGCCAGGCGTCGCCGTACCCGCGGTCGCGCCAGACGGATGACGTCAGGCGCTCGAGCGCCTCGAGCTCGCCGACATCGCGCCACTGGCCGATGCTCTGAAAGCTCACACTCGAGTCGGCGATCGAGTCGACCGCCGAGACCGCGAGTCTGCGGGCGCTGCCGTCCGGGGTGTTCGTCCAGGCGCCGAGGCGCGTCGCGCCCCACCAGCGTCGGCCGATGGACGGCTGGCTCACGACACCGACCCGCGGCACGCCGTCGATGCTCAGGGCGATGAGCGTCGACCACATCGGGATGCCCTTGAGGTAGTTCGCGGTGCCGTCGATGGGATCGAGGATCCACTGCCGGGCTGTGTCGCCGGACGAGCCGTACTCTTCGCCGAAGATGCCGTCGCCGGGGCGCTCCGCCTCGATCATCGTGCGCATCGCACGCTCGGTGGCGAGGTCGGCCTCGGTCACGTGCGAGGCATCTGCCTTCAGCCGGACGTCGAGGTCGGGCGCATCGAACCGCGCCATCGCGGTGCGATCCGCGGCATCCGCGAGCCTCAGCGCGAAGGCGAGATCGGCGCTGAGATCCCCGTCGAAGGGCGCGTCGAATCGCGTCGTGGAAGCGGGGGAGGTCACGTCGTCAAGGATACGTGGCCGGGGGATGCCTCGATTTCCGTGTCACCGGATCGTGATGGTAGTGTTGACCTCCGGTTCGCCCCGTGTGAACCATGCGCCTTTAGCTCAGTCGGTAGAGCAACTGACTCTTAATCAGTGGGTCCTCGGTTCGAGCCCGAGAGGGCGCACCAAAGCAGAAGAGCCCCGCATTCCGCGGGGCTCTTCTGCGTTTCGCGGCGGTGCCGGAGCCTCAGGCGGCGTCTCCGACGAGCACCGCGGCGGCCTCGTCTGCAGCATCCGCTTCGATCGCGTCGATGTGCCGCAGCGCGCGCCGGCCGATCGCGAGGGTCGCGGTCGCGACGAGGACGGATGCCGCGGCGAATACGTACGGCACGGGTGCGCCGAAGGCGTGCCACAGGAGCGCCGCGATCGGGGGAGCCGCGGCCCCGCCGAGGAACCGGACCGCCGAATAGGCCGACGAGGCGACGGAGCGGGGGAGGTCCGTCGCCTCCATGACGGACTCGGTGAGGACGGTGTTCATGATTCCGAGGAGGAGTCCGCCGACGATGATGGCCGCGACGAGAGCGCCCGCTGTGCCGACGAAGACGGCTGCCGCGAGCAGATCGACGGCGAGGAGCGGCAGCACCACGAGCATGACGCTCGTGCGCCGGAACCGGCGCAGGAGGAGCGGCGCGACCCAGACGCTCGTGATCGCCAGGGCGACACCCCAGCCGAAGAACGTCAGTCCGATGCCGAGCGCGCCGAAGCCGAGCGGGAAGGGCGAGAAGGCGAGGAGGACGAAGAAGCCGATGTTGTAGAAGAGGGCGGTGATCGCGAGGATCGCGAGCGCCGGCCGGCGAAGCGCCGTGAAGGGAGCCGACAGCTTGACGGGCGTGCGCTTCTCATCGCCGCCCCGGAGCAGGATGAGCACCGCGACGAAGGCGATGGCCATGAGAACGACGACGCCGAAGAAGGGCCCACGCCAGCTCACCTCGCCGAGGATTCCGCCGAGCAGCGGCCCGATCGCGATGCCGAGCCCCAGCGCCGCCTCGTAGAGCACGATCGCCGCACCGCTCCCGCCGGAGGCCGCGCCGACGATGGTCGCGAGCGCCGTCGAGATGAAGAGGGCGTTGCCGAGGCCCCAGCCCGCGCGGAACCCGATGATCGCGTCGACGCTGCCGCTCAGAGCGCACAGGAGCGAGAACACGACGATGAGCGCGAGTCCCGTGAGAAGCGTGGCCTTCGCACCGATCCGACTCGAGATCCAGCTCGTGACGAGCATCGCGAGGCCCGTGACGAGGAGGTAGCTCGTGAAGAGGAGCTCCGTCTGCACGGGGCTCGCCTGAAGCGACTCGGCGATCGCGGGAAGGATCGGGTCGACCAGTCCGATGCCCATGAACGCGACGACACAGGCGAACGCGACCGCCCACACCGGCTTGGGCTGCCGCCAGACGGTGACTCCCGCGCCGGCGCTCATCGAGCCACCTCGACGGCAGCTGTCTTGCGCGCGAGGATGGCGGCGGTCGTGCGGAGCGCGTCCCACTCCGCCTCGGTGAGGTCGTCGAAGTGCGGTGCGAGAGCGGCGGTCAGCTGCAGGAGCCACGTGTCGAGGGCCTCGAGACCGAGGGGAGTGACGCTCACGACCGTCACGCGGGAGTCCGAGGCATCCGTCGACCGATCGATGAGGCCGAGCTCGGCCATCTGCCCGGCGAGGCGCGTCATGCCGGGCTGAGTCACGCGGCTGAGCCGAGCCAGCTCGCCGACGCGGAGCGGGCCGCGGTCGCGGAGGATCGTCAGGGTCCGCCACTGGGCGGAGGGTGTCTCGCTGCGGGTCTCGAGGGCGGCCACGCGCGTGAGTGCGTGCGCCGCGACGATCAGGGTCTCGATGTCGTGGTCATGGGTCACATCCATAAGTATACCTACGGTATATACCGCCGGTATACGAGTACGCGCGCATCCCAACTCCATAACGACCCGTAGACCAGGGCACCGCCCGACTTGCAACACCGACGCGGATTTCCTAGATTGCAAATACCTGAATCAGTTTTCAGGTGCATAAGCACCAGACCCTCTCCTTCCAATGGTGAAAGGCACGCACATGCGGGTTACAAAGAAGTTGCTCCTGGGCTCCGTGGCCGCCACGGCCGCCCTCGTCCTCGCGGCCTGCGCGCCGACGACCGGTGCGGGTGGCGATCCCTCGGCGAGCGGCGAGGCCGGACCGGCCGAGGTCACCGTCGGCATCGTCACGAGCGAGTCCGGACCGCTCGCCGGCTACGGCAAGCAGTACCTCGACGCGTTCAAGGCCGGCCTCGACTACGCGACGGACGGATCGAACGAAGTCGACGGCACGAAGATCGCCGTCGAGTACCGCGACGACGCGGGCGACCCCGACAAGGCCGTCACCGCCGTCAAGGAGCTCATCGGATCGGGCGTCCAGATCATCGGGGGGACGGCATCGTCCGGCGTCGCCCTCGCCGTCGCCGAGCAGGCCGAGCAGAACAAGGTCCTCTACATCTCGGGACCCGCTGCGGCGGACGCGATCACCGGCATCAACGACTACACGTTCCGCTCGGGACGCCAGAGCGCGCAGGATGTCGCGACCGCCGGAACGTTCCTCGACGAGCTCGACGGCAAGACCATCACGGTGTTCGCCCAGAACAACGCCTTCGGCACGGGCAACGAGGCGGCCGTCAAGGCGATCCTCGGCGCCAAGGGCGCGACCGTGAACTCGGTCCTCGTCCCCGAGGACGCGACGGAGTTCACGCCCTTCGCGCAGCAGGTGCTGGCGGGGAACCCGGATCTGGTCTTCGTCGCGTGGGCCGGTGCCACGTCGGGAGCCATGTGGCAGGCGATGAGCCAGCAGGGTGTGCTCGATGCGATCCCCGTCGTGACGGGTCTCGGCGACTCGGCGACCTTCGGCGCCTACGGCGAGGCGTCCGAGAAGATCAGCTTCCTGAACCACTACTTCCCGGGGGGACCCGACAACGACGTCAACGACGCGATGGTCAAGGCCATCGAGGACGAGGGCGGCACCGCCGATCTGTTCAGCCCCGACGGCTTCAACGCGGCGATCATGATCGTGCACGCGATCAAGGAGGGCAAGGGTGACGTCGACGCCATGGTCGCCGCCCTCGAGGGCTTCGAGTTCGACGGTCCGAAGGGCAAGATGACGGTGCGCGAGAGCGATCACGCCCTCCTCCAGGAGATGTACCAGGTCAAGCTCGTCGCCGACGGCGGCAGCTTCACGCCGGAGCTCGTCGACACTGTCTCGGCCGACGACGTCGCTCCCGCCGAAGCCGAGTGACCGGGCGCAGGATCACCGCATCATGAACGCACCCCACCCGTCCGCGCCGCGCGGATCTGCACTCCGGGTCGAAGGACTCGGCCTGCAGATCGGCGGAGCGACCATCCTCCAGGACGTCGACCTCGATGTCGCCGCGGGTTCGCTCGTCGGCGTCATCGGGCCGAACGGCGCCGGCAAGACCACGCTCTTCAACGTGATCTCGGGCCTCGTGAAGCCGACCTCGGGTCGCATCCTGCTGGACGACCGTGACGTCACGTCGGCGTCGGTGCCGGCGCGAGCGCGGGCGGGACTGGGGCGCACCTTCCAGACGTCGAGCCTGTTCCCGAAGCTCACCGTGCTCGAGAACGTTCGCCTCGCGGCCCAGGTCTCCATCGGCGGCGACTATTCGCTCTTCCGCTTCCCGCAGAGGACGGATGCCGCAACCCGCCTGGCCCGCGAGAAGCTCGAGGCCGTCGGGCTCGGCCACAAGGCCGACGCCTTGGCGGGCGACATCTCGCACGGCGACAAGCGCAAGCTCGAGATCGCCGTGCTCCTGGCCACCGAGGCGAGCCTCGTGCTGCTCGACGAGCCGATGGCCGGGGTCGCGTCCGGAGATGTCTCTGGTCTTGTCGAGAGCATCCGCGAGATGCAGCGCGAGAAGGGCTGCACCGTGCTCATGGTCGAGCATCACATCGACGTGCTCATGGGCCTCGTCGACAAGGTCGCCGTGATGTACTTCGGCACGATCATCGCCTTCGACACTCCGCAGAATGTCATGGCGAACCCGACCGTGCAGAGCGCGTATCTGGGGACCGCCGCCTGATGGGCATCCTGGAAGTGTCGAACCTCCGCTGCTCGATCGCCGGACAGCAGGTCGTCGAGGACGTCTCGTTCTCCGTCGCGTCGACGGGGATCACGGCGATCCTCGGCCGCAACGGCGCGGGCAAGACGTCGACTCTCCGCGGCATCCTCGGTCTCATCCATCGCCGCGGCGAGGTGCGACTCGCCGGCGACCGGATCGACGGGCTTCCGACCCACAGGATCGTCCGCCGCGGCGTCGGCTACGTGCCCGAGGACCGCGAGGTCTTCTCGAAGCTCACCGTCGCCGAGAACCTCGCCCTCGCCGAGCGCGGACGCAACCCGCGCCGTGAGCTGGTCGATGCGCTGTTCCCCGACCTCGTCGCACGGCGTGACCAGCAGGCCGGAACGCTCTCGGGCGGCCAGCAGCAGATGGTGTCGGTGGCCCGGGCGCTCCTCAACGACAACAGGATCCTCCTCGTCGACGAGCCGACGAAGGGCCTCGCGCCGAAGATCGTGACCGAGGTCGCCGACGCGCTCGAAGAGGCTTCGAAGACCGTCCCGATCCTGCTCGTCGAGCAGAACCTCGAGGTCGTGCGCCGGCTCGCGGGCGACGCCATCGTCATCGGCGGAGGCCGCGTCGTGCACACCGGCCGCGCGACGGCGATCCTCGACGACGACGAGCTGACCCGCCGGCTCCTCGGCGTCCACGCGGAGGTGCACTCGTGAGCACGCTGGTTCTGACCCTCATCACGGGCGTCGGCCTCGGCGCCCTGTACTTCCTGGTCGCGAGCGGCCTGAGTCTCATCTACGGGCTGATGCACGTGCTCAACTTCGCGCACGGCGCGTTCCTGACGCTCAGTGCGTTCCTGGGCTGGATCGTGGCGCAAGCTCTCGGCACCGACTCCTGGTGGGCGTTCCTCGCCTCCATCGCCGCCGGCGCGGTGGTCGGGGCGGTCTTCGCGACACTGACCGAGCTCGTGCTCATCCGCCCGCTGTACGAGCGGCACATCGAGCAGGTGCTCGTGACGGTGGGCCTCTCCTTCGCCGCCGTGGCACTCTTCGAAGGCATCTGGGGGACCGACCCGATCCAGGTGTCCGGGCCCGGCTGGCTGAAGCAGACGACGGACGTCCTCGGGGCGCGCATCCCGAACACATACTGGGTGCTCATGATCGCCGCGGCCCTCGTGCTGCTCGCCCTCGTGCTGTTCCTCCAGAAGACCCGCTACGGCATGATCATCCGCGCCGGCGTCGAGAACCGCTCGATGGTGATGGCGCTCGGGATCGATGTGCGCAAGTCGTTCACGGTCGTCTTCGCGATCGGCGGAGCCGCGGCCGGCATCGGCGGAGTCCTCGCGATGCACTACTCGACGTTCGTGTCTGCCCATCTCGGGTCGACGCTCCTGATCTTCGCGTTCATCGTCACGGTCGTCGGGGGGCTCGGCTCTCTCACGGGGGCTGCCGTCGCATCCGTCCTCGTCGCCGTCCTGCAGCAGTTCGCCAACTTCTACCTCGGTGGCACGGGCGACTTCATCGTCGTCATCCTGCTCGCCGTCGTGCTGCTCGTCCGGCCCTCGGGGCTCCTCGGGAGGAAGGCATGACCGGTCGACACCCTTCGGGATGGGCAAGGTTCATCCCCGCGCTCGTGGGCGCCGTGCTGGTCGTCTTCATGGCGATCCTGCCGCTCCTGAACCTCTCATTGCCCGGCATCCTCCCGACGCCGACCTACATGCCGGGCACGCTCGCGCTGCTGTCGCTGTGCATGGTGTTCGCCGCGCTGGCGCTCTCATACAGCCTCCTGCTCGGAAGCGCCGGGATGCTGTCCTTCGGCCACGCCCTGTACTTCGGTGCCGGCGCCTACGGCCTCGGCATCGCCCTCGAGCGGTTCGGCGTGCCGCTGTGGCCCGGCATCTTCGTCGCCCTCATCGGCGGCATGGTCATCGCCGTCCTGACGGGCGCCGTCTCGATGCGGGTCTCGGGCATCCCGTTCGCGATGGTCACCCTCGCCTTCGCGCAGGCGGGCTCGGTGCTCGTGCGCCGCAACTCCGCCGTCACGGGCGGGGAGGAGGGCCTGAGCCTCGACACCGACCAGGTGCCCGACTTCCTCGTCGGCGTCGTGAACACGCGGAACCTCTACTGGTTCGCCCTCGCCGTGCTCGTCATCGTGTACCTCGTCACGCTGTGGGTCGACACGTCCCGCCTCGGGCACCTCGTTCGGGCGACCCGCGAGAACGAGCAGCGCGTGCGGGTGCTCGGACTGCAGCCGTACCGGGCGAAGCTCGTCGTCTTCGTCATCGCCGCGGTGCTCGCGAGCCTCGCCGGCGTCGCGTACATGCTGCTGCAGTCGGGCACCGTGCCCAGGGCCGTCTCGGCGGACCTCACCATCACGATCCTCGTCATGGTCGTGCTCGGTGGCGTGGGATTCCGGTGGGGTGCCATTGTGGGCGGTGTGCTGTACACGCTGCTCGACCAGCGGCTGACCGTCCTCGCCGGTTCCGAGGCCATCGCCGGCCTCCCGGACTTCCTGCGCATCCCGCTGTCCGAGCCGCTGTTCCTCCTCGGCGTGCTCTTCATCCTCGTCGTGATGTTCCTTCCCGGGGGCATCGCGGGCACGATCGACGCCTGGTTCCGCCGCCGCCGCGGAGAGCGCGCGAGGGTCGCCCTCCGGGGGATGGACGATGCGGAATCGGATGCCCCGGCCGACAGCGAGCTCCAGGTGCGCGTATGACGTGGGAGCACCTGCTCGAGGACGAGCCGCACACGATCGGGCGGTGGCTGACCGATCGCGCGGCGCAATCGCCGACCCGGATCGCCATCGACGACCGCGGCGTCACGACCGACTACGCGACGCTCTCGGCCCGCGCGGTCGACCTCGCCGCGGGGCTGCGCGCTGCGGGGTACGGACCCGGCAGGCGCCTTGCGACGCTGACCGGCAACTCGACCGACCACGTCGTGGCGTTCTTCGCCTGCGCCCTCGCGGGCGTCGCGCTCGTGCCGCTGTCGTGGCGGCTCACGCCGCGGGAGCTCGCCGACGTGCTGGAGCGCTCCGAGCCGGCACTCCTCCTCGTCGAAGACGAGTACGCCACGCTCGCGAGCGAAGCGCTGCGCGCCATCGCCGTCGCCCCGCCCGTCGCCACGCTCGGCACGACGGGGGTCGAGGCGTCGGTGCCTCTCGCGCGAGAGCCCGTCGGAGTGCGCCACGTCCGTGACGACGATCCCTTGCTGGTCATCTTCACGTCGGGGAGCGAGGCGGCTCCGAAGGGAGTCGTCCTCACCCACGCGAACTGCTTCTGGACGAACCTCGCGCTCGCACGGGCGCTGCCACTCACCGACGACGACGTCGTGCTCGCGATGCTGCCGCAGTTCCACATCGCGGCGTGGAACTGCCAGCCTCTGCTGGCGTGGTGGGTGGGTGCGACGGTCGTGCTCGAACGGTCGTTCCAGCCTTCCCGCGCGCTCCAGCTCATCCGTGAGCGGTGTGTCACCGCGATGATGGGAGTGCCGACGCAGTACGCGCTGCTCGCCTGCGAGAGGGAGTGGGCGCACTCCGACGTCACGAGCCTGCGCCTCGCCCTCGTCGGTGGCGCCACGATGCCGGTGGCGCTGCAGGAGCAGTGGGCCGCGATGGGGGTGCCGCTGACCCAGGGCTACGGTCTCACCGAGGCCGCGCCGAACGTCCTGCATCTTCCTGCGAGCGAGGCGTCCGAACATCCCGGATCCGTCGGCCGCCCGTATCCGCACGTCTCCGTGAGCGTCGTCGACCCCGAGACGGGACTTCCCCTCGACGGCGAGGCGACGGGCGAGCTGTGGGTGCGCGGCCCGAGCGTCTTCGCGGGGTACCTGGACGATCCGGATGCCTCCTCCCGGGCGATGTCGGGGGAGTGGCTGCGCACCGGCGACCTCGTGCACCGCGGTGCCGACGGCATGTTCCGCATCGTCGACCGCCTGAAGGACATCTTCATCTCGGGAGGGGAGAACGTCGCCCCGGCCGAGGTCGAGCATGCGCTGACACTCCACCCGCTCATCGAGGCGGCGGCGGTCGTCGGCGTGCCCGACCCGGTGTGGGGGGAGCGCGGTTTCGCGTTCGTCGTTCGCGCCGAGGGCGCAGTGCTGTCGGAGGACGAGGTGCTCGCGCACGCCCGCCGCAATCTCGCGGCCTTCAAGATTCCGGCGCGCGTGGAGTTCGTCCGCTCGCTGCCGCGATCCACGATCGAGAAGCTCGCGCGCTCGCGTCTGCGCGAACGCGCGCTCCACCACCTGGGGGAAGGAGGGGACCATGAGCGTTCCCGGTGACCTGCTCGACGAGCAGGCGGAACTGGTGTCGCCGGCGACGGGCCGCCCGCTCACCAAGCGCGGCGAGGCGACCCGCCGACGACTGCTCGAGGCCGCCGAGGCGGTGTTCGCCGAGCAGGGGTATCACGAGGCATCCATCGTCAAGATCACCGAGCGGGCGGGGATCGGCCTCGGCACGTTCTACCTCTACTTCGACAGCAAGCAGACGATCTTCGAGGCGCTCGTGATCGATCTCAACCGCCGGGTGCGGCACTCGATGTCCGAGGCGATGGCCGGTGCGTCGACGCGTCTGGAGGCGGAGCGGGCCGGCTTCGCCGGGTTCTTCGGCTTCACCGCGGAGCACCCCGCGCTCTACCGCGTCGTGCGCGAGGCGGAGTTCGTCTCGCCCGAGACCCTGCGCCTGCACTACACCCGCATCGTCGAGGGGTACGAGGCGGGCCTGCGGGCGGCGCAGCAGTCCGGCGACGTCGACCCCCGCCTCGACCCGGAGGTCGCGGCATGGGCGCTCATGGGGATGGGCGAGCTCATCGGCATGCGGTTCCTCCTGTGGGAACGGGATGCCGAGGGCCGGCCGCCGGCGCAGCTCGACCCAGCCGTGTTCGACGCGATGGCGCGGTTCATCGACAACGCACTCGCGCCCCGCCGCGAGAAGGAAGGGGATCCGTCGTGACGGAACAGGATCTGGCCGGCAAGCGCGCCGTCGTGACCGGCGGCGCGAGCGGCATCGGCCTCGCGTGCGCGCACGAGTTCGCCCGCCGCGGCGCGCACGTCGTGATCGCCGACCTCAACGGAGATGCCGCCCAGGCCGCGGCATCCGAAGTCGGCGGCGAGGCCTGGGTCGTCGACCTCGCCGATACCGCGGGGCTCGAGAGCCTGAGCCTGGACGCCGACATCCTCGTGAACAACGCCGGGATCCAGAAGGTCGCACCGATCCACGAGTACGACCCCGACATCTTCCGCTTCATCCTGCGCCTCATGCTGGAGTCGCCCTTCCTGCTCATCCGCGCGGCTCTGCCGACGATGTACGAGCGTGGCTGGGGTCGCGTGATCAACATCTCGAGCGCTCATGGCCTCCGCGCGAGCGCCTTCAAATCGGCGTATGTCGCGGCCAAGCACGGGCTCGAGGGGCTGTCGAAGGTGACGGCGCTCGAAGGCGCACCGCACGGCGTCACGAGCAACTGCATCAATCCGGCCTACGTGCGCACGCCGCTCGTCGAGAAGCAGATCGCCGATCAGGCGGAGCTGCACGGCATCCCCGAGAGCGAGGTCGTCGAGAAGATCATGCTGACCGAGACCGCGGTGAAGCGGCTCGTCGAGGCCGACGAGGTCGCATCGCTCGCCGGCTGGCTCGTCTCCGACAAGTCGGGCATGGTCACGGGCGCCTCGTACACGATCGACGGCGGATGGACGGCGCGATGAGCGGACACACGTACCGGACTCTCGACGTGCCCGTCGCGGGCGGCGACCTGCGCGTGGGCGTGTGGGATCCCGAGACGGATGCCTCGGCCGACGTGCTCGTCGTGCACGGCGTCACCGCCTCCCCACCTCGCGTGGCCGTTCCTCGTCGACCGGCTGCCGGGCGTCCGCGTCATCGCCCCGGACCTGCGCGGTCGCGGACGCAGCAACGAGCTCGCGGGGCCCGCAGGGATGGCGGCACACGCCGCCGATCTCGCGGCCGTGCTCGACGCGCTCGACATCGACCGGATCGTGGTCGTCGGCCACTCGATGGGCGCCTTCGTCTCGGTCGTGTTCGCGAGCCTCCACCCGGACCGCGTCGCACGGCTCGTCCTGATCGACGGCGGCCTTCCTCTCGACGTGCCCGCGGGCCTCGACCCCGACGAGCTGGTCTCCCGGATCCTCGGACCCACAGCCGCCCGCCTCTCCATGCGCTTCGCGGACGTGGGGGAGTACCGCGACTTCTGGCACGAGCACCCCGCGTTCCGCACCGACTGGACGCCCGAGCTCGAGCACTACATCGAGTACGACCTCGTCCCCGACGGCGGTGCGCTCCGGCCCGCGACGAGCTATCAGACCACCCTCGACGACACGATCGACATGAACACCGGCACGACGCTGCCCGACGCGCTCGCGGGGCTGCGGCATCCGACCCTTCTCGTGACGGCGCCCCGAGGTCTCCGCAACGAGCCTCCCGGGCTTTACTCGCCCGAGCACCTCGCAGGCCTGCTGGCAGCTCACCCGAACGTGGAGCACGTCCGCGTCGAGGATCGGAACCACTACACGATCGTCATGTCCGAGCAGGGAGCCGATGCCGTCGCCCCGCTCATCCTCCGCGAGCTCGCCGCCGCCGGGGCCGAGGTCGACAGCCGGCCGGTCTCGTAGGTCCGGGCCGTTTCGTCTCGGTCGCTGCGCTCCCTCGCTCAACGACCGATGTCTACCCACCGGTCGTTGAGCGAGCGGAGCGAGACGAAACGCGCCGAGCCTGCGACCGACACCGGTCTAGCGGGCGGTCGCGGCGACGCGGGTCGTGAGCTGGTGCGCGTGCGCCAGAAGCGTTCGTCCGAGGTCGGCGAGGCGATCGGGACCGAAGCGGAACTCCACGCCCGTGAGGCTCAACGCCCACTGCGGATGGCCTTCCCGTGTGAATACGGCGGCTCCCAGCCCGAAGCTCCCTTCCACGATCAGCCCGGGGTTCAGCGCGTATCCGCGCGCCTGCGTCTCGCGAAGGCGCACGCGCAGCCGCGACTCCGCGTGCGCGGCGCCCCACTCGGCGCCGAGCTCAGGATGCCGCTCGAAATAGGCGTCCACATCGTGAGGGGGCAGGAACGCGAGGATCGCGAGTCCCGCAGACGCCACGCCGAGCGGGAAGCGCACCCCCTCCGACAGCACGAAGGAGCGGATGGGGAAGCTCCCCTCCTCGCGCAGCAGGCACACCGTCTCGTCGCCGCGGCGGACCGAGAGAAATGCGCTCTCCTCGGTGCGCACGGCGAGCGAGCGCACGATGTCGCGCGCGATCGCGGTGATGTCGTATCGGGATGCCGCGACCGTCCCCATGAGGTACAGCTCGGGCCCAGGCATCCACCGTCCGGTCCGCTCGTCCTGATCGACGAGGCCTTCGTGGCGGAGCGCCGTCAGCAGTCGATGAGCCGTCGGGCGGGTCAGCTCGGCACGCCGAGCGAGATCGGCGACCGAGAGCCCCTCGTCGCCCGCCGAGGTCACGAGCCGCAGGACGCGGGCGGCGCGGGCGACGGATTGCGCGCCCGGCACACTGCGGTTCTTCGCGGTGTCCACGATATGGACACTAGGCGTCGCGGCATCCACATCGCAAGCGGCTGGGAGCCCCTCACGGGCACCGCAGAGGAGGATGGAGGGAGCCCCGCGCAGCGGCGGGCGCGCACGCGCGACGAAGGAGTGACACGTGATCGACAAGACCGTCGAGTCTGCGGCGGAGGCCGTCGCAGACATCCCGGATGGCGCGAGCCTCGCCGTCGGAGGCTTCGGCCTCTCGGGCAACCCCATCGCTCTCATCGAGGCGCTGCTCGCGCAGGGGACGACCGATCTCAGCATCGTGAGCAACAACTGCGGCGTGGACGACTGGGGACTCGGCGTGCTCCTCAACGCGAAGCGCATCCGCAAGATGACATCGTCGTACGTGGGCGAGAACAAGGAGTTCGAGCGGCAGTTCCTGTCCGGCGAGCTCGAGCTCGAGCTGACGCCGCAGGGCACGCTCGCCGAGAAGCTGCGCGCGGGCGGCTCGGGCATCGCGGCGTTCTACACGCAGACCGGTGTGGGCACGCAGGTGTCGGAGGGCGGCCTCCCGCGCAAGTACGACGGCCAGGGCGGCATCGCGATCGCCTCGCCCAAGAAGGATGTCCGCACGTTCGACCTGCACGGTGAGCCGAGGGAGTTCGTGCTCGAGGAGTCCATCGTCACGGACTTCGCCCTCGTGCACGCCCTGAAGGGCGACCGCCACGGGAACCTCGTCTTCAACAAGTCGGCGCGCAACTTCAACCCCCTCGCGGCGATGGCGGGCCGGGTGTGCATCGCCCAGGTGGAGGAGCTCGTCGAACCCGGCGAACTCGACCCCGACGGCATCCACCTCCCCGGCATCTACGTCCACCGCATCGTCGAGGTCGGCACCGGGATCGAGAAGCGCATCGAGCGCAGGACGGTGTCGGTCTCCGAAGCGATGAGCCGCGACATTCCCGAAGGAGCATGACCATGGCCCTCACCCGCAACGAGATGGCCGCCCGCGCGGCTCAGGAGCTCGGCGACGGCGCGTACGTCAACCTGGGCATCGGGCTTCCGACGCTCGTCCCGAACTACGTGCCCGACGGCGTGACGGTCGTCCTCCAGTCCGAGAACGGCATCCTGGGCGTCGGCCCGTACCCGACGGAGGAGCACGTCGATCCGGACCTGATCAACGCCGGCAAGGAGACCGTCACGACGCTTCCGGGTGCCGCGTTCTTCGACTCGGCCACGAGCTTCGGCATGATCCGGGGCGGCAAGATCGACGCCGCGATCCTCGGCGCCATGCAGGTGTCGAAGTCGGGCGACCTGGCGAACTGGATGATCCCGGGAAAGATGGTGAAGGGACCCGGGGGTGCGATGGACCTCGTGCACGGGGCATCCCGCGTCATCGTCCTCATGGAGCACGTCGCCAAGGACGGCACCGCCAAGATCGTCGACGAGTGCTCGCTGCCGCTCACGGGCAAGGGCGTCGTCGACCGCATCATCACCGACCTCGCCGTCATCGACGTGACCGATGAAGGGCTCGTGCTCGTGGAGCTCGCACCCGGGGTGACGGTCGACGAGGTCATCGCGGCGACGGAGCCGGAGCTCCTCGTGCGCGTGGGAGAGAGGATGGACGCATGAACCAGGACGACGTCGTCATCGTCGCCGCGGCGCGCACGCCGCAGGGACGACTCAAGGGCCAGCTCGCTCCGCTCACGGCGGTGCAGCTCGGCTCCATCGCGATCAAAGGAGCGCTCGAACAGGGCGGCATCCCGGCCGAGGCGGTCGACGCCGTGCTCGTGGGTCAGGTCCTGCCCGCCGGCGCAGGTCAGAACCCCGCCCGTCAGGCCGCCGTCGGCGCCGGGATCGGGTGGGACGTGCACTCCTCGTCGGTCAACAAGGTGTGCCTCTCGGGCCTCACCGCGGTGATCGACGGCGCCCGCATGCTCAAGCTGGGCGATGCGACGGTCGTCGTCGCGGCGGGCATGGAGTCGATGACCCGCTCTCCGCACCTCATGATGGGCTCCCGCGACGGCTGGGCCTACGGCTCGATCGAGGTGCTCGACCACATGGCCTATGACGGCCTGACCGACGCCTACGACCGCGAGAGTATGGGTGCGTCGACGGAGCGGCACAACGACCGCTTCGAGATCACCCGCGAGGCTCAGGATGCCGTGGCCGCGAGGTCGCACCAGCGCGCCGCCGCCGCCCAGAACGACGGCGTCTTCGACGGAGAGATCGTGCCCGTCACGATTCCCCAGCGCAAGGGCGATCCTGTCGTGCTGACGAAGGACGAGGGAATCCGGCCCGATACCACGGTCGACACTCTCGCGGGCCTCCGTCCCGCCTTCGCCGAGGGCGGCTCGATCACGGCCGGCAACTCGTCGCAGATCTCGGACGGGGCATCCGCCGTCGTGCTCACCACCCGCTCGCACGCCGATGAGAGGGGCTGGCGGGTGCTCGCAGTCGTCGGCGCTGCGGGCCAGGTCGCCGGGCCCGACAACTCGCTGCACGCCCAGCCCGCGCGCGCGATCGAGAAGGCCGTGGCGAAACAGGGCATCTCGACCCGCGAGCTCGACTTCGTCGAGATCAACGAGGCCTTCGGCGCCGTCGTCGCACGCTCGCAGGCTGAGCTCGGGCTCTCGGACGATGTCGTCAACATCCACGGCGGCGGCATCGCGATCGGCCACCCCATCGGCGCCTCCGGCAACCGGCTCGTCGTGCACGCCGTGCACGAGCTCGTCCGCCGCGGCTCCGGGACGGCGGCCGTCGCGCTGTGCGGCGGCGGCGGTCAGGGCGACGCGCTGATCCTCACCCGCTGACGAGACGGCAGAGGGGCGCGGTAGCGTCGTCGCCGTGACGATCATCGCGCCCCTCACCGCCGCCGACCACGACGAGTGGCTCACCCTCTGGCACGGCTACCTCGAGTTCTACGAGGCATCCGTCTCGCGATCCGTGACCGAGTCGACGTTCGCGCGCATCGTCGCCGACGACGACCTGCACGGCGCGATCGCACGCGACGACGAGGGCCGCGCGGTCGGCATCGTGCACTGGCTCACGCACCCGGCGACGTGGACGACCTCGACCTACACCTACCTGGAAGACCTCTTCGTCTCACCCGGTACGCGCGGCGGGGGAGTGGGACGGTCGCTCATCGAGCACGTCCGCGCGTGGGCTGAGGCCGCCGGCAGCCGCAAGGTCTACTGGCTCACCCATGAGACGAACACCGCCGCTCGCGCGCTCTACGACCGGGTCGCGACGGGGACGGGATTCGTGCACTACGAGATCCCGCTCGGCCGGTGAGGCGGCGCGGGCGCGTCAGCGGTTGACGCGCTTGCGGAGGATCTTCTCCTCGCGCCCGTGGATGGGCGAGTCCTGCGCCACGATCTGGCCTTGACCGGCCCGGCGCACGTCGATGATCGCCCCGATGGCGAGCGCGAGCGAGATGCCCCACGACAGCCAGGCGAGGGCCACCCGCCACGTAAAGGGAGCGTCGTTGCGGAGGGCGCGCAGCAGCGTGACACCGCCCGTGATGGCGCCCAGAAGGCCCGTGCCGAACAGGTACTTGCGCATGGCGTCCACGGTAGCGGGCCGGGCGGGCACTGCGCACGAAGCCCCTCGGCCCTTCACCCGGGACGGGCGGTGGCCTAGCATATGCGGGCCTCCCGCGACATGCCCCGAACGGCTCCTGGGCCCGCTGTTAGCCTGGGTCCACTCATACGGAACCGGAGCGAATGTGTCATTGGCTGATCTCGTCGTCGTCGCAAACCGGCTTCCCGTAGACCGTGTCTCCGAGTCCGGCAACGGCGACGAGGAATGGCGACGGTCGCCGGGAGGCCTCGTCACGGCGTTGGAACCGGTCATGCGCCGCGCCGACGGCGCGTGGGTCGGATGGCCCGGCAAACCCGGCATCGAAGTCGAGCCGTTCGAGTTCGAGGGGGACGCACCTCGTCCCCGTCGCACTGAGCGCGGAGGACGTCGAGGACTACTACGAGGGCTTCTCCAACGACACGATCTGGCCGCTGTACCACGACGTCATCGCCGTGCCGCGCTATCGCCGCGTGTGGTGGGACGCGTACGTGCGCGTCAACCGACGCTTCGCGGAGGCCGCGGCATCCGTCGCCGCCGAAGGCGCCACCGTCTGGGTGCAGGACTACCAGCTGCAGCTCGTCCCGCAGCTGCTGCGCGAAGCGCGCCCCGACCTCACGATCGGCTACTTCCACCACATCCCCTTCCCCGCATACGGGCTGTACTCGCAGCTCCCGTGGCGCAAGCAGGTGCTCGAGGGGCTGCTGGGCGCCGACGTCATCGGCTTCCAGCGGGTGACGGATGCCTCGAACTTCGCCCGTGCCGTCAGGCGCCAGCTGCGCTACGAGACCCGGGCCTCCGGCATCCGCGTGCCGCAGGACGACGGATCGACGCGGCTCGCGCTCGCGAAGGCCTTCCCGATCTCGATAGACGCCTCGTCGTACGCGGAGCTGGCGGCGCGAGCAGACATCCGGGCGCGCGCGGCGGAGATCCGCGAGGGGCTCGGCAACCCCAAGACGGTCTTCCTCGGCGTCGACCGCCTCGACTACACGAAGGGCATCCAGCATCGCCTCAAGGCGTTCGGCGAGCTGCTCGCGGACGGCCGGCTGACGGTCGAGGACGCGACGCTCGTACAGGTGGCCAGCCCGAGCCGCGAGCGCGTCGAGGCCTACATCCAGCTCCGGGACGAGATCGAACTGACCGTGGGGCGGATCAACGGCGACTACGACACCGTGGGCCACACGGCGATCCGCTACCTCCACCAGGCGTACCCGCGTGAGGAGATGGTGGCCTTCTTCCTCGCGGCCGACGTCATGCTCATCACGGCTCTCCGCGACGGCATGAACCTCGTCGCGAAGGAGTACGTCGCCAGTCGCATCGACAACCGCGGCGTGCTGATCCTGAGCGAGTTCGCGGGCGCGGCAGACGAGCTCGGCAGCGCCATCCGGATCAACCCGCACGACATCGGCGGGCTCAAGGACGCGATGATGCGCGCTGTCGAGATGCCTGCCGCCGAGCAGGGCCGTCGCATGCGCGCCCTCCGTCGCAAGGTCACCGAGAACGACATCGCGGCCTGGTCCCGCTCGTTCCTCGCCTCGCTCGACGAGGTGCGCCGCGCGAAGGAAGAGGCGTCGGGATGACGGATGCCTCGGGCGCCGCACTCGACGAGCTCGCGCGCACGCCCGTCCTTCTCACTGCGCTGGACTTCGACGGCACGCTGTCGCCGCTCGAGAACGAGCCGATGGACGCGCGCATGCTGCCGGCGGCGCGGGATGCGGTCGAGGCCCTGGTCGGGACCCCCGAGACCTTCGTCGCCCTCGTCTCCGGACGGAGCCTCAGTGACCTGCGGGTCATCGCCGAGCACGGCGACGACTCGCGCATCTGGCTCGCGGGCTCGCACGGCGCCGAGTTCTGGATCCCCGGCGAGGGCGCCGTCGAACCCGCAGACGACCCCGCCGACGTCGCGCTCCGCGACCGCCTGCGCAGCGAGGCCGAGCAGGCGACGAGCGACCTGGAGGGCGTCTGGATCGAGCCGAAGACCTTCGGCTTCGGGGTGCATACGCGACGATCGGATGCCGAGTCCGCCGACGCCGCGAACCGCCGGGTCGATCGGATCGTCGCCGCCCACGCCCCTCATTGGCGCCGCCGGACAGGGCACAACATCGTCGAGTACTCCTTCCGCCACGAGGGCAAGGACTCGGCGGTGAGGGAGCTGCGGGAGCGCACCGGCGCGACCGCCGTGCTGTTCGCAGGCGACGACGTCACCGACGAGGACGCGCTGCGCAGCCTCGGGCCCCGGGACGTCGGGGTGCACGTCGGAACCGGCCCGACGGCGGCTCGCGCGCTCGTGAAGGACATCCCGGCGATGGCGGCGTTCCTCGCCGAGCTGGCGCGTCGGCGGTCTGCGCCGCGGGAATAGACTGCAGATCATGCCCCAGCCGTCTGCAGAGCACGAGAACGCGATCGACATCAAACCCCGCAGCCGAGTCGTCACGGACGGCATCGAGGCCACGACGTCGCGCGGCATGCTCCGTGCCGTCGGCATGGGCGACGAGGACTGGGACAAGCCCCAGATCGGCATCGCATCGAGCTGGAATGAGATCACGCCGTGCAACCTGAGCCTCGACCGGCTCGCGCAGGGTGCGAAGGAGGGCGTGCACGCGGGCGGCGGCTACCCCCTGCAGTTCGGCACGATCTCGGTCTCCGACGGGATCTCGATGGGCCACGAGGGCATGCACTTCTCGCTCGTGAGCCGCGAGGTCATCGCGGACTCCGTCGAGACGGTCATGATGGCCGAGCGCCTCGACGGCTCGGTGCTCCTCGCGGGGTGCGACAAGTCCATTCCCGGGATGCTCATGGCATCGGCGCGGCTCGACCTGTCGAGCGTCTTCCTCTACGCCGGCTCGATCGCTCCGGGCTGGGTCAAGCTCAGCGACGGCACCGAGAAGGACGTCACGATCATCGACTCCTTCGAGGCGGTGGGCGCCTGCCTCGCCGGCAAGATGAGCGAAGCCGACCTCAAGCGCATCGAGTGCGCCATCGCGCCGGGTGAGGGCGCCTGCGGCGGCATGTACACGGCCAACACGATGGCCTCCGTCGCCGAGGCCCTCGGCCTCTCGCTGCCCGGCTCGGCCGCACCGCCGTCGGCCGACCGCCGCCGCGACTACTTCGCGCACCGCTCGGGTGAGGCGGTCGTGAACCTCCTGAAGCTCGGCATCACGACCCGCGACATCCTCACGAAGGAGTCGTTCGAGAACGCGATCGCCCTCGCGATGGCGCTCGGCGGCTCCACGAACGTCGTCCTCCACCTCCTTGCGATCGCGCGCGAGGCCGACGTCGAGCTCTCGCTCCACGACTTCAACCGCATCGGCGACCGGGTACCCCACGTCGCCGACATGAAGCCGTTCGGCAAGTACGTCATGAACGACGTCGACCGCCACGGCGGCATCCCCGTCATCCTCAAGGCGATGCTCGACGAGGGTCTCATCCACGGCGACGCGCTCACCGTCACGGGCAAGACGATGGCCGAGAACCTCCGCGCCCTCGACCCCGACCCGGTCGACGGCATCGTCATCCACCGCTTCGACGAGCCGATCCACGAGAAGGGCGGCATCACGATCCTGCATGGCACGATCGCGCCCGAGGGGGCGGTCGTGAAGTCCGCCGGCTTCGACAGCGACGTCTTCGAGGGCCCCGCGCGTGTGTTCGAACGCGAGCGCGCTGCGATGGACGCTCTGGAGGCGGGCGAGATCGCTGCCGGCGACGTCGTCGTCATTCGCTACGAGGGCCCCAAGGGCGGTCCCGGCATGCGCGAGATGCTTGCGATCACCGCCGCCATCAAGGGCGCAGGCCTCGGAAAAGATGTACTACTCTTGACGGACGGACGATTCTCAGGCGGCACAACCGGCCTGTGCATCGGCCACATAGCACCCGAAGCGGTGGACGCAGGTCCGATCGCCTTCGTGCGCGATGGTGATCTGATACGGGTCGATATCGCGGCTCGCACTCTCGACCTACTCGTCGACGAGGCAGAGCTGAGCTCCCGCCGTGAGGGCTGGGAGCCCCTTCCTCCGCGCTATACCCGTGGCGTCCTTGCCAAGTACTCCCGTCTCGTGCGCTCCGCTTCCGAGGGCGCCACCACGGGCTGACTCGGCTTCCGACATCCTTTCCGCCGTCGATACGAAGGTCCCATCATGACCGCCGATTCCGTAACGGCCGTGCCCCGGCCGCCAGCCCGCACCGCGTCCGCTCCCTCGCCCGTGCTCACGGGCGCGGAAGCCGTCGTCAAGTCCCTCGAGCTCCTCGGCGTCACCGACGTCTTCGGGCTCCCCGGCGGTGCGATCCTCCCCGTCTACGACCCGCTCATGGACACGTCCGAGATCCGCCACATCCTGGTGCGGCACGAGCAGGGCGCCGGCCACGCGGCCGAGGGCTATGCCGCGGCATCCGGTCGCACAGGCGTCGCGATCGCAACCTCGGGTCCCGGCGCGACCAACCTCGTGACCGCGATCGCCGACGCCTACATGGACTCGGTGCCGATCGTCTGCATCACCGGTCAGGTGTTCTCGAACCTCATGGGGACGGACGCCTTCCAGGAGGCCGACATCGTCGGCATCACGATGCCGATCACCAAGCACTCGTTCCTCGTGAAGGACCCGGCCGAGATCCCCGCCGCGATCGCGGCGGCGTACGAGATCGCCAGCACGGGCCGCCCGGGCCCCGTCCTCGTCGACATCACGAAGGACGCGCAGCAGGCCGAGGCGCCGTTCATCTGGCCCCCCAAGATCGACCTGCCCGGCTACCGTCCCGTCACGAAGGCGCACGGCAAGCAGATCCAGGCCGCGGCGCAGCTGCTCGCCTCCGCCAAGAAGCCCGTGCTCTACGTCGGCGGCGGCGTCATCCGCGCCCACGCATCGGCCGAGCTGCTCACGCTCGCCGAGACGACGAACGCGCCGGTCGTCACGACTCTGATGGCCCGCGGCGCCTTCCCCGACTCGCACCCGCAGCACCTCGGCATGCCGGGCATGCACGGGACCGTCCCGGCGGTGCTCGCGCTCCAGGAGGCGGACCTCCTCGTCGCGCTCGGCGCACGCTTCGACGACCGCGTGACCGGCAAGGCGGCGTTGTTCGCGCCGCACGCCCAGGTCGTGCACGTCGACATCGACCCCGCCGAGATCTCGAAGATCCGCACCGCCGACGTGCCGATCGTGGGAGACCTCAAAGAGGTCCTCGTCGACCTCGAGGGCGCGTTCCGCGGCGTCGCCGGCCCCAAAGCCGACACCGAGGAGTGGTGGTCGTTCCTCGACGGTCTGCGCTCCGAGTTCCCGCTGGGCTACACGCAGCCGTCCGACGGTCTGATGTCGCCGCAGTACGTCATCTCGCGCATCGGCGAGCTCACCGGTCCCGAGGGCGTCTATGCCGCCGGCGTCGGCCAGCACCAGATGTGGTCCGCGCAGTTCATCAAGTACGAGCGCCCCAACTCGTGGCTCAACTCGGGCGGCGCCGGCACGATGGGCTACGCGGTCCCGGCCGCGATGGGAGCCAAGGTCGCCCAGCCCGACCGCCACGTCTGGGCGATCGACGGCGACGGATGCTTCCAGATGACCAATCAGGAACTCGCCACCTGTGCGATCAACAACATCCCGATCAAGGTCGCGATCATCAACAACTCCTCGCTCGGCATGGTGCGCCAGTGGCAGACGCTCTTCTATGACGGCCGCTACTCGCACACGAACCTCAACACGGGTCACGGAACCGTCCGCATCCCGGACTTCGTGAAGCTCGCCGAGGCATACGGATGCCTCGCGATCCGCGTCGAGAAGCAGGAGGACGTGGATGCCGCGATCCAGACCGCCCTCGAGACGAACGACCGCCCCGTCGTCATCGACTTCGTCGTGAGCGCCGACGCGATGGTGTGGCCCATGGTTCCGCAGGGCGTGAGCAACAGCTACGTCCAGTACGCGCGCGACCACGCGCCGGCGTTCGAGCAGGAGGACTGAGGCATGCCGAGTCACGTGCTGAGCCTTCTCGTGGAGGACAAGCCCGGTCTGCTGACCCGCGTCGCGGGGCTCTTCGCCCGCCGCGGCTTCAACATCGAGTCGCTCGCGGTGGGCGTCACCGAGGTCCCCGGGCTCTCCCGCATCACCGTGGTCGTCGACGTGGAGGAGCTGCCGCTCGAGCAGGTCACGAAGCAGCTCAACAAGCTCATCAACGTCATCAAGATCGTGGAGCTCGAGCCCGTGGCATCCGTCCAGCGCGAGCACATGCTCGTGAAGGTGCGGGCCGACAACGCGAGCCGCTCCAACGTGCTGGAGGTCGTCAACCTCTTCCGCGCGCAGGTCGTCGATTACGCACCGGATGCGCTCGTCCTCGAGATCACGGGCGACAAGGGCAAGGTCGAGGCCTTCCTGCGCGCGCTCGAGCCGTTCGGCATCAAGGAGCTCGCCCAGTCCGGGCTGCTCGCGATCGGCCGCGGCGGCAAGAGCATCACAGAGCGCGTCCTGCGCGGGTAGCGGCTCGACAGTCCCCACACCCCCGACCACCCCCGGCTCCTGAACTCGTCGAAGGGCCGAACCACGACCCCTCGACATGCTCGGGGACCGCAGTAAGGAGAAACACGAAGATGGCTGAAATCTTCTACGACGCCGACGCCGACCTCTCGCTCATCCAGGGCAAGAAGGTGGCCATCGTCGGCTACGGCTCGCAGGGCCACGCCCACGCGCAGAACCTGCGCGACTCGGGTGTCGAGGTCGTCATCGCGCTGAAGGAGGGCTCGAAGTCGACCGAGAAGGCGCAGGACGAGGGCTTCGAGGTCAAGTCCGTCGCCGACGCGACCGAGTGGGCGGACCTCATCATGATCCTCGCCCCCGACCAGCACCAGCGCGGCATCTACAACGACTCCATCAAGGACAAGCTGACCGCGGGCAAGACGCTCGCCTTCGCCCACGGCTTCAACATCCGCTTCGGCTACATCCAGGCTCCCGAGGGCGTCGACGTCATCCTCGTGGCACCGAAGGCGCCCGGTCACACGGTCCGCCGCGAGTACGTCGCGGGTCGCGGCATCCCGGACATCATCGCGGTGGAGCAGGATGCCTCGGGCCAGGCGTGGGACGTCGCGAAGTCGTACGCCAAGGCCATCGGCGGCACCCGCGCCGGCGTCATCAAGACGACCTTCACCGAAGAGACCGAGACCGACCTCTTCGGCGAGCAGGCCGTGCTCTGCGGCGGTATGTCGCACCTCGTTCAGTACGGCTTCGAGACCCTCACCGAGGCCGGATACCAGCCCGAGATCGCCTACTTCGAGGTTCTCCACGAGCTGAAGCTCATCGTCGATCTCATGTGGGAGGGCGGAATCGCCAAGCAGCGCTGGTCGATCTCCGACACGGCCGAGTACGGCGACTACGTCTCGGGCCCCCGTGTCATCGACCCGCGCGTCAAGGAGAACATGCAGGGCGTGCTCGCCGACATCCAGTCGGGCGCGTTCGCGCAGCGCTTCATCGCCGACCAGGACAACGGCGCGGTGGAGTTCAAGGAGCTTCGCGAGAAGGAGGCGCAGCACCCGATCGAGGCGGTCGGCAAGGAGCTGCGCGGTCTCTTCGCGTGGAAGCAGCAGGACTCCGACTACATCGAGGGCTCGGCCGCGCGCTGACAGCCCCCGTCTGACCAGCCGGGCACACCCGCACGGCTCTTTCCGGCCGTCGTCCTCCCCATCCGGGAGGGCGGCGGCCGGTTCTTCTTGACGGCACCCGCCGCTCGCCCCCTATGCTCGCGAGGGGGATCGCTCCGATCCGGGGGAGACGGGCAAAGGAGCATTCATGAACGTCGAGCCATGGACCACGATCGGACAGGGCGACGAGGGGCCGGTGGTCACCGGCATCCAGTACCTCCTGCGGGCGCGTGGGTTCACGGTCACCGCAGACGGAGTCTTCGGGCCTCAGACCAAGGCGAAGGTCATCGACCTCCAGACGACGGACGGGCTTCCCGCGGACGGGATCGTCGGGCCGGTCACCTGGCCGAAGCTCGTGATGCAGACCGGGCCGGGCGCCTCCGGCGACGCCGTCCGCGCCGTGCAGCAGTTCGGGCTGCTGCGGTCGCCGGGTGACACGGCTCTCGTCGTCGACGGCGAGTACGGACCGATCACGAAGGAGCACGTCGAGTTCTTCCAGGAGTCGTGGGGGCTGACCCTCGACGGCATCGCGGGGCGCGAGACGTGGTCCTTCCTCAGCACGTCCGTGCCGGGTCCCCGGCCGTGGCCGCTGGTGAAGCAGGGCTCATCGCAGGCCACGAACTGGCGCGTGCTCGCGGCGCAGCATCTTCTGCGCGCTCACGGCGCGACCATCGTCGCCGACGGCGTCTTCGGCCCCGCGAGCGGGGCGGCGGTCACGGCGTATCAGCAGACGCTCCGGGCGACCGAGATCTCGACGACCCTGGGTCAGCTCGACTGGCCGGCGATCATCGTCGAGATCCGGCAGGGCGACGAGGGCGAGGTCGTCAAGGCGCTGCAGACACTCCTCCCGGGTGAGCTGACGGTCGACGGCGACTTCGGGCCGGTGACGGATGCCGCGGTCCGCGAATATCAGCAGATGTTCGCGCCCCCGTCCGACGGCATCGTCGGGCCCATCACTTGGCAGTCGCTGACCCTGCGGATCTTCGACTGACGGGTCATCGGTCTTCGCGCGCGGCGCACGGCTCGGGAAGCTCGAGCGACCCGAAGTACGTCATCTGCTCCGTCTCGGTGAGGCTCCGGCCGGCCATTCGGCAGGCGGCCTCGATCATCGAGGAGATGGAGAAGTCCCACGCGAGAACGCCCGCGCGCGCGTTGGTCACCATGTGCTCGCCGTCCGGGGCCAGCTGCGCGCTCAGAGCGCGGGTGGAGTACGCCTCGATGGGATCGCCGAGCCGAGTCCCCGACGCGACGTCGTAGAGGGCGACAGGCCCCTCGTCGCCGGTCAGGAGGATGGTGTCACCGTCCGCACTGGACTCGAACACGGTCGCGCCCGCGATCGGCTTGGGAAGCACCGCTTTCGGATCGAGCGTCGATGAACTCCGGTGCATCGTCGAGGAGGTCGTGCTGATGACGTCTCCGTCGGCGAGCGCGATCGACCCTTCCGCTCCGTAGAGCCCTCGCTGCAGCTCTTCGCCTGTCTTCAGATCGAACACGGCGCTGATCATGCGGTACTCGTCCTTGTCCCACCACGTCACGAGCGCGCGCATTCCGGGCATCTCGTGAACCTGGACCGCGTAGGTGCCGAGGTCCTTGTCGTAGAAATCCAGCTCGGCACCGACCTGCTCACCGCTCTCCGGATCGAAGGTCAGGATCGAGTCCGCCGCGACGTAGAAGGCGAGCGGTCCGGGTCCGCCGTCGAAGTAGATGCCGTTCTTGGGGATCGTCGCACCCAGCGGCCACGTGCTTCTCCCGTCGGCAGAGGCGAGCTCGAACTCGCCGTCGCCCCAGCGTGCGATCACCCCCCGGTCGACCACGGACATGATCGGAGACGGCTCGCCCACCGCCACGTCACGCTCGATGTCCCAGACCTGCTGGCCGGCGGTATCGGCCGCCAGCGCGGCACTGTCCATCGTGATGACGAGGGTGTCGTCGGCGTACGCGCCGACCGCGGCGCGCCCGCGCGCGACCAGGGTCGAGAGCGGTCCGCTCCCATCGGTGGGGAACCGCACGATGAAGGGCGTGGTCCGCTGGTTGCCGAGGATGAGCGAGCCGTCGGCCAGGAACTCCGCGGTCCAGACCCAGTACGACTGCGCCGAGAACTGTCGTCCGGTGGGCGCCCCGTCGGCGGAGTATTCGACCGCGTTGAGGCCGGCGCACACGAACCCCCCGTCGGTGGGATCCGGGACCAGGATGCCGCATCCCGGGATGTCGGTCGAGGGGCGCTGCCACTCCAGACGACGATCCTCGACGCCGAAGCGGGCTATCCCGTCGCGTCCGAGACCGAGCAGCCCGCCGGTCGCGTCGACCTGCAGGTCGATCGTCGAGACGTCGCCCTCGGTCGCGATCCGGTTCACTCGCGTCCGCGTCGTGGGATCGTACAGATCGATGCCGCGGCCGGTTCCGAGGGCCACCAGACCATCGGGGAGCATGGCTGCACTCTGACGCATGACGCCGGCATACCGAGTGAGATCACCGGCCCGGAGGTCGGTGGTGGCGAACGTCATGGACGGGATGTCGACCCACACCGGCGCGTCCGAGATGACGTTCCGGAGCACGAGCATCTTCCCATCGGGGGAGAAGGCCCCGTGCGATCCCACGGGGAGTGCGAGTTCGATCGTCTCGCCGACCGGGTCGTCAGAGCCGATGTCCACCCGCGTGAGGAAGGTGCGGCAGCATCGGCCCGGGTCGCCCTCGACCCACGCGGGCGTTCCGATGATCGCTGTGCCGCTGTTCCCGTCGAAGAAGATGATCCGGGGATTCGACGTCTGGGCGCTCGGCAGCCGTCCCGCATCGAGGTCACCCACGTGCTCTCCGGTCACGGCGTTCCACACCTCCACGAGCGGCTGCGCGGACTCGGCGCCGGCGGGGTCGCGGATGACGAGCACCTCGTCGGTGCCCGGGATGTGCGCCGTCGAGATGTACTCCTCGTCCGGGAAGACGATCTTCGTCGTGGGGGCGCCGGACGCGGTCAGCGTGCTCAGCAGAGCGGACCTCGCGCGCACGTCCTCGGGGTACTTCTGAGCGAGGGAGGCGGCCACGAGGGCCGCGGCATCCCGATCCGACGCCCTCAGGGAGGCTGCCGTCCCGGCGATCGCCTCTATGCGTGCGTCCTCCTCGGCCTTGACCGCGGCGTCACCGCGGCCGACGGCGATCCCGCCCGCGGCGAGGGCTGCGACGAGGAGTGCCGCTGAGCCGCCGAGGGCCCACCGCAGCCGGCGGTTCTGAACGCGGTCACGACGCGCGCGCTCGGTGATCTCCTGAAGTTCGGTCTCGGCCCGTGCGCGCGACTCGTCGAGGAAGGCGTTCTCGGTCTCGGTGAGGTCGTGGTCCTCCTCCTCGCGCCATTCGAGGGCGGCCTGCAGGCGCGCACCCCGCAGCAGATCGTCGTTCGAGCGCGCACTCGCCTCCCAGGTCTCGGCCGCCGTGACGACGATCCCTCGGATCCGCGCACTCTGGCCCTCCTCGTCGAGCCACCGGTCGAGCCGCGGCCACGCGGTGGCGAGCGCTTCGTGCGCGATCACGACCGAGTCTTCGTCGGCGCTCACGAGCCGCGTCGCGACGAGACGCTCAATGACGTCCCGGCGCCGGACGTCCATCAGGAGGGGCGCAGCCGCCGGCCGCCGACGAACGGCGGCCCCGTGCGGCTCGCGGGCGACCAGGCGGAGCATGAGGTTGCGGCAGACGTCCCGCTCCGAGGGCTCGAGGGATTGGTACACGCGCTCCGCCGACATCGCGATGGCGCCGGCGATACCGCCCGCGCTCGTGTAGCCCGCCACGGTGAGCGTCCGCCCCTCCCTCCGCGCCCACGTCTCGAAGAGCGCGTGCGAGAGGTGGGGAAGCGTCGAGCTGCGGTCGCCGGCGTCGCGGACGATCAGCTCCACGAGGCCGGGCTCGACGCGCAGCCCCGCCCGTGCCGCGGGCTTCTCGACGGCGTCGCGGAGAGCGGCTTCCGAGAGCGGGCCGAGCACATAGGCGCCCCTCCCGATCTCGACGCCGATCGCGGGGAGCGCGGCGGCGCGGTCGAGGAAGTCCGAGCGGATGGTGAGGACGAGGCATCCACCGTTCGCGACCCAGTCGGCGAGCGTCTCGCACATCCACGTCAGCGAATCGCCGTCGCCCCGCATGAACTCCTCGGCCTGGTCGATCGCCACGACGTCGACGGACGGGTCCGAGAGCGTCTCGGCGAGGAGGGACGGCGTCGCGCCGGTCGGGAGGAGAGCGCTGCGGCCGCCCCTGCGGGCGAGCAGAGGCAGCACCGCCGCGCGGAGAAGCGACGACTTGCCCGAGCCCGAAGGGCCGGCGATCGTGACGACGGCTTTGCGTCCGAGCCGGTCGAAGATCGCTTCGGCATCGTCGTCGCGGCCGAAGAACTCCTCAGCGTCCTCCGGGCCGAACGGGCGGAGCCCCGGATACGGGCAGGCTGCGCTCGATCGTTCGTCGAGCACGGGATCCAGTTGCGGGTCGCGGCGAAGCATCCGCTGTTCGAGCTCGCGAAGGCGCGGACCGGGTTCCACGCCCAGCTCGTCGAGGAGACGAGCTCGCGCGGCGCGAAGAGTCGCAAGGGCCTCGGCCTGACGATCGAGCTGATAGTTCGCGAGCGCCACCAGAGCCCAGCGCTCCTCGCGGAGGGGCTCCTCGCGAAGCAGCCGCTCGGCGAGAGGAAGCACCTGACGCGCCTCGCCGATCTTCAGTCGCTGCTCGAGCAGTTCCACCTCGACCGCGGCGCGGATGTCGGCAAGGCGCATCGCCTCGAGGACCCCGGGCTGCCAGTCCGAGAGGTCGGGGTAGGCGGCACCCCGCCACAGCGCGAGCGCTCGGGCGTAGTTGTCGATCGCCCGGTCGGGCTCCCCGTGCAGCGCGTGGCCCCGGGCGCTGGAGACGAGTCGTTCGAAGCGCCCGGCATCGATGGACTCCGGATCGAGCCCGAGCGCGTACTCCGACCCCTTCGTGAGCACGGACTCCCGCCCGAGCCGCGAGCGGATGCGCCCCACCGCTGTCTTGACCTGCTGAGCCCACGTCTGCGGGGGCTCGTCGCCCCAATACGCGCTTGCGAGTTCCGACGGTCCCATCGACTCGCCGTGCCGGACGACGAGGGCACTGAGGATCGCGCGCTCCCGCGGGCTCAGGGGCGGCGTTCCGGTGTCGAGTGGGCCGAGCACCTTGACGGCCATGCATGAAGTGTGGGACCGGCCGGTGGGCACGTCAATGGATGTCGAGGGCCATGGATACCGGATGGATACCGGGCGACCCCCGCACGAGTACCGGCCGGTGCGAACGTCGGATCAGTCGGCACCCCTCGGTGCCCCGGAATGCTCATCCGAACGAGGAGACGAAGAAGTGGACCAGTACACGCTCACGATGTATCGGCTGCAGGAGCATGCCGCCCGCGACCTCGCCCGCGAGCTCGAGACCCGTCGGCGGATGGCCGAGCGGTCGAGCGCGGCCGACCCGTCAGTACCCGGCACGCGTGCCGCCGTCACCGTGTGGACGAGGCTCTTCCACCACGCAGCGGTGCGGTCGCGGCCGGTCTGAGGGCGCGGTCGAGGCATCCGCACCCGTGCGCTCTCGCCGCGGATCGATGGACGTCAGCGGCGCGGCGAGGGGCACACGGGTGTCTGCTCGGTCTCGCCGAAGTACGTGCGCCACTCGGTGGCCGTGAAGTCACGGCCGACCATGCGGCACACGGCATCCACCATGCGATCGGGGTCGAGGTCCCACAGCAGGATGCCGTCGGCCAGATCGGTCACCATCCGCTCGCCGCTCGGACTGAGATACGCACCGGGGCCGTAATACGGCTCGACCGCGACGGTGCTTCCCAGGCTGGTGAGCGTCTCGGCGTCGTAGAGCGCGACGCCGCCGCTCCCGGTCAGCAGCAGGGTCTTCCCGTCGTCGCTCAGCTCGAACTCCGCCCCCGCGGCGATCGGCTTGGGGGCCGTCCTGAGCGGTTCCAGTAGTGGCGAGCTGAGCCGCAGGCCGTTCGCGCTCGTGCTGACGATCTGTCCGTTGTTGAGGGGGATGGATGCCGTGTCCCCCTGCAGACCCCGGACGATCTCCTCGCCGGTCGTCAGGTCGTAGACGCCGGTGATGGTCTGCGACTCGTGCTTGTCGCGCCACGTGACGAGGGCACGGTTCTGCCCAGGGATCTCGTTGATGGAGAGCGCGTTGAAGGCGCTCACGAGGTCCTTCTCGGCGAAGTCCAGGAGGACTCCGGAGGAGCGCCCCGACACGGGGTCGAAGGGTGCGATCCAGTCATCGTAGATGACGAAGGAGAGCGGCCCCGGCCCGCCCGACACGGGGAACGTGAGATCGACCGTCGTGATCGGCTCTCCCTCGATCTCCCACGTCCGGGATGCCGGGATGTCCGAGAGAAACGGTGTGACGGCGCCGGTGCCCCAGCGTGCGACGACGTCACGCGCCACGACGTCGACGGCGAGCGCGCTCGGCCCCACGCTCCTGTCCGATTCGACGTCCCAGAGGGTCTCAATCTGCTCCCTGACCTGACCTGGCTCATATGGGACTGCTGTGACGATCGTGTCCTCATCCGCGAACCCTCCGATCGCCACCTTCCCGTCGGCGATGCGGCTCGTGATCGGACCTGTCCCGTCCAGAGGGAATCGCTGCACGAACGGCCCCGGACGGTCGCTTACGAGAACGAGCGCTCCGTCGTCGGCGACCTCCGCCGTCTGCAGCGATGCACCGTAGGCGTCGAACCGGCGCCCCGTCGGGAGACCGTCCGCGAGCCGGCCCTCCCACGGCTGCACGGCCAGGCAGATGAACGTGTCGCCCTCCGGAACCGGCACGATCGACTCGCAGCCGTCGGCGTCTTCACGAACCCAGAGCGCGGACCCATCAGCGGGATCCAGCCGCGCGATCCCTCCGATGCCGGAGGTCAGCAGCATTCCCGCGTCGTCGCGCGCGAAGCTCCACTGGAACACTTCCCCCGGCACTTCGAAGGTCCGCACCACCTCCTGCGTACCGGCGTCGTAAATGTCCACGCCCCGCTGACGCGCCGCGGCGATGGTGCCGTCGGAGAGCGCCTCCACGGCGCCGAGGCGGTCTTCGTCGGGCGGGCGTTGCGGTGACACCGGCGACTCCGACGTCACGTCGAGAGTCTCGAGGTCGAGCCAGATCGGATGCCGCGCCCGCACGTTGCCGAGAGCCACCGTCATCCCGTCCTCACCGAACGCCGCCTCCGATGCCGGCACCCAGCGGATCTCCTGGGGCGGACCTCTGAGCTCGCCCGATCGCAGGTCGACGACGGACACGGCCGTCGCACAGCAGGACCCCTGCATGCCGGAGATCCAGGTGGGGGGTGAGGACGACGGCGCTGCGCCCGGAGCGGTCGATGTGGACGGTGCCCGACCGCGGCGTCGGGTTGTCGGGCAGCTCCGCCGGCAGCGACCGCACCAGCTTCCCGGTCTGCAGATCCCATACCTCCGCCCGGGCCGGCCCGTCCCCGGGGTCGTCGATCACGGCCAGAGACTGCGACGTGCCCGGGATGACGGCGGCCGCGATCCGGTCGTCCGCGGCGAAGGCGATCTTCGTCGTCGGGCTGTCGGGCGCCGAGAGGACCGTGAACAGTGCGGCGCGAGCGCGCGGATCGTCGGGGAACCGCTCATGGAGCTCGGCGGCCAGCAGCGCCGCGAGGTCGCGGTCGGAGGAGACCAGGGCGGCCGCGCTCGCGGCCACGGCCTCGATGCGCGCATCGTCCTCCGCCGCGCGGGCGTCGTTTCCACGCACGATGGCGATCCCGCCGGAGACGAGCGCGATGCAGAGGAGCCCGGCCGCGCCGCCGAGTGCGAATCGCAGTCGCCGGTTCTGCAGCCGGTCGGCGGCGGCGCGCTGCTCCAGCGCCCGCCTCTCGCCGTCCGCCTGGGCGGCGGAGTCGTCGAGGTAGGCCCGTTCCACGAGCGTGAGGTCGGGTTTCGAGGTGCTGCGCCAATCGAGGGTCGCCTGCAGGCGTGCGCCGTGCAGGAGCTCGTCGTCGGGCCGCCCCGCCGCGTCCCACGCGAGGGCATCGGCCTCCAGCCGGCGAAGCAGTCGCACCCCTTCCGCATCGTCGTCCAGCCAGCGGTCGAGCCGGGGCCAGGCGGAGGCGACGGCCTCGTGGGCGATCATGATGCTGACGTCGTCGATCGCGAGAAGCCGCGTCCCGATGAGCTGCTCGACGACCCGCGTGCGCGCGGCATCCTCGAGCAGAGCCTTCGTAGGGACGCGCCGACGGCTCGTCGTGCCGTCCGGACTGCGGTCCACCAGGCGCAAGAGCACCGCACGGCATACCGTCTGATCAGGTGGCGACAGGGCCTGGAAGCACTCCTCGGCGGCCTGCGCGATGGACCCCGTGATGCCGCCGGACGCCTCGTAGCCGTCGACGGTGAGCGTCGCGCCGACACGACGGGCCCACGTCTCCACGAGGGCGTGCGACAGGTGGGGGAGGACCGCGGCACGATCTCCGGCGTCGCGGAGCAGCACCTCCACGAGCCCCGTCTCCAGCCGGAGCCCCGCACGGCGCGCGGGCTCCTCGATGGCCTCGCGCAGAGCCTCGGTCGACAGAGCCCCCATCACGAGGACGTCGCGTCCGATGGCAGCGCCGATGCGCGGCAGGGTGCTCGCGGCATCCAGGCTGTCGGACCGGATCGTGAGCACGACCGCGCCTCCGGATTCGAGGTAGTCACCGAGGGACGTCTCGAAGCCGCCCATGCCGTCGCCGGGCAGGTGAACGGCCTCCTCGAACTGATCGATCGCGACGACGTCGACCGGTGCCCCGCCGAAGACGGCCGCGCGGAGGGTTGCGAGTCCCGCCTCGTCGGGGTGGATCACGCGCGTCGACGTGCCGCGGCGGGCAAGACCTGCGACGACCCCGGCGCGCAGCACCGAAGACTTGCCGGAGCCCGACGGACCCGTGATCGTCGCCACTGCGCCGGGACGGACGCGCTCGAGGATCGTCGCGACCTCGGCCGACCTTCCGAAGAAGTTCTCGGCATCCCCGGCGTCGAACGCGCGAAGCCCGACATACGGGCACGGCGCGTCGGTGGCGTCGCCGCGATTCGGCGCCGCGAGGCTCGGATCCTGGCGGAGGATCGCCGTCTCGAGCGCCTGCAGCCGTGCGCCGGGGTCGATGCCGAGCTCGGCATCCAGCTCCTGGCGCGCCCGGCGAATTGCGGTCAGCGCATCGGCCTGGCGGTTGCTCTGATAGAGCGCCGTCGCGAGGATCGCCCAGCGGTCCTCGCGGAGCGGCTCCGCTGTCGCCAACCGCTCGGCATCCTGCACGACCGCGCGAGCGTCACCCGCCGCGAGGCGCATCTCGAGCAGCTCCTCCTCGACGCTGATGCGGATCTGCTCGAGACGCGCGCCCGCGGCCATGCCGGGCGGCCATTGCGCCACATCGGCGAACGCGCGGCCGCGCCACAGTGCCAGGGCATGACGGTACGCGTCCACCGCCTGATCCGGCTCCCCGCGAACGGAGTGCTCGCGGGCCTCGGCGACGAGCGCCTCGAAGCGGACGGCGTCGATCGACGACGGCTCGCCGGCGAAGACGTACCCGCCGACGACGGTCTGTATCGCCTCGCGGCCGAGCTTCGCGCGGATCTCGGCGATCGAGGTCTTGATCTGCTGCCGCCATGTCGCGGGAGGGCGCTCGCCCCACGCGGCGTCGGCGAGCTCGTCGGGCTCGACGGGGAGGCCCCGGCGCACGACCAGGGAGGCGAGAATCGCGCGTTCCCGCCGCGGGAGTGGACCGGCGTCGACTTCGAGCGGGCCGAGCACATCGACGGCCATGAAGGCAGTGTGATCCCGGCGCCGCGCGGCGTCAATGCGCGCCGCCCGCGACAGTACCGGCACAGTACCGCCGCCGGACGAGGGCAGTACCCCGCCGCGGGAACCTCGAGCCATGAACAGCACACGCAACAACCGCAAGGTTCTCGCGGCGACCCTTCTGGTCGCCCTCGTCGGCTCGCTCGCCGCCTGCAACACGGCCGAGCGCACCGAGACCGTCAACCCCGTCGCGCACGGCGCGGGCGAACTGGCCGCTTACCTCCAGATCGAGGAGCAGATCCGGCTCGCTCGCACGTCGACCCACCGCGTGTCGGCGACGCAGGTCATCCTCGACGACATCGCGACCGAACGGGAGCGCCTCCGGCCGTCGTCGGCCACCCAAACCATCCAGGAAGACATCGCGAAGGAGCGCGACCGCCTGGCGGAGGAGCGCAGCGCCGCATGACGCCGGGGATCGCTCAGCCGGCGAGGAAGGGCTCCATCCGGAAGTCATCGCCGTCGAGGATCGTGACGGTCGACTCCGGCACCTCGATGAAGGCTCCGGGGAGGTCGCTCAGCGGCTCCGACACGACGACGCGGCCCTTCGCCCCGAGGCGATTGAGCCTCTCGAGGTCGGGGTACATCTCGCGCAGAGTCGCCACGTCGACCGAATGGAAGAGGGTGCGCGAGCGGTGGGCGGTCGAGTACCGGAACGCCCAGAGCGTCCGGCCGTCGCTGACGGCGAACGTGCCCTGCACGGGATCCGGGATGCCGAGCTCCGCACCGACCTCTTCGACCCGTCGTACCGCCCGGCCGAGGCCCCTCACGGGATCCTGCTCGAGGCCGTGCGTGATCGCGAGATGGAAGAGGACCTCCGAGTCGGTCGTGCCGCGGACCAGCGGGAAGAGCTCGGGGTCGATCTCCAGCATGAGGTCGCGCCGCATGCGGGCGAAGTGCGCGAGCCCGCCGTTGTGCATGAAGAGCCAGCGTCCGTGGCGGAAGGGGTGGCAGTTCGTCTGCTGGATCGGCGGCCCGGCCGCCGCGCGGACATGGGCGAAGAAGAGCGGGCTCTCGACGGCCCCCGCGATCTCGCGCAGGTTCTCGTCGTGCCACGCCGGCTCGATGCTGTGGAAGGTCGCGGGCGGCGCGTCGGGCGCAGCATCCTTCGGGTACCACCCGAATCCGAAGCCGTCGCCGTTCACGGTCTCGAACCCGAGCGGCGAATCGAGGGCCTGGGCGACGAGCGAATGTCGGGTCTCGAGGATCAGCTTCGACGGCTGGATGGCCTCACCCGCGTACGCCAGCCAACGACACATACGACACCCCCTGCCGGCGCCGGCGTCGGCGCCTCTGGTGCCGAGGGTAGCGGTGCGGCCGGACGGCGGGGCGACGCGCCGCGGCTACGCTGGATCGCGTGACTGCCGGACGCGACGACGACGCCCTCACGTGGGACGGTGACGACGACCCCACGCTCGACGTCGGGGCCACGCGGGACGACGAGATCGAGACGGATGCCGCGTCCTCATTGCCGGTGACCGGAACCTCTCTGCCCGCCGGGTACCGCGCGGTGGGGAAGGGGAGCGAGAGCCTGGCACCTGCGGCGGGGGAGCGCGACGAGGCGACGAGCGTCATAACCAGCGATGACATGGATGCCGAGCCCCGCGCGATGGGCAATGCGGCGCTCATCGGCATCGGGATCTTCGCCGGCGTCTATCTGCTGCTCACGCTCGGCTGGCTCCTCGGCGCCGCCCGACTGCAGCTCGTCGCGCAGCTGTTCCTCGAGCCGATCGCCTTCCAGATCACGCTGTGGCTCGCTGTCCTCGCGCTACCCCTGTGGTTTGCGACGGTGTTCTGGCTGACGAGGGGCGGCCGCGCCTGGCTGCGGTTCACCCTCCTCGCGGCCGGCGCGGTCCTCCTCATTCCGTGGCCCTTCGTCCTGGCGGGAGCGTTCCTGTGAGCACTGTGGAGTCCACGCGCCGACCGATCCTTCCGGTCTGGCTCATCGCGACGATCGCCGGGGTCTTCCTCCTGCTCTACGCCTATGTCGTCTGGTCGGCGGTGGCGTTCCTCGTCCAGCAGGCGAGCGGCGTCGAGGGTCTGAGCGGCTACGGCTGGTTCGTGCTGCTGCTTCCGATCGTCTTCCCGCTCGTCGTGTTCGCGGCGGCTTTCGCGATCGGATGGCGACGCAATGCCGGCCAGTTCGCGCTGGTCCTGCTCACGGGCCTCGGCCTGGTCGCCGCCTTCTGGCTCAACATCTTCGCCTACGCCGCGGCTTCCACCGCGCTCTACGGCGGCTGAGGCGGCCGACGTCACACGGTCGGTGGCTCTCGTGCGGTCACGGTAGGCTGACACAGCCGGCCCCGACGACGTGCGGCGCGGCATCCCCACCGCCTCTGCCGTCGTGCACCCGCTCCGAAGGTCTTCCGCTGTGTCCAAGCCCGTCGTCCTGATCGCCGAAGAACTCTCACCCGCCACGATCGACGCCCTCGGCCCCGACTTCGACGTGCGCAACGTCGACGGAACCGATCGTCCCGCCCTGCTCGCCGCTCTCGCGGACGCGCACGCCGTGCTCATCCGCTCGGCGACGAAGATCGACGCCGAGGCCATCGCGGCCGCTCCGGCGCTGAAGGTCGTCGCTCGCGCCGGAGTCGGCCTCGACAACGTCGACATCAAGTCGGCCACGTCGGCGGGCGTCATGGTCGTGAACGCCCCGACGTCGAACATCATCTCGGCCGCGGAGCTCACGGTCGGCCACATCCTGAGCCTCGCGCGACACATCCCCGCCGCTCACGCCTCGCTCGCGGCCGGCCAGTGGAAGCGCAGCTCGTTCACCGGCACAGAGCTCTTCGAGAAGACCGTCGGAATCTTCGGCCTCGGCCGCATCGGCGCTCTCGTCGCCGAGCGTCTCAAGGCCTTCGGCGTGCGTGTCGTCGGCTACGACCCCTACGTCACCCCGACGCGCGCGCAGCAGCTCGGCATCGAGCTCCTGTCTTTCGACGACGTGCTCGCGCAGAGCGACTTCGTCACCGTGCACATGCCGAAGACCCCCGAGACGACCGGCATGATCGGCGAGGCGCAGCTCAAGCTGATGAAGCCGACCGCCTACGTCGTGAACGTCGCCCGCGGCGGGCTCATCGACGAGGAGGCGCTCTTCTCGGCCCTCACGACCGGCGAGATCGCCGGTGCGGGCCTCGACGTCTTCACCAGTGAGCCGCCGAAGCCCGACACCGCCGCCGCGCGGCTCGCGGGCCTTCCCAACGTCGTCGTCACGCCGCACCTCGGGGCCAGCACCGACGAGGCGCAGGAGAAGGCGGGCGTCTCGGTCGCACGGTCGGTCAAGCTCGCGCTCGAGGGCGACCTCGTGCCCGACGCCGTCAACGTGGCGGGCGGTGTCATCGACCCGTTCGTTCGTCCCGGCATCGCGCTCGTCGAGATGCTCGGCCAGTTCTTCACCGGGTTGGCGCATTCGGCGCTCACGAGCCTCGACATCGAGGTGCGCGGCGAGCTCGCGGCCTACGACGTCAGCGTCTACCGGCTCGCGGCGCTCAAGGGCATCTTCACGAACATCGTGAGCGAGAACGTCTCGTACGTGAACGCACCTCTGTTCGCCGAGCAGCGCGGCATCGAGACGCGACTCATCGTCGAGGCCGAGAGCCCGCTCTACCGCAACATCACGATCCTCCGCGGGACGCTCGCCGACGGCTCGACCCTCGAGGTCGAGGGCACGCTCGCCGGCACCCGCATGGTGCCGAAGGTCGTCGGCATCAACGGCTACGAGATCGAGGTGCCGTTCGAGCGCCACCACATCGTCATGCGGTACGCCGACCGCCCCGGCATCGTCGCGATCTACGGCAAGGAGCTCGGCGACGCCGACATCAACATCGCCGGTCTGCAGGTCGCGCACCCAGACTCGAGCGGCCGGGCCCTCTCGGTGCTGACGGTCGACTCGCCGGTGCCCGACGAGATCCTCGACGAGATGCGCAAGGCGACGGGCGCCGACCTCTTCCGGCAGATCGAGATCGCCGAGGTCTGACGCGTCGGACGGTTGGATGCCTCGGCCGAGGCATCCAACCGGTCACCGTCCTGCAGCTCACCCACGCCGTGTCTCAGCCGCGCGCGGCGCGCTCGACGAGGTCGACGAGCGCGTCCATCGCGCTGCCGCGGGGGACCGGCCCGGGGATCGCGCCGCCCGACAGGGCGTTGTTGAAGTAGAGCCCGTCGCTCACGAGCATCACGAGATCCAGGGCGGTCTCGTCCTTCGTCCTCGTCGCGCAGCGCGTCGGCCCAGAGGTCGCGGATGCCACGGAGCGCCTCGGCTGCGGCGGGGCTGCCGCCCTGGGCGAGACGTGAAACGGCGAGCACCGCGCGATCCAGCGGGTCGTTCTCCATCGCCGACGACCGCAGGAAGTAGGCGATCGGCCCCTCTGGCGCAGCGGCCATCGCCGCGACATCCGCGTCGACCAGCTCGTGAAGCCGTGCGACCACGGCCTCCTCGAGAGCCTCCTTGGTGCCGAAGTGGTACAGCAGGCCGCCCTTGGAAACCCCGGCGGCCTTGGCGGTGGCATCCATCGTGGCCGCGCGCTCACCCTCTTCGACGAGGATCCGCTCGAAGGCATCGAGCACCTTCTCGCGGGCCAGGGGAGGGCGACTCATGGGCTCGATCGTATCGACACCGCCGCCTGACGCCTGATACTATACCGGCTGGACGGTATACAAATGATGACTCTCACGCAGGAACTCCGCATCGCCGACGAGCGAGCCGAGGGCGTCGGCTGGCGCGGCTGGGCGGCGCTCGTCGTTCTCATGCTGCCCGTGCTGCTGGTCTCGGTCGACAACACGGTGCTGAGCTTCGCACTCCCGCAGATCGCGCTCGACCTGGAACCGTCCGGCACGGAGCAGCTGTGGATCATCGACGCGTACCCGCTCGTGCTCGCGAGCCTGCTCGTCACGATGGGCACGCTCGGCGACCGCTTCGGACGTCGACGAATGCTGCTCATCGGCGCGACCGGCTTCGCCCTGGTCTCGGGACTCGCCGCCTTCGCCCCGACCGCCGCGTGGCTCATCGCCGCGCGCGCCGCGATGGGCGTCTTCGGCGCGATGCTCATGCCCTCGACGCTGTCACTGCTGCGCAGCATCTTCACGGACCGCGATCAGCGCCGCCTGGCGATCGCCATCTGGGCGTCGATGTTCTCTGCGGGCTCCGCCCTCGGGCCGATCGTCGGCGGGTTCCTTCTCGCTCACTTCGCGTGGGGCTCGGTCTTCCTGATGGCCGTGCCCGTCCTCGTGCCGCTTCTCGTCCTCGCGCCGATCCTCGTTCCCGAGAGCCGCGACCCCAGGCCCGGACGCATCGATCCGGTGAGCATCGCGCTGTCGCTGGGCACCATGGTGCCCATCGTCTACGGCATCAAGGAGGTCGCCGTCCACGGGATCAGCCCGACGGTCGTCGTGCTCTTCCTCGTCGGCGTCGGCTTCGGCATCCTGTTCGTCCGTCGACAGCTGCGGGCCGAGACGCCGATGCTCGACATGCGGCTCTTCCGCCGTGCGACCTTCACGGGAGCGCTGCTCGTCAACCTCCTCAGCGTGGTCGCGCTCGTCGGCTTCCTGTTCTTCGTCGCGCAGCATCTGCAGCTCATCGTCGGCCTGTCGCCGATGGAGGCGGGCTTCGCCCTCGTGCCGGGGCTCGCCGCCATGATCGTCGCGGGACTCGTCGTGGTGCCGATCTCGAAGCGCTTCTCGCCCCGCGTGGTGGTGCCCGGCGCCCTCTTGCTGTCGATCGGCGGATACGTGACGATCGCCCTCGTCGCAGGCAGCGACTCCCTGGTCGCCATCGTCGCGGCCTTCGTCGCGCTCGGCATCGGCATTGGCATGGCCGAGACCGTCTCGAACGAGCTCATCCTCTCGAGCGCGCCGCCCGAGAAGGCCGGTGCCGCCAGTGCGGTGTCCGAGACGGCGTACGAACTCGGCGCCGTCCTCGGCACCGCCGTACTCGGCGGCCTGCTCACCGCCCTGTACCGGACGGGACTCGTCCTTCCGCCGGAGCTCAGTGCCGATGCCGCCGACGCCGCGCGCGAGACCCTCGCCGGGGCCATGCACACGGCGGACACACTGGGCGGCTCCGTCGGTCAGGCGGTTCGGGATGCCGCGTCCCACGCGTTCGATGCGGGCGTCACCGTGACGGCGCTGATCGGGGCCGCGCTCGTGGCCGTGGCCGCGATCGTCGCGGCCACTACTCTGGAGAGGTCCCGCACCGCGCCACCGGAGCACTGATCCGCAGGAGTCCGCGGCGCATCCCCACGCAAGGAGAGCAATGTCGCGTGTCGTGAAGCTCGCCGTCATCCCGGGTGACGGCATCGGTCCCGAGGTCATCGCCGAGGCGGAGAAGGTGCTGGACGCCGCCACTGCGGGCAGCGGCATCCAGTTCGACAAGACCCGCTTCGCGCTGGGGGCCGCACGCTTCCTCGACACGGGCGACACGCTGACGGATGCCGACCTCGACTCCATCAAGGGTCACGATGCGATCCTGCTCGGCGCCGTCGGGGGAGTGCCCGGCGACCCGCGACTGAAGGACGCGAACATCGAACGCGGACTGCTGCTAAAGCTGCGGTTCGAGCTCGACCACTACGTCAACCTGCGGCCATCGAAGCTGTACCCCGGTGCACCCGGTCCGCTCGCCGAGCCCGGCGACATCGACTTCGTCGTCGTCCGCGAGGGAACGGAAGGGCCGTACGTCGGCAACGGCGGTTCGATCCGGCGCGGCACACCGCACGAGGTGGCGAACGAGACGTCCGTCAACACCGCCTTCGGCGTCGAGCGCGTCGTGCGGTACGCCTTCGAGCTCGCCGAGCGACGTCGCAAGAAGCTGACTCTCGTGCACAAGACGAACGTCCTCGTGCACGCGGGCGGCATCTGGAAGCGCGTCGTCGACGAGGTGGCGAAGGAGCATCCCGAAGTCGCCGTAGACTACATCCACGTCGATGCGGCCACGATCTACCTGGTCACGAACCCCGGTCGATTCGACGTGATCGTCACCGACAACCTCTTCGGCGACATCCTGACTGACCTGGCCGGCGCCGTCACCGGTGGCATCGGCCTCGCCGCTTCGGGCAACATCAACCCCGACGGCGCTTTCCCCTCGATGTTCGAGCCCGTGCACGGATCGGCGCCCGACATCGCAGGACAGCAGAAGGCCGATCCCACGGCCGCGATCCTGTCCATCGCCCTCCTGCTCGACCATCTCGGGCTGCGGGACGAAGCCGACCGCGTGACCCGCGCGGTCGAGGACGACATCGCCTCCCGCGGCGCTGCGGCCCGCACCACCGCGCAGATCGGCGACGCCATCGCCGCGCGGCTCCAGGCGTAACCTGGAAGCCGCGCCGACGTCGCCGCACCAGACTCAGAGCCAGGACACGACATGACCCTCATCGATTCAGATCCCGACACCGGACTCGCCCCCCTCGAGTTCGCCGTCACGAAGAACCTCGCTGCCAGGACGACCGCCGAGCGCGACCGGATCCTCGAGAACCCCGGCTTCGGCACGAGCTTCACCGACCACATGGTCGACATCTGCTGGTCGGTGAACGGCGGCTGGCACCGTCCGCGCGTCTCGCCCTACGGCCCGATCACGCTCGACCCGGCTGCGGCGGTGCTGCACTACGGGCAGGAGATCTTCGAGGGCATCAAGGCCTATCGGCACGCCGACGGCTCGATCCACACCTTCCGCCCGGACCAGAACGCCCGTCGCCTCCAGCGTTCGGCGCGACGGCTCGCACTGCCCGAACTGCCCGCCCCGTACTTCATCCAGTCGCTCCGAGAGCTGATCGCGGTCGACGGAGCGTGGGTGCCGTCGGGCGAGGACCAGAGCCTGTACCTGCGGCCGTTCATGTTCGCCAAAGAGGCGTTCCTCGGTGTGCGTCCCGCGCACAAGGTCGCCTATTACCTCATCGCATCGCCGGCGGGAGCCTACTTCAAGGGCGGCGCGAAGCCGGTCTCGATCTGGCTCAGCGAGGACTACGCGCGGGCCGGCAAGGGCGGCACCGGAGCGGCGAAGACGGGCGGCAACTACGCCGCCAGCCTGCTGCCGCAGTCCGAGGCCTACGAGAACGAGTGCGACCAGGTCGTGTTCCTCGACCAGGACCGCAACGTCGAAGAGCTGGGCGGCATGAACATCGTCTTCGTCTACAAGGACGGCACGATCGTCACGCCGCAGTCCGACTCGATCCTCGAGGGCATCACCCGCGACTCGATCCTCCAGCTGGCGATCGACCGCGGACACAAGGTGGAAGGCCGCGCCGTCTCGTTCGACGAGTGGCGGCAGGGGGTCGCCTCGGGCGACATCGTCGAGGTGTTCGCGTGCGGCACGGCCGCCGTCGTCACCCCGATCGGTCTCCTCAAGGGCAAGGACTTCCTCGACGAGCAGCCCTCGGGCACGCTCGCCCTGTCGCTTCGCGAGGAGCTCACCGACATCCAGTACGGTCGCCGCGAAGACAAGCACGGCTGGCTGCTGCGCCTCGACGCCTGACATCGGCTCGGGAGGGACGGATGCCGCGGCATCCGTCCCTCCTCGTCTCCGGCCGCCCCCGGTCGTTGAGCGGGCGGAGCGAGACGAAACGTCCCGGGCGCTGAGTAGGCTCGAGGGCGTGAGAATCGCCCGCTTCAGCCACCAGGACGCCATCAGGTACGGAATCGTCGACGAGGGCGAGCTCGTCGTCCTTTCGGGAGACCCCATGTTCGCGGGCTTCGACACGACGGGGGAGCGCGTCCCGTTGCGCGATGTCGCCCTGCTCGCGCCGGTGATCCCGCGTTCCAAGGTGGTGTGCGTCGGCCGCAACTACCGCGATCACGCGGCCGAGATGGGCAACGACGTTCCGACCGCGCCGATGCTCTTCTTCAAGCCCAACACCGCCGTCGTCGGACCGGGTGATGCCGTAACCCTCCCCGGCCACTCGGACTTCATCAGCTTCGAGGGCGAGCTCGCCGCCGTGATCGGCCGCATCGCGAAGAACGTGTCGGCCGCCGACGCCCTCGACTACGTCTTCGGCTACACGATCGGGAACGACCTGACCGCCCGCGACTGGCAGAAGTCCGATGGCCAGTGGGCTCGCGCGAAGGGGTTCGACACCTCGTGCCCGCTCGGTCCGGCGATCGAGACCGAGTTCGATGTCGAGGGCGACGCCGTCATCACGACGCGCCTCAACGGCGAAGTCCGGCAGCAGGGGCCGATCAGCGACATGATCTTCTCGCTCGCCGAGATCATCGAGTACGCGTCGGCTGCCTTCACGCTGCTTCCCGGTGATGTGATCCTGACCGGCACCCCGGCCGGCGTCGGGCAGATCGTCGCAGGCGACACGGTCGAGGTCGAGATCACCGGCCTCGGCACACTCCGCAACACCGCTCGCGCGGCCTGACGGCCATGTCGCAGCCCGGAGCTCGCCCCGCGCAGGCGACGGATGCCTCGGCACCCGACGTCGCGGGCGTGCAGCGCCGCACGGTCTGGGTGCTGTCCGCGGGGCAGGTGCTCGGCGGCATCGCGTTCGGGGCGACACTCTCACTCGGCGCGGTCCTCGCCGCCGAGGTCTCGGGCGACGACTCCTTCTCCGGCCTGGCGGCGGCCGCCGTGACGCTCGGCACCGCCGTCCTGGCGGTGCCCCTTGCGGCGTTCGCCCGGCGCTTCGGACGCCGGTTCTCGCTCGCGCTCGGCATGGCCATCGCCCTCGTCGGCGTCGTCCTCGTCGTCACGGCCGTCGGCCTCGATCTCTTCCCGCTGCTGCTGGTCGCCTTCCTCCTCGTGGGCGGCGGGCAGGCGGCGAACCTGCAGTCCCGCTTCGCCGCGGTCGACCTCGCGACCGACGCCTCCCGCGGACGCGATCTCTCGATCGTCGTGTGGGCCACGACGATCGGCGCGGTGCTCGGTCCCAATCTGACAGGGCCGGGGGAGGCGCTCGGAGAGGCGATAGGGATGCCGCCCCTCACGGGGCCGTACGTCTTCACGATCGTCGGCCAGACCCTCGGCATCCTGCTCTATCTCATCGCTCTGCGGCCCGACCCGCTGCTCACCGCACAGCGGGTCGTCGCCGCGCGAGGCGCCGAGCGGGCGGCCGAAGCGATCGCCAAAGTCGACCGGCCCGCCCTCGCCCGCTACGCGATCTTCGCGGTCGCGGCGGCGCACGGCGTCATGGTGTCCGTCATGGCGATGACCCCCGTGCACCTGCTGCACCACGGCGCCGATCTCACGATCATCGGCTTCACGCTGAGCCTGCACATCCTCGGCATGTACGCGCTGTCGCCGGTCTTCGGCATCCTCTCCGACCGTGTCGGACGGGTGCAGACGATCCTCGTCGGTCAGGCGTTCCTCGTCGCGGCACTCCTCACCGCCTCCTTCGGTCAGGAGTCGACGACCGCCGTGACGATCGCACTCATGCTCCTCGGGCTCGGGTGGAGCGCCTCGACCGTCGCCGGCTCGGCGCTTCTCACCGAGGCGTCGTCGGAAGCGATGAGAACCCGCCGACAGGGCTTCAGCGACTTCGTCATGAGCATCGTGGGAGCGGGAGGCGCGATCATCGCCGGATTCGTGCTCGGGTGGATCGGATACGGCGGCCTGGCGCTGGTCGTCGGTGTCGCGGTCATCGCCGTGGTCGCGCTGTCTCCGTTGGCCCGCGGGGCTCGGGCCGTACCGCTGCGCGGTTGAGCCTGAGCGCCTGAGCGCCTGAGCGCCTGCGCGCCTGCGAATCAGCGCTTCAGTGCCGAGAGAGCCAGCTCGACGTCGTCCTCCTCGTTGAAGACGTGGAAGGCGACGCGCGCGCGTCCGGCGCGACCGGATGCCGTGATGCCGGCCGCGGTGAGGCGAGCGAGGTCGCATCCATCCGGATCCGCCCACGTCACGATCGCGCTCGGTCGTTCGGGCGCTGGGAGTCCGAGCGACTCCCGGAACCGGGCGGCCAGGTTCGTCACGTGGGTGTAGACCTCGAAGGGGTCGACCGATGCGAAGAGTTCGAGAGCGGGTTCCGCCCCCACGAACGCCTGCCAGGCCGGCGAGACGTCGAAGCGGCTCGCGTCCTCGGCCAGCGCGATCCGGGTGCCGTAGCAAGAGGTCCAGGGGTCGGCTCCGGCGTACCAGCCCGCGAAGAGCGGCGGGATGTCGCGGGCGAACGCCTCGGAGACGGTGAGAAACGCGGCGCCGCGGGGCGCGCACAGCCACTTGTAAGAGTGGCAGACGAGAGCGTCGAACGCGGATGCCTCGACGGGCAGCCACCCGACCGCCTGCGTCGCGTCGCAGAACGTCCGAGCCCCGTTGCGCCCAGCGGCGGACACGATCGCCGCGGCATCCGCCACCTCGCCCGTCGCCGACTGCACGAGGGAGAACGCGACGAGCGCGGTTTCGGGTCGTACCTCCGCGGCCAGGTTGCCCAGCTCGACCGCGCGCAGTCGGAGGTCGCGGCCGGCGTGCGCGAACGGCAGGAGCATGGAGGAGAAGTCACCCTCTGGGACGAGCACCTCAGAGCCGTGGGGGAGTGACGCGGCGACGAGCGCGGCGAGGACGGACACCTGCGAGCCGATCGCAACTCGGGCGGGCTCCACACCGACAAGGCGGGCGAAGTGTCCGCGGGACCGCTCGGCCGCTGCCGTGTACGACGCGGGGTCGGGCCGGCCGGCGGCAGACGCGTTCGCGTCGGCGATCACAGCATCCCGCGTCGCGTTGGACGGCAGTCCCACCGTGCACGCGGCGAGGTAGCCGCGACCGCCGGAGAATTGCCGGCGCACATCGGCGAGATTCGGGGTGGGGGCGAGGACCGGAGGCATGCTTCGAGCGTGCCGCGGCAAGAAGCATTCGTCCAGCGCAGGTGTTGCATATGATCCATGCCGCCTGCTTATGCTTCTGGAATGAGCGACTGGCTGAGCGACGACACCGACCTCGACGTGCAGTCTCTCCGCATCGTCAAAGCGATCGGCGACGAGGGCTCGATCACCGCGGCGGCGGCGGCGCTCGGCTACAGCCAGCCCGCGGTGAGCCAGCAGCTCAAGCGCCTCGAGGGGCGCCTCGGGGTCGCACTCGTCGAGCGCGCCGGACGGTCGGTCCGGCTGACGGAGGCGGGTCGCGTCCTTGCGCGTCACGCTCCCGCTGTCACGACGGCGCTGGATGCTGCGGCCGGTGAACTGGCCGAGCTTCGAGGCCTTCGCGCGGGCCGCGTCAGGCTCGCGGGCTTCCCGTCCGCCTCGCCCACGATCGTGCCGCGACTGCTCGCACTGCTCGCTGAGCTGCACCCAGGAGTGTCGGTCACCTACCTCGAGGCGGAGCCGCCCGAGGCGGTCGAGGCTGTGCGCGAGGATCGGGCCGACATCGCTCTGACCTTCAGCTACCCGGGCGATCGCGAAGACCCGCATCGATCGAGCGCGAGCGGCTTGTCCGTGCGGACGATCGGCAGCGACGACCTGCTCGCCGTCGTTCCCGCGGGTCACCCGATCGCCGGTGCGTCCGGCGTCGACATCGCCGCCTTGGCAGACGAGGACTGGATCGCCGGATGCCCGCGGTGCCGGGGCCACCTGCTCGAACTCTGCGGGCGCGCCGGGTTCGAGCCGCGCATCGCGTTCGAGACGGACAACTTCGTCGCGGTCGAGGGCCTCGTCGCGCAGGGCATCGGTGTCGCGACGCTGCCGCGGCTCGCCGTGGAGTCGTTCCCACAGCTTCCCGGGGTCGTGACGATCCCGCTTCCGCCGGGGGAGCGTCGGACGCTGCACGTCGTGACGGCCCACGGCGCCGACCGCGTGCCCGCGGTCCGCACGACGCTGGCTGCACTTGCGCAGGTCGTCGGGACGCCGGGGGCCGCGGCATCCCGGAACTAGACTGGGGCGGATGTCTTCTGCACCCGATCCCCGCACCACGACCGCGACGGGCACCGATGTGCGCGTCCGCTTCTGCCCCTCGCCGACGGGTCTCCCGCACGTCGGAATGATCCGCACGGCCCTCTACAACTGGGCGTACGCGCGGCACACAGGCGGCAAGCTCATCTTCCGCGTCGAAGACACGGACGCCGCCCGCGACAGCGAAGAGAGCTATCTGCAGCTCGTCGACGCGCTCACGTGGCTCGAGATCGACTGGGACGAAGGCGTCGAGAAGGGCGGCCCGCACGCGCCGTATCGGCAGTCGGAGCGCTTCGACATCTACGCCGAGGTGCTGCAGAAGCTCATCGCGTCGGGTGCCGTCTACGAGAGCTACTCGACCGCCGACGAGATCGATGCCCGCAACGAGGCGAACGGGCGCGCGAAGCAGCTCGGTTACGACAACTTCGACCGTGACCTGACCGACGAGCAGCGGGCCGCGTTCCGCGCGGAAGGCCGTGAGCCGGCGTGGCGCCTGCGTGTGCCCGACGAGGATCTGACGTACGTCGACCTCATCCGCGGCGAGGTGACGTTCCCGGCGGGGTCGTTCCCCGATTTCGTCGTCGTGCGCGCCGGCGGTCAGCCGCTCTACACGTTCACCAATCCGGTCGACGACGCTCTGATGGGAATCACGCACGTCATCCGCGGCGAAGACCTCATGCCGTCGACGGCGCGCCAGCTCGCGCTGTACGGGGCGCTCATCGATGCGGGCATCACGACCTTCGTGCCGCGCTTCGGCCACATGCCTCTCGTCCTGGGGGAGGAGGGCAACAAGAAGCTCTCCAAGCGTGACCCGAAGGCGGACCTCTTCCTGCAGCGCGAGAAGGGCTTCATCCACGAGGGCCTGCTGAACTATCTCGCGCTCCTCGGCTGGTCGATCGGCCCGGACCGCGACGTGTTCTCGCTCGACGAGTTCACCGCCGCCTTCGACATCGTGAACGTGAATCCGAATCCGGCGCGCTTCGATCAGAAGAAGGCCGAGTCGATCAACGGCGACCACATCCGGATGCTGTCGGCCGACGACTTCGCCGCGCGCATCGTGCCCTACCTCGCGTCTCGGGGCGTGGTCGCCGACCCGCCGACCCCCGAGCAGTCGGCGCTCATAGCGGCCTCGGCGCCCCTTGTGCAGGAGCGCGTGCAGCTCCTCGGCGACGTGCCCGGGCTGCTGGGATTCCTCTTCACTAACGAGGTCTCGTATGACGCCGACGCACTCGCCTCGCTTCCTGCCAATGCGAACGAGGTCGTCGTCGCGTCGGTCTCGGCGCTCGAGCTGATTCCCGAGTCGGAGTTCACCGCCGCCGCGATCCAGGAGGCTCTCGCCGGCGCGCTCATCGAGGGCCTCGGCCTCAAGCCGCGGGTCGCCTACGGACCGCTGCGCGTGGCCCTCAGCGGTCGCCGCGTCTCACCGCCGCTCTTCGAGTCGATCGAGCTGCTCGGCAAGCAGAAGTCGCTCCGCCGCCTCGCTGCCTTCGTCGATCGCGCCTGACGGCTCGGTTTGGTCGAGCCGTCGGCGTCGTCTAGACTTGATCTTCGGCACGGCTTCGGCTCAGCCCCCTGGGGTATGGTGTAATTGGCAACACGGCTGATTCTGGTTCAGTTGTTCTTGGTTCGAGTCCAGGTACCCCAGCGACAAACCCCTGAGTTCTTCGGAACCAGGGGTTTTTTGTGTCTGATCTCACGTTTCTTCGTCTCACTCCGGTATCGCGGAGGTGCGTGGCGAGAGGTGTACCGGCAGGGCATTCCTCCCTGCGAGCGGCCCGCGTACCGTCGGTCCATAGGGACCAAGACGGCCCTGCCACCGCCGTGAAGGAGGACTGACATGCACACCCGCACACTCGGACAAGGGCTGGAAGTCTCTGCGATCGGCCTCGGCTGCATGGGGATGTCGCAGAGCTACGGACCGAACCCCGGCAGCCGGGACGAGATGATCCAGGTGCTGCGCTCGGCGTCGGACGCGGGAGTCACCTTCTTCGACACCGCCGAAGTGTACGGGCCGTACGTCAACGAGGAGCTCGTCGGCGAAGCCCTCGAGCCGGTGCGCGATCAGGTCGTGCTCGCGACGAAGTTCGGCTGGGACATCCGGGACGGCAAGAGCGTCGGCCTGAACAGCAGACCGGAACAGATTCGCGCTGTCGCGGACGCGTCCCTGCGCCGCCTCCGGACCGACGTGATCGATCTGTTCTACCAGCACCGAGTCGATCCCGACGTGCCGATCGAAGACGTCGCCGGAACCGTGGGCGATCTCGTCGCGGCGGGGAAGGTCCGCCATTTCGGGCTCTCCGAAGCCTCTGCCGAGACGGTGCGTCGTGCGCACGCCGTGTTCCCGGTCACGGCCCTGCAGAGCGAGTATTCGCTGTGGACGCGCGACCCCGAAGAGGCGGTCCTGCCGACCCTCACCGAACTGGGGATCGGGTTCGTCCCGTTCAGCCCGCTCGGTAAAGGCTTCCTCACGGGAAGCGTCGACCGGTCGACCACCTTCTCCGAGGGTGACATCCGCAGCACGATCCCGCGATTCAGCGACGAGAACCGCGCCGCGAACCAGGCACTCGTCGACCACGTTGCGACTCTTGCGGCGTCGAAGGATGCCACGTCCGGCCAAGTCGCATTGGCGTGGCTTCTCGCCCAGCAGCCCTGGATCGTGCCGATCCCCGGCACGCGTCGCACCTCGCGCCTGCGTGAGAACGCCGCCGCGACGGCGGTCGCACTGTCCGCGGACGAGGTCGCCGATCTCGACGCCCTCGCCCGAAGCATCGGCGTCCACGGAAACCGCTACAACGAACTCCACATGGGGTTCGTCGACCGCTGAATGTGCGGGAACAGCGATGTGGCGACGATGACGAACCGCCAGCCTCGCGATGATCGACCCAGGGCTCGAGCATGAACGCGCCCGCCCCTAATCTCTTCCCGACGGCGGGGGATCCTCGACGAGGGTCGGCGCCCCCTCGAACAGCTGGAGCCTGCCGTCGAAGGTTCGCAGCGCCACCGACTCCATGAGCACGTCCGGCCAGTCGTCGTAGATGCGATCAGCGCCGGTTCTGCCGTTGACCACCGGGAAGATGACGACTCGGTACCGATCCACCAGCCCCGCGTGCAGCAGCGAGCGGCACAGGCTTGGGCTGCCGACCGTCCGGAGCCGAGTGTCGCCTCGTTTGAGCTCGCGTACCGCCTCGACAGCGTCGCCTGTGTGGAGACTGGTGTTCGCCCATTCCAGCGGTTCGCGGAGGGTGCGCGAGAACACGATCTTGTCGCGGGCAGTCAGTTCCGCCATCTCCTCTTCGCCCGTTCGGGCGAACTCCGAGAAGAGTCGATAGGTGTGCGAGCCCATCAGCAAGGTGTAGGGCTGTCGCGCCTCCTCGGCCAGGAATGCGAAGTACTCGGGACCGCCAAGCCCCCAGAGCCCCGGCCATCCCTCGGCGGAGCCGTACCCGTCCAACGAGGAGATGTAGTCGATCATCAGATCTGCCATGCTCACTCCCGCGGTCCGCGATCCCGATCGGTGAGCACGCTACCGACCTGGTGCCACCTATGGAAGGGCCCCGTCGCGGCTCGCGCCCTTGAGCAATCCCCGGCGGATTCCTAGAATCCCGCACCGAAGGGAGTGATCCGACATGGATGGACCAGATGTTCTCGCGGCGCGACTTCTCCGCGCAATGGTGGCCGACGACGTCGACGCCGTCAGTCACCTCGTCGTCGAGATCGAAGACAGCGGCTACGCCGGCCTCGTCGCCACGGGGCTCGCGCAGTCGTACATCAACGAAGTGCTGAAGACGGCCCGGCGAGAACCACTCCTGCGCGCGCTCGAGGCGCGGATCCTCGAGCTCACGACGGCGGAAGAAGAGGCGAACGACAAGTCGGCCTGACCGCCCGCGCTTCCTCCTGTCGTCTTGCCCGGCGAGGCTGAGGGTTCCATGAGCGCGTCATCGCCGGTGCGTCGCGAATGCGCTGAGGTCCCGGAGCGATTCGGTAGGCTGGCGATGCGCCGCGGCATCCCATGGTCCCTCGGCGCTCGAACTGGGCGGTCATTCATGAAGGCTTGTGCCGACATCCTCGCGTGAGCGATATTCCAAGGCTCGTCGCATGGCGATGGGAGCTCCGCGAGGCGCACCGACGTCTCCGGCTGGCGTTGCAGATGGCGCAGGATGCGGTGCGGCACGAGACCGCACTGCCGGACGTGTCGCGGGACCTGCTGCTCTTCTGCCATGGCTTCTGTGTGTCGCTCGAGGGCCACCATCGGGGGGAGGATGCCTCGCTGTTCCCCGCGCTCGCTTCTCAGTACCCGGAAGCCACTCGCGTGGTCGGTCTGCTCAGACAGGATCACGCCATGATCTCAACGCTGCTTTCCCAGTTGGATGCCGCGGCGCAGGCGAACGCATCACCCGCGGTCCTCGCTCGACACCTCGAGGGCCTCGCCGCGATCATGGAGTCGCATTTCCGGTTCGAAGAGCGCGAGCTCGAGCCGCTCCTGGACGAGCTCGAACTCGACGCCGACCCGTCCACCGTCTTCGGGCCGCTCTGAACAGGGGCGACTGCGCCTCACGGGCCCGTAGCCGAGAAGTACCCACTGAATCAGTCCGTGGGAAACTGCGTCCGGTGCTCGACCTGAAGACGCTGGAGGATCGCTCGCAGCCCGCGCAGCGGGTCAGCCAGAGTTCGCGAGCCGAGACTCCGCGGCGGGCGTCATCCGGCGAAGGTGGCGAAGGTCCAGTAGTTTCCATCCGGGTCGGAGATCGTGAACTCGCGCGACGGGTATGGCGGGGAAGCGGTCCGAAGGCTCATCGCGGCTGGGCACCGGCATCGAGTGCGCACTACCCTTAAGCGTGACCACCTCCGATGCCCCGGTCGAGGAAGCGGCTCCGCAAGAGCCCGCCGCGATGACTTTTGCCGACCTCGGGTTGGGCGGTCCGGTGCTCGCCGCGCTCCGCGACGTCGGGTACGAGACGCCGTCGGCGATCCAGGCCGCGACGATCCCGACCCTTCTGGCGGGCCGTGACGTCGTGGGTCTCGCACAGACCGGCACGGGGAAGACCGCGGCGTTCGCCCTGCCGATCCTCGACAGACTCGACCTGTCGCAGAAGACGCCGCAGGCGCTCGTGCTCGCGCCGACGCGCGAGCTTGCGCTGCAGGTGTGCGAGGCGTTCGAGAAGTACGCGTCGCACCTACGTGGCGTGCACGTCCTCCCTGTGTACGGCGGCCAGGGCTACGGGGTGCAGCTGTCAGCCCTCCGCCGGGGTGTGCACATCATCGTCGGCACGCCGGGGCGCATCATGGACCACCTCGACAAGAGAACGCTCGACCTCACCGAGCTGAAGTACCTGGTGCTCGACGAGGCCGACGAGATGCTCAAGATGGGTTTCGCCGAGGACGTCGAGACGATCCTCGCGGACACCCCCGACTCGAAGCAGGTCGCGCTCTTCTCGGCGACGATGCCCGCAGCCATCCGGCGCATTTCCCAGCAGTATCTCCACGATCCCGAAGAGATCACCGTCAAGACGAAGACGACGACGTCGTCGACGATCACGCAGCGGTACCTCATCGTGTCGTTCCAGCAGAAGATGGACGCCCTCACCCGCATCCTCGAGACCGAGAACTTCGACGGCATGATCGTCTTCGGTCGCACGAAGAGCGTGACGGAGGAAATCGCGGAGAAGCTGCGCGCGCGAGGATACTCGGCCGCTGCGATCAACGGCGACGTCGCGCAGCCCGTACGCGAGAAGACGATCAACCAGCTGAAGTCCGGCAAGCTCGACATCCTCGTCGCCACCGATGTCGCCGCGCGCGGCCTGGATGTCGAGCGCATCTCGCACGTCGTGAACTTCGACATCCCCACCGACACCGAGTCGTATGTGCATCGCATCGGCCGCACCGGTCGCGCGGGACGGTCTGGTGACGCGATCAGCTTCGTGACACCGCGCGAGCGCGGGCTCGTGCGCGCGATCGAGCGCGCCACCCGTCAGGAGCTCACCGAGATTCCGCTCCCGAGCGTCGACGAGGTGAACGTCACACGCCTTGCGCGCTTCGACGATCGCATCACGGCGGCCCTGGGTGAGACCGAGCGAATCGACCGTTTCCGCGACATCGTCGCCCACTACGTGCGGCACAACGACGTTCCGGAAGTGGATGTCGCGGCCGCCCTTGCCGTGGTCGCCCAGGGCGAGTCGCCGCTCCTGCTCGAGCCGGACCCCGAGCCTTCGCACCGTGAGCGGGGCGACCGCGACCGCGGCGAGCGGTCGGGGCGCTTCGACCGCGATCGGGATGGCGGCGAGCGACAGCCTCGTGCGCGACGCGACGGCATGGCCACCTATCGGATCGCGGTCGGCAAGCGCCATCGCGTCGAGCCCCGCCAGATCGTGGGGGCGCTCGCGAACGAGGGCGGCCTCAAGCGCGACGACTTCGGGGCGATCCAGATCCGGCCGGACTTCTCCCTCGTCGAGCTCCCCGCCGACCTTCCACGCGCGACGCTCGATCGGCTCTCGGGCACCCGCATCTCCGGACGCCTCATCGAACTGCGGCTCGACACGGGAGGTCCCCGGCGGCAGACGCGTCGGGACGACGATCGCCCTCCGCGCAAGCCCCGCCACTGACGACCAGCGCGGATTGCTCCCCGCCTTCGGCAGGGGAGGCGAGTATCGAGGGCGAAGGGCGTCCTCACAGGTGCGAGCGTTATGCTCGCACTGATAGGCGAACTTCTCATTCGTCTCGCCCCGGCTGTGTGGTAACAGTCGGGGCTTCTTCTTTGTCCGGGCGGCTCCGCGACTGCGCTGTTGCGTACGCGGCATCCGGCATGCGCAGTTCGGTCGTCGATGATGACGGAGCTCAGGTGGACAGCGATGTTCAGCCGGCGGTGGCCTGGTCGAGTGCCCGGAGGTAGCGGTCGGTCGTCGTTCTCTGCACCAGCCGAGCCACCGGGCCACCGAGCCGGGTGAACCAACGGCCGGGGGCGGAGAATGCGACGATCCGGAAGATCACGTCGCCGGCTGGCGTGAGCTGAACCTCGAAGCGCTCTTCGCCGCGCTCCGGGTGGCCCGGCAGAGTGCCGTAGGCGAAGCCGCAAGAGGTGGCAGTCCTCTCGGTCCAGACCACGACGCAGGGAATGTTGAACAGCAGCGGACCCACGCGCAATCGCATCCGCACGTGGGTGCCCTCGCGTAAAGGCACCTCCGACAGCCAAACGGTGGCCCCGGCCCGACGTTGCACGGCTCCAGTCAGCAGATCGTCTGCGGCGCGCGCGAACTCCTCCGAACCGTGCCCGACGACGCGCTCCCTCCGGAGATGGTGGTATCCGCCAGGCAGCTCTCCAGCGGTGGCGCCGACTTCTGAATACGTCACTGCGAGCATTCGCCCAGGCTAGGCGCCCGGGATCGGAAGGACGTGTTCCCGGGATGCCGCGGAACCGAGTGAGGCCGCCCGTGCCGCCGCCTCCGTCTCCGCCTGCCAAGGGGAGGGCCGGCGTTGCCGAGACGGATCGTCGGTGGGAGCCTGTGCGTGTGCGCGTGCTGTGTGCGACAACGGGCAACGACGGCCACTTCGGGCCCATCTTGCCGTTCGCCCGCGCTCTGGCGCGCGCCGGACACGAGGTGCGGGTGGCGGCCCCGGCATCCTACGCACCGGCGGTGACGAAGGCAGGCTTCACGCATGAGCCGTTCGCCGATGCGCCGCGAGAGCTCATACGTCCCGTCATGGCGAGGTTGCCCACCCTGCCGTTCAAGGAGGCCGACAGTCTCGTCATCACTGAGGTCTTCGGCCGAATCGATGCACAGGCCGCGCTGCCCTCGCTCGAGCGCACGATCGGCCGTTGGCGTCCCGACCTGATTCTCCGCGAGACCGCCGAGCTCGCTTCACTCGCCGCGGCCGAGGGCGCCGGGGTGCCGCACGTCCACGTATGCATCGGAATGCACGAGGTCCCACCTAGGTTCGCAGAGGCCATCGCCGATCCGCTGGAGGAACTGGGTCGGCTCGCCGGTCTGGACGAGGGTCGGATGACGTCCGCGCGGGTCTCCGAGACCGTCCTCAGCCTGGTGCCCGAGGTCCTCGACAATGCAACGGGGATGACGACGGAGGGCGATGACTTCCTGCGGTTCCACGAGCCGCGGCCGGCTTCCGTCGATCAACGACTTCCCGCCTGGGGCGATGCGGAGTGGCCGTTGGTCTACGTGACGTTCGGCTCGGTCACCGGCTCGCTGGGGCCGTTCGCCGGTGTCTTCCGACGGGCACTGGATGCCTTGGCCGATGTCGAGGCGCGTGTCCTGCTGACCGTCGGGCGCAAGGTCGACCCCGCCGGTATCGGACCTCTGCCCTTCAACGCTCACGTCGAGCAGTGGTTACCCCAAGACGCAGTGCTCGAGCAGGCGGCGGCGATGCTGGGGCACGGCGGATTCGGGACGACGATGGGCGCTCTGGCCGCCGGAGTGCCGCAGGTGGTCGTGCCGCTCTTCACGTTCGATCAGGTGGTCAACGGGGATCACGTGGTAGCCGCGGGCGCCGGCATCACAGTGGAGCCGGGGACTTCGTCAATCGAGCTCGCTGCCGCAGAAGTGCCTCGGCTCCTGTCGGACCCGACGTACGCCGAGTCGGCCCGTCGCGTCGCGGCAGCCATGGAAGCGCTGCCGCCGCCTGCTGAGGCTGTCCCGATCCTGGCCGGCCTCGTCGGCTGAGAGAGTGCCTCAGGATCCGGGGACGCGCTCCGACGCGGCAATAAACTGGTGCTGCCATTGCGCGGCGAGCCAGTCGGCGTAGCGCTCGTCGGTCCAGCCCCGTTCGACGACGAGGCGTTGCCAGAGGTGGCCGTCGAGCATGGCGAACATGATGTCGCGGCACTCGTCTTCGGGGATCGCGAGCTGTCCGGTCTCGGCGGCACTGCGCGCGAAGCGTGCGGCCACGTCGATGAGTCGCGCGTGCCAAGTCGTGAGCATGTCTCGGGCGCCGGCCTCGCTCGCGGCCGCTCCTTCGATCGCCCGCAGAAGGGGAGCGCTGCGGCGGCTGCGTGCGGCGGTGAGGCGCGCGAATCCTTCGATCCGCGAGGCCAGGTCTGGGAGCTGCAGGACGGCCTGGGTCTCCGGACGGTCGTACAGGGTTTCGTCCTGCCCGTCACCGCGGAACATCACGAACCACGCGCTGCGAAGCAGTTCGGCTTTGCTGCCGAACGACTTGTAGATCGTCTCAGGGGAGACATCAGCCGCCTTCGCCACGTCGATGACCGTCGTGTTGCCATAGCCGCGCTCGACGAAGAGATCGTGCGCGGCGCGGCTGATCCGGTCGCGGTTCTCCTGCGCCTGGCGCGCCCGAGAGGTCGAGTTGTAAGCCCTCTTGACCGTGTCCACTAGTCGGTACATCCTGTCTGTAATGAAAACAGTCACAGTTTACTGAACGGCGCGCCGTGGAGCCACCGCTGACCAGAACGGAGCAGATCATGACTACAGAAACCGAGGCGTTTCTCGCCCAGATGGTCCCGGCTCAGAGCGCGGCGGATGCCGAGATCCACAACGGCGACCCCCTGCCGCGGATCGCGTTGTGGAGCCATCACGACCCCGTCTCATTGTTCGGCGCCAATCTAACCGTGTCTGGATGGTCTGATGTCGAGCGTGCCTTCCACGAGGTTGCCTCCTGGTTCGGCGGCTCGATCTCGTGGGACTTCGAAGTGCTCCACGCGCAAGCCAGCGGTGACCTCGCCTATACCGTCGCCTACGAGAACAGCGAAGCCATCACCGATGGCGTGCGACGCAAGTACCGACTTCGGGTCACTCATCTCTACCGGCGAGAAGACGGCGTGTGGAAGATCATTCACCGCCACGCGGATTTCGCACCCGACGAAACCACGCCCCTTTTCGAGGACAGCAGCGGGAAAGCATCGAGTGAGCAGCGGTGACTTCGCCCTGACACGTCTCGGGCGGTGCGACCCGTTTCGACGGCGCGAGTTTCAGGGACGTGCTGCATTCCGCAAGGCGGTGATGGATGCCTGCAAGGCTTCCGGGGTCGCACCCGGCGCCCCGAGGACGGCGCAGGCCGTCTCACAGAAGTCGCCCGTGTCGATGTTGAGCCGGGCGACATTCGGCACCAGCCCCTTTTCGTTGACGACCCACTGCCCGGCGACAGCATGCCACGCGTGGGCGATCCGCATCGCGGTCGTGGTCAGGCAGAGCGCGACGTAAGCAACATCCGTCGAGCGGGCGCCCTTCTCGGCATTGTCGAGGAGGAAATCGACCTGCCAGAGATTCTGCAGAAGCGCCTCGCGCAATGGCGCGGGATACGGTGTCACTCGATCTGCCAGGTCCTTCAGCAGTCCCTCCTCGTCGCACAGCGGCACACAGAGCGCGACTTCGCCGGCGTACGACACATCCAGGAATCCCAGCGGATGCCCCGCCTGCGTGTGGAAGGCGAATCGCCCCGCGACGGCTCGCTCACACTGCTCGGCCACCCGGCCCACGTCTCGCAGGATCCAGTCGACGGCCACGCCGTCGACGACGAGCCATGCGCCGCCGTCCACCCAATCCCCCCACTGGCCGGGCGCCGCCACAGAGACCGGTGATCCCGACCATCGCGCGGCGATCTTCTCGAGAGCGGACAGGTCGACCCCGCCGTCGTAGTACACCCCGAGATCGAAGTCGGAATCGGGCCGATCAGTGCCGCGTGCGCGACTGCCCCCGAGAGCTACCGCCCGGACGCCCCGCACGCCGCAGAGTTCTTCGGCCATCTCCCTGAGGCGCTGCTCGGTGAACATGTGCGGAGCCTATAGGCCGCCGTCCCGCCCCGATCAGGTTGACCGCTCATCTCCACACGACCGCAACACCGGACGGAGCTCGGCGGCGACGACCGGTGGTTTGCGACGTTCGGTGAGCCCTCCGGCGTCTCCATCGGGTTGTGGACGGGCACTTCCTCCGCCGCATGAGCACGCCGTCTGAGGATCGAAACGAGAAGCCGTGGCCGACACTCGTGCCTGCCCGGACGTCGGCGTAGGGTGCGGTCATGGCAGACGAGACCGTCGTCCTCGGCAAGCTTCGCCTGATGTTCTCGACTCCCGGCGGAAACGCGGAGCATTCCGTCGCTGCTTCACTCCGCTGCGGAAGTTCAGGGCTGCGGTGTCAGGGCGAGATACTGGTGCACGAACGCGATCGCCATCCCGCCTTCGCCCACGCCCGCCGCGACGCGCTTGACCGAGCCCGAGCGCACGTCGCCCGCGGCGAAGACGCCGGGCGCTGTCGTCTCGAGCGCGAACGGTTCGCGTTCGAGCGGCCACGCGCCGCTCGAGCGGGCGTGCGGTCCGGTCAGGACGAACCCGTTCACATCGCGCGCCACCTGGTCGGGAAGCCATTCGGTCTCGGCATCCGCCCCGATCATCACGAACAGCACGCCTGCCGCGTGTGTCGACGTGGTTCCGGTACGCCGGTCGGCGATGTCGATCGCTTCGAGGCCATCTGTTCCCGAGAGTCCGACGACCTCGGAGCGCGTCTGCACAGAGACGTTCGGGTTGGCCTCGAGTTGGTCGATCAGGTAGCGCGACATGCTGGCGGCGAGCGACTCGCCTCGCGCGAGGAGCGTGACAGACCGAGAACGCCGGGAGAAGAACACCGCTGCTTGGCCTGCGGAGTTGCCTGCGCCGATGATGTACACGTCTCTTCCTTGCGCGAGGCCTGAATCGCTGCGGGCAGCACCGTAATACACCCCGTTGCCGAGGAACCGGTCGATCTGGGGGATGTCGACGTGTCGCCACTCGACCCCCGAGGTCAGGAGCAGAACCTTCGTGCTGAGCACGTCTCCACCATCGAGCGTCACGGTGTGTGCCTCGGGATCGAGGGACTCGATCGCGCGCGTCACGATGATCTCCGCGCCCAGACGTCGCGCCTGCTGCATCGCCTTGGCGGCCAGCTCGTCACCGGAGACACCGAACGGGAAGCCGGTGTAGTTCTCGATGCGGGTCGATGTGCCGGCCTGGCCACCGGGCGCGAACCGCTCCACGACGAGCGTCCGCAAGCCCTCCGCGGCACCGTTGACGGCTGCCGTGAGACCGGTCGGGCCCCCGCCGATGATGACCACGTCGTAATCACTGCCGGCTGCTTGCACCGGGAGGTGCGCCGCCACGGCGATCTCGCGCATCGTGGGCCGGTTCAGTCGGGTTCCGTCGGTGAGCACGACGGCCGGGAGATCCCGCGGGTCCGCGGGGGCGGCGGCGTCGGTCGGGTCCACAACCCGGTAGGTGAGCCGATTGCGGTTCAGGAACGTCGTGATCTCGTGCACGGTCGCATCGCCGGACCGACCGATCACAGTGAGGTCGGGCTTGGCCGTCTCGGCCGCGAGCTCCTTCAAGCTCTCGATACGGCGCTGCGCCGAGGCTCCGACGGCCGTGGCAACCTGCGGAGCCATGGCCGCGAGCGTGAAGAACGATGCAAAGTCCATCTTCAGCACGCGCGCCGAGTCCATCGCGGCGCAGCTCGCCGGCAGATTGGTGCTGAGCATCACCGGCACCTCGCCGTAGAGCTCGCCCGGCCGCCGTTTGCCGACTCGGCGCTCGACCCCGTTGATGTCCTTCGTGAGCTCGATCACACCCTCGACGACCACGAACAGGGCCCGCTCGTCGCCCTCCCGCGCCAGGTTCTCGCCGGGGACGAGGCGGATGTCCTCGACTGAGCGCGCGACGAACGCGAGCTGCTCCTCATTCAGGTCGGTGAACAAGGGGATGCCGCTCAGCTCAGCAGCTGTGATCATGAAGGCTCCTCGGGCGGTGCGCGCTCGATTCATCGTGGCACTGCTGGAGCCGTTTCAGGCGAGCCATGTTGGGCGACGGATGCTTCCACCCGCCGAGGCGGCCCTTCACCGCGTCGGCGTGGATACCGCAAGCGTGTCGAGCATCTCGCCGACGATCTGATCGATTGTGAAGTCTCGGCCGGTTGCTCCAAGGACCACGGGAGCGGCTTTCGCTGCCGGGACGGTGTGGCCGCCCCCATGACCGTCACAAGCGTCACATCGGCGCGGCCGTCAGACCGGTGCTCCGTCCGGCGCGTGCGCGTCCCGCGGTGGGATGCGGGGAGGGTGACCGTCGTCGGCGGAGTGAGGATGCCGTTGCGCGAGGCGAAGTACGAGTCACCGCGTTCCTCGACGAGCGCGCCTCGTTGCGCGCGAGTCCATGACGCCGCGATCTCCCCGCTGCTCCGGGAATGAGCTGGTCCGCACGCTCGCGGCGAGGTCAGGCGAAAAGTTCGTCGAACGCGTCCATGCGCACGCGCGGACCGGCGACGGGCGCGGTGCCCGCGGATACCGGAATGACGGTCGCGGTGCTGACCGCTTCCATGAGACCCCGTGCGGCCTCGGCCAGGAATCTGCTGGGTTTGGCGGCGACGTGCTTGGCCAGGAACGCGGTCGGATGCGTGGGGAGCTGTGAGGGCACGTACACGTCCAGAGTGTCACGCGCGCGGGTGAGCGCGACATAGAAGAGCCGCTCCTCCTCGGCGAGCCCCGCAGGTGAGGTGAGAGCCATGTCGGAGGGCATCGCGCCGTCGTTCGCGCGTAGCAGGTGGACCACGTCCCACTCCAGACCCTTCGCGGAGTGAATCGTGGACAAAGTCAGCCAGTCCTCGTCGAGATGCGGCTGCTTGGCCCAGTCCCCAGCGACGCTCACCGGGTCGATCGCCTGCTCACTCACGAAGGCGCGGAGGTCGCTCTGTTGAGCGGCGGCCTGAGCGATGCCGTCGACCTCGGTCACCCGACGGTGCCAATCCGGGTAGTGCGCCCGCAGCAACGGGTCCACCGCTCCTCGGCACGCCTCGACCAGCTCGGGCACGGCGGTCGTCGAGTCGACGGTGTCGAGCCGGGACAGTGTCGAGGTGAGCCCGGTTCGCGCCTTTGCGGGCGCCGCCGCGACCGCCTCCGCCGTGCGATCAGCGCCCCCCGTCGGCGAGGATCCGTGCGAGCTCTCGCGCACTCGTCTTGCCGATCGCACGGTGGCGGGTGAGGAGCCGGTACCACGACACCTCGTCCGCTGGATTGAGCACCACGCGGAAGCTCGCCAGCAGATCCCGCACATGCGCCGTCTCCAGGTAGCCGATACCGCCGAACTTGTGGAACGGGATACCGCGCACTTTCAGTTCCACCTCCAGCTGCGCGCTGTGGGAGCCGGTGCGCATCAGCACGGCCTGGGAGCGCAATGGCGTCCCATCGACGTGCGCAGTGAGGATGCGGTCGGCGACGGTTCGGGCCTCGTCGTCCGCATTCCGGCACGTGACCAGCGTCGGCCGCGCGCCTGGCTGCGGCCGATCGGCCACCAGCCGTAACCTCAGTTCGCCCGGACGGATCTGGTTCGCGAGGTCGAGGATCGGCTGCGTGGAACGGAAGTTGCGTTCGAGGCGGACCAGTGTGGCGTCAGCGAAGGCCTCGACGAGCTCGAGAAGGTGTCCGGCGCTCGCTCCGCGGAATGCGTAGATCGCCTGGGCGTCGTCGCCGACGACCGTAAGCCCGCGGCCATCCGGACGCAGCCCGCGCACGATGTCGACCTGAAGCTGGTTGACGTCCTGGTACTCGTCGACCAGCACCCAGTCCCAGCGCGCCCGCAGCCGAGCTCCGACGTCGGGGTCAGCGACCAGCGCCCGCCAGGCGATGAGGAGGTCATCGAGGTCCAGCAGGCCGCGGTCGCGCTTGCGGTCGCGGTAGTGCCGCAACAGAGCGGCTACCGCGTCGGCGTGCTCGAGCGCCCAAGGAAACTGCTCCTCGATCACGGAGCGCACCCGGGTCGCCGTGTTGATCGCGCGGGAGCCGATGTCGGCGATCGTGCGTGTCGTCGGCAGCCGCGCATCTGTTCCGTCCAATCCGTGCTCCGCGCGAAGCAGGTCGAGCAGGTCGATCACGTCATCGGGGTCGATGACCGTCACGTCCGCCAGACCGAGATGCTGTGCGTGCTCGGCGACGATCCGGTGCGCGACGGCATGGAACGTCCCGCCGGCTATGCGCTGCGCGGCCTGCGCGTCGCCGCACATGGCCGCAGCCCGGGAGAGCATCGCGGATGCCGCGCGCCGGGTGAACGTCAGAAGCAGGATCCGCTCGGGTACGACTCCCGCCTCCAGCAGCCGCGCAACCCGTGCGGTGAGCACCCGCGTCTTCCCTGTGCCGGCCCCCGCCGCGACCACGAGCGGCGCATCGCCGTGCTCGACCGCCTCCAGTTGCGCCGGATCGAGTCCGGCGAGCGCTTCGCCTACTGCCACGAAGGCGACCGTAACGAGACCCCCGGACACTCGGGAATCGGGGCACGCCCGCGGTCCCGTCTTGAACGGCAGGACGGGATGCTCATCCACCCATCCGCGCTGGCGTGAGGTCGGTGAAAGCGCCGATCAGGCCGCGTTGATGCGCGCGAGCTGAGAGCGCCAGTCAGCGGGGACCCGGTCAGCCGGCCCGGGGGAGGGCTGGTCCTCCGGCCTGCATTCAGGCGGAGCGAGCGGTGGACCCTCGACTGTCTCCTCAGCGACGTAGTCCCAGTACCAGCTCTCGCCGGGCTCGAAGCTCCGGATGTAGCGGTGCCCGGTCTCGCGGAAGTGCGCGGTGGCGTGCTTCGCAGGCGAGGTGTCGCAGCATCCGATGTGGCCGCACGCCGCGCAACGGCGAAGGTGCACCCACCATCCGCCCACGTCGTCACACTCCACGCAGCCGGTGCCGGTCGGTGGAACGCGCGGGTCGATCTGCGGATCGGTCAAGGTGGCCCCCCGAGAAATCAGTCGTCTTCGCACTATAGGCACTTCCGTGCCGGCCGGCCCGTTCGCGGCACACCGGGCCGGGCTAACCTTGCCCCCATGGGCGGCTATGTGACCGACGAGACCATCGCTCCGAAACTCACGGACGAGCAGTGGGAGAAGCTCTGCGCGCGGGCTGAGGCGCGCGACGTCGCAGATGGCGAGCACGTCTTCCGCACCGGGGATGCCGATTACCCCATGATCCTCGTCGACGCCGGCGAGATCGAGGTCGTGCGCGATGCGCTGTGGTGGATCGGCGAGGAGGTCGTCGCGCTCATGGGCCGGCGCTCGCTCGTCGGCGAGCTGGGACTGCTCAACGGGCAACGCGCCTTCCTGTCCGCACGCGCGAAGGGGCCGGCGCGCGTGCGCGCCCTCTCGCGGGCGAACCTGCGCCGGATCATCGCCGAGGAGGACGAGCTCGGCGATCTCATCCTTCACGCCTTGTGGGCCCGTCGCGAGTCGCTGCGCAGCGGTCCCGCCGCTCTCACGCTGAAGTTCGTGGGCCACGGCAGGTCGCGCGAGTTCCTGGCGCTGCGCCGCTTCGCAGAGCGCTTCGACCTCGTCCACACGGCGGTTGCCGTAGACCAGATCGAATCGCATTCCGGCCACAGCTACGACGAGGCGGACCTGCCCATCGCGTTCGTCCAGGGCGAGGCGTTCCCGCGCGCGACTCCGGGTCTTGTCGCCGAACAGCTCGGCCTGAGCTACGAGCCGGGAGACGAATCGGTGGTCGACCTCGTCGTGATCGGGGGCGGCCCCGCTGGGCTCGCCGCGGCGATCTACGCGGCATCCGAAGGGCTCAGCACCGTGCTGCTCGAAGCCGTCGCGCCCGGTGGGCAGGCGGCATCCACCTCCCGTATCGAGAACTTCCTCGGATTCCCGTTCGGCGTGAGCGGCGGACGACTCATCGGCCAGGCGACGCTGCAGGCGATCAAATTCGGCGTGCGAGTGTGCGCGCCGTGCGAGGCAGTCGATCTGCGGCCGGTGGACGACGCTATCGACGTGACACTGTCCGACGGACGCATCATCCGCTCCCGCACAGCCATCGTGACCTCAGGTGCTGCCTACCGCACCCTGCATCTCGACCGATGGGAGGACTTCGAGCGCTCCGGCATCTTCTACGCGGCGACACCGCTCGAGCTCAAGCAGGTCGCGGGATCCCCGGTCGTCGTGGTCGGCGGGGCGAATTCCGCTGGGCAGGCGGCGCTCTACCTGTCATCGAACGGATGCCCCGTCCACCTGGTCGTGCGTGGGGGCGACCTCGGGACACGGATGTCGAGCTACCTCGTCGACCGCATCACCGATGACCCGCGAATCAGCCTGCACACCGGGTCCAACGTGGTGCGCCTCGACGGCAACGGAACGCTGCAGTCCGTCCGCATCGACACTGCCGGCGACGTCGACGCAAAGGGCCTCTTCTGCTTCATCGGCGCCGACCCCGCAGCGGCCTGGTTGCCGGGCATCGATCGCGACGGAACGGGGTTCATCCGCACCGGCACCGACGTGACGACGCAGACCCTCGACCACTGGCAGCTGCTCGGCCGTGAGCCGCTCCCGTTCGAGACCTCGATCCCGCGCGTCTTCGCGGCGGGCGACGTGCGCCGCGGGTCGATGAAGCGGGTCGCCGCCGCTGTGGGAGAGGGCTCGAGCGCCGTGGCTTCGGTGCATCGGGCCCTGGCCGGCTGACGCTCCGCTTCGGACCTTGCGTCGGCGACCGCGTACCCGTCGCCGGGCGGGGCGGTGCCGGTGACGCGGCTCCACCATGGGCTCGTCTGCGCTCGCATGCCGGTCGCTCGACGGCGCAGACGACCTCTCGGTTGAAGTAGCTTGTGGTGATGCCTGATGCCAGCAGCCTCAGCAACTTGCCGCGGTTCCTCGAGCAAGATCCGGACGACTTCGAGATGGACTTGCTGGCGAACGGGATCGCCGCTCTGGACTGGGTGGCTGGCGGGCACGAGGTTGCGGTCGAGCGGGTGGAGCTTGCGTGGCGGCACTACCGCGAGCAGCTCGGCCTGTTGCGGAGCAGGACAAGGGGACGAGCAGGAGACGCAGATGTGGCGGTGGTCAGGGCCGCAGGCCTCCAGGAGATGGAGGCGGCGGCTCGTTCGTACCCTTGACCGCGGATCCGATCGCGTGGCTACCGATCGCCATGTGATCAATGGGGCGACTGCAGTTGCTCGAGCGGCCGCAGTGCGGTGTCGGGTGAGCAACCGAGCTCCCCGGGCTGGAGCAGGACCCGCGGGACGGACAACACCTGCACGCCGTCGACGCCACGCCTGACGAGCAGGCAGTCGTCAGCGTCACCCATCGCGAAACCGATGTCGCCGCCTGCCACGACGGCGTGGGGCTCGAATGCCACCTCGCGCTCACCCGTCGGCTGCGGCATCCGTGCCACCACCTCCGCGACGACCTCGTCAGCGGATGCCGTGGAAGGCGCGTTCGTGAGGACCTCGACCACGAGGGCCTCGGCACCCTCGGGCACGACCAAGACCGAGCGGGTGTCGACCGGGGGTGGGATGCGCGCCGCGTCGGGTGGGCACTGGATGTGATGCGCCACCGCCGCATCGTTGTCCCAGTCGCCGAATCTCTCGGTTGCAACGCCCCAGTAATCGAACCGCGACTCGAAACACGCGACGTATGCGTCGCCGAGGGACCTCACGGGTACCGTCGCACGGAACTGCAAGGCGCCGAACGGCTCCCCATGAACAGCACCGGGATACGGCTCGAACCCAATGAGTTCCACGACGTTGGACGACTCCGTATCGGTGTCGGCCCAGCGGGCGTAGTCCTCGATGGTGTCCGTAGGGCCGCGGTACAGACCACGGGAGACGTCGGCCACCGCCGCGCGAGCCCTCGCGTGTGCCTCTGCGTCCGCCGGGGACACCAGCCCACCAGAACACGCCGCGAGAGGGAGCGAGGCCAGCAGGGCGGCGAGGGCGGCGAGTACGAGACGCTCACGTCGATTCGGGGCGGGCTGACGCATCTGACGATCACATCACACTCATGCCACGTGCACCCATGACTCTTGTGCCGGCGACCAGTCGACATCCAATCGGCATGCAACCGGTCGATCTCGGCCTCGAAGAATGAGTCGCCGGGTGTCAAGGCAGGTGATCGAGTAGTCGCCCGGTGCTCGCATTGGGCACCTGTGGAGAACGGCTCGAAGGACGCTGCCGCAACGCTCATGATTGTCTGGTGCACGAACACGAGCAGGCATCGCCCCTCACGACGCAGACAGGCACCCGGCGCAATCGCGCGGGGGAGCCGTGGACGAGTGACGCGCGGTGACCGCGCCTTGGCTCGTTCGCCGATCGAAGACTGATGAAGTCGTAAGGCTCGTCGCGCTCGTCGCGGTCGGCCTCCACTTCGTCGTCGCTACAGCCCTGGCTTGCGTCGCTGTCTCCACCGTCCGCCAGGTCCTGCCCTGCTACCTGATCGCGTGCTATGTAACCGGCGCCGGCTTTGCGGTCTCGGCGTTCTTGGTCTTCGATATCTTGCTGTTCCTCATCTCGTGGGGATTGACGGCTGTCATGGCCTCGAAGGGTTGGTGGCGGATTGCCCCGCCGCTGGCGGGGATCGTTATCGCCATCTTCTCGGCGGCTGTGGTCATGTACTGGTGGTTCGCCAGCTTCGTTTGACGTGGTGCCGCCCGAAGGGATCAGCCCGCCGCGGATACTAGCCGGGCTGGTCAATGCGGCGGGTCCACCGCATTCTCATCGGCCGATCCCGAAGCGCCCGGCATCCGTGCGCCGAGGTCGCGCCGTCTTGATGGCGCCGTAAGGTGGCCGGGTGCTGATCGTGCTGCGTGGGAATTCGGGGTCGGGCAAGAGCACGGTCGCCCGGATGTTGCAGGCGCGACTCGGGAACACGGCGCTCCTCCAGCAGGATCACTTCCGTCGCGTGATCTTCAACGAGAAGGAGCAGGTGAGCATGGCACATGCCGAACTGCTCGAGACGGCGGCGGTGTTCTGCCTCAGACGGGATCATCACGTCGTCCTGGACGGCATCTTCGACGCAACGCGCTGCGAGGTGACGCTGATGCGCATTGCTGCTTCATCGGACGATGCCCGATTCTTCTCGTTCGACCTCACCTTCGAAGAGACGCTGCGCCGGCACGCTGCGCGTGCGGAGACCTGCGGCTTCACTGCCGACGACATGCGTGGCTGGTATCACGGCTGGCAACCGCTGAGTGCTGTCGATGAGGAGCGGATAACCGCCGACGAGACTCCAGAAGGAATCGTCGAGCGCATCCTCGCTTGATCCGGCGCAGCCAGACCGCCTCGCACACCGCGCGGCGACCTCCGTCACGACTCGGCGGCGCCCGCCCTCCGTCGCGCCCGCCGGCCCTCCGGAAGCCCGACCACCGGTTCCGCGGCCGCATCCGACGGAGTGCCCGTTCCCGGCAGCCCAGGGGACCGGCGAAGCGGCCGGTGGTTGCGCAGGGACGTCCGGTAGGTCCACCCGCCGTACGCGAGTGCCGCGGCGAGGAAGAGAAGACCGCCGACCACGCCCACCACGACGGCGGGTGCGATCCCGACTCCCAGAAGGGTGAGGCATCCACCCAGAAGAAGTCCGATCACGCAGCTGTTGACGACTCCGATGAAGACTGCCGAACTTCCGAAGAGGTGGCTGAAGCTTCTCCGGCGCAGGAAGGAGTAGGTGAGCTGCATGCCGGCCTCGTCGTCGGCGATCGCGGCCAGGAAGTACTGCTCCACGGCCGGGTCGAGATCGACATAAGCCCCGCGGAGGCGGTTCATGGCGACGACGTACATCATGTCTTCCTCCGCCACATTGAAGACGCGCGTCTGGGTCATCAGCCCGATGAGAGTGAGGAACCCGACGATCGCGAGGAATGCGCCGGCGAACCAGTCGCGGAAATCCGTCGCCTGCGCCAGGAGTCCGATCGTCAGGAGGCCGGCCGACACGAGGGTGAGGTAGATCGTGATGCGGGTCAGCACCTCGGACTGGGCCGTGCCCCGAGCCGCGAGGAGGCCCCAGTGCTCGGTGGCGAGGATCTGGGCGCGCCTGGCGAGCACAGGATCGGATGCCGGCGGGGCCGACGCCGACGGGTCGGCGTCGGCGGCGACCGGCTCGTCAGGGGGCGAGACGACCATGCCTCATTGTCCAGCGCACTCCGGCCCGGCACCAGGGGATCCGGCGGCGCGCAGGCACGGCCGAGAAGTCACCGATCGGTCGAGCGCCGCCGGAAAGCTCCGCTGAGGCTGCGCAGCAGCAGCAGCATGCCGCCGAGGCCGAGCACGCTTCCGAGGAAGGAGAACGCCCGCACGTCCTCGGTCAGCTGCGGCCCGACATCCGACACGGCGAGGAAGAATCCGGTCGCCACGAGCGCCACGCCGACGATGGTGGCGGTGATCTCGCCGACGATGGAGTCCACCCACCGCCGATCCTCGACGCTCTCGAGCGCTCGTATCCGGAGCGAGAAGGTGCCGTCCTGGAGGGACTGCGTGATCGCCTCGATGCGGCGGGGGAGTCGGCGCAGCTGCTCCGCCGCGACAGACGACTGAGCCTGCAGATCCAGGGCGATGCTCCGCGGCGTCGAGAGCTGCAGCGCGATGTGCGGCGCCCGAGACAGTCCTCGTCCGACCATGTCGTAGCCGGGCACGAGCCTTCGCAGAGTTCCCTCGAGCGACGTCAGCGTGCGGAAGACGAGAAGCAGCGAGGGCGGCATGGCGAGTCGGTGCCTGCGGAGCACCTCGATCAGAGCGCTGAAGACGTTCTCGTCGGCGTGCGCGTTCGCGACGCGGGTGAGGACGGCGCCCACATCGTGCTGCAACGATCTCTGTTCCACACTGCCGCCCGACATCGGCGCGCACAGCAGCAGCACGAGGTCGGTCGCAGACACGTCGTCCTCGTTGGCGATGGCCACCAGCAGCGGCGCGAGGAGCCGTCGAACGCTCCGCTCGAGCACGCCGACCGCACCGAAGTCGATCAAGGTGACCGACTCGTCCGGCGCGAGGAGCACGTTGCCCGCGTGCAGGTCGGCGTGGAAGACGCCCCGCACGGCGATCTGCTCGAACACCGAGTCCACGACGGAATCCGCGACCGCGATGGCCCGCTCCGGCTCGAGCGCACTGGGAGTGAGCCGGTTGAACGCGGTGCCTTCCGCCCGCTCGAGCACCAGCATCCGCGCGGTGGAGAGGTCGCTGTAGACCTTGGGGATGTTGAGTCGCGCCGACCGGGACTTGGCGATGGCCGAACGGAGCATCTCGGTGTTCGTCGCCTCCACGCGGTAGTCCAGCTCCTCGCGGAGCGCGCGGGCGAATTCGGCCGCGAGAGCGCGCGCGCCGTAGTCCCGCGCCCACTCGGTGCGCCGCTCGGCGTCGGCGGCGAGCCGTTCGAGGATGTCGAGGTCGGTCGTCACCTGCGCACGCGCCCGCGGCCGCTGGATCTTGATGACCACGCGGGTTCCGTCGAGCAGCGTCGCGGCGTGCACCTGTGCGACGGATGCCGCGGCCCGGGGCACCTCGTCGACCTCCAGGAACACCTCGTCGAGGGGCCGCTTCAGCTCCTCGCGGATCGCAGCCGCAGCCTCTGACCAGGGGATCGGAGTGGAGTCCATCTGCAGGGTGGAGAGCGCCTTGATGAACTCCCGCGGCAGCACGTCCTCACGTGACGAGAGCACCTGACCGAGTTTGACGAACGTCACTCCGGCCTCGTTCAGGGCACGCACGAGGGCTTCCGGGATCTCCTCGCCGTAACCGCGCGCGCGGTTCTGATAGAGGCCGAGCCCGTGCCGGGAGGCGATCACGACGATCTGCGCGTAGCGCCTCGCGCGATCCCGGCGCCTGATCGCCTGGCGGATGACGACGATCGGATTGCGCAGCGGCCGCGTCGGAACCAGGAACTCGCTGATCACGATGACGACGACCACCACGGCGAACACCCAGCCGAGGATGAGTGCGAAGAACGTGAGGACGACGGGCCAGCCGACCAGGAACTTGCCGTCCGCGTAGACGTGCGACTGCTCGAGCATCCAGAGCACGAGCGGAGCGCTCAGCAGGAACACGATCAGCGAGATGACCACCGACCGCAGCCACCCGACCTGCGTGTCCAGCAGGCGACGCGACACCCACGTCGCGACGGCCGCGAAGGCAAGCGCTACCAGCGCGAAGAGGAGCCAGGTCGGCATGCCTCAGATTCTGTCAGCCCCGGCTGGCAGATGTGGGATGACGGCAGCCGGGAAACAGCCGCGTGGTGCGTCATCCGGTCTCGTGATTCGGGGACGGATGCCTCGACCGCGCGGGGCCGAGGCATCCGTCGTCTGCTTGATCAGCCGCGCACGGGTGCGATCCCGATCGCCCGAGCGTGCAGCTTCTCGAGCGCGTCAGCGCCGGGCAGGTCCTGCCAATCGCCGGCGGTCGCCTCGAGGCCGATGGCGAGTCCGAGGGCGTAGTCGGCGTAGAAGTCGGGCACGACCTTGAGCGCCGTCCTCCACGGGATCGGGTCGGGCGGGTCGGGAAGCGGCGGGAACGGGTCGGGCTCGGGCGGGCAGATGTCGGGGATGTCGTCGAACGCCACCCCGAACAGTCGCGCCAGCCCGGCGGCCCGGACGACGGCGAACGCCGTCTTCAGCCCGTAGCGCACGCCGATCGCCGCATCGCCGGGCGGTTCCGGCTGCGGATCGAAGTCGCCCGCCCTCATGGCGAGCAACCGCGTCTGCATCGCCTTCGGCGGCAGCGGCTGCGGGTTGAGCGCGACGCGACCCAGCGGGCCGCTCGGCCCGATGATCTCCTCCCAGAGGCTCGGATGGCGCTCGGCGAGGATCGCCCACAGCGCCGTGTCGCGCAGTGTCTTCTTGGGTGCCATGGCGGCTCCCTCCTTCCGCCCGCCGCAGCGGGCTTCTCAGGCCCGAGTCGGGCCACGGCGACTCCGCGCAGCGGAGTCATGAGAGAGGAGCGCCGGCCCGCCCGCGTGATACGTCGGTCTGCGAATGGATGCCTCGACGCGCGGCGTATCAGATGGCCCCTTCGCGGCTCTTCCTGATGAGCGGAACTACCGCTCTCCGAACCGGGAGAACTGCCATGCACACGATCACGATGGGGCGCCCGGCCGTCGCCGGAGCGACGGTCGGCTGGGACCACCTCGAGGAGACGGTCGACCACCTGGCCGACATCGTCGACCACCTCATGGGGGCACCGGAGTTCCTCTGCAGTCTGCGCTTCGCCGAGGCCGAGGCGCTGGCCGAAGTGCTCGATGCGGGACACCACACCGGCACGGCGGCGCGGCTGATGCACCGTTGGGCGCTCACCGAACCCGACTGGGACGACGACGCCGAGCAGTCCGCCGCCCTCCGCGAATGGCTCGCCCTCTCGGTCACGCCCGGCGGGCGGTGAATCGGGTTCAGAAGCCGGAGCCGTGCGCCTGGAAGGGCGCTGCGATCCCGGTCTGCGCGGCGGCCTGCGCGAGGGCGGCGGCCGGCGGCTCTCCGGCGACGAGACGCTCATGCATGACACCCAGCAGATCGCACGCGACATCGTCGCCGACGACGACCGGGGATGCCACGACACAGCGTGCGCCGGCGTGCAGCCACGTGCGGGTCATGCCGATCGCCTCTTCTCCCCAGCGCACCGATGAGCGGCCGAGCTCGCACGCGGACAGCACGACGGTCTGCGGCACGCGCGGCATCCGGTCGATGTCGTAGCCGAAGAGGGCGCCGTCGGCGAGCTCGAGGCCGGAGAACTGCGGGTTGTCGACCGAGTGGCGCCCGTGGGCGGCGATGTGGAGGAGGTCGACCTCGGACGCGAGCGAGGTCACGGCATCCACCGTCGCATCTGCACCGCGCAGCCGAGTGGGCGACACCCAGACACGCGCCGCCCCGGCGATCTCCTCGTCTCCGCGAGCCACATGGGGTCCGGCGGCGAAGCCCACGGCGCCCGTGCGCCACGCTCCGGCCTCGCGCTGGCGCACCCAGCGCGAGATCGAGGGCGTGATCGTGACGGCGCGGCCTCGAAGTGCCGGGAGCATGGTCCACGGCACCCCCGAGAGGACTCCCGGCACCGTGACGGCTATCCGCTGTGCACTCCCGATCGTGGCGGCAGCGGGAGTGAGGAGGAGTCGTGAGAGATCAGCGAGCCGGTCCTCCAGCGCCGCGCGCACGACGGCAGCGAGGGGACCCGAGCGCACCGTCGCCGACATGTCGAGGTCTGCTCGAAGACCCGTCAGCAGGGACCGCACCTGCGGCCCGTCCAGGGGCACGGTCTCAGCCCCCGCCGGCGTGGCGACGACCGCGGCGAGCGACGCGCCGTCGTAGACGAAGGAGACGATCGCCTCGTCGGGGTGCAGCGCCGATCGCGCCGCGTCCAGCCCGACGCGCTCCTGAATCGCGGCGGTGCCGGTGCGGGACCACTGCCGCTCGCGGGCCCGGTCACGCAGGGCGGCCGCGCGAGGATCGGCGAGCCAGTCGCCGCCCGGGTCCGCCGCTCGAACCATCCGGAGCTCGGCGAGATCCGCCGCGAGCTCCGGGTCCGGCGGCGGGCGCAGCGGCACGACCTGCATGCTGAGGTGCCGCGCACGCTCAGACCATTCGAAGATGACGTCGGGACGCCCCGAGCGGAGGGCCGAGGTGAGCCCAGCCGTGAGGAGGCCGCGTCCGAGCATCGGCGCGGCTCCTTGCAGCTCGAGGCTCCCCATCGTCTGCTGCGACCTCTCGAGCAGCTCGACCCCGCGGGCCGCCTGCCGCCGTGCCTCGGCGTCGCGACCGGCCTGGTGCGCGCGACGTGCTCGGAGCTCGTGCGCCATGAGCCTCACCTCGAGCGGGACCTTTCTGGCCGTACGGACCTCCGGCCCATCGGGGTTGCGGCCCGTTCGCCGCAGCCGCGCGAGACGCTCCGCGAGTCGCAGGGCCTCGGCATCCCCCCTCAGCCCGTGCGCGTCCAGCGACGCCGCCGTCGCGGCGACCTCATCGGGGCCGGGGAGCCGTCGCGTCTCGACCTCGTCGCCGCTGTGCTCCGCTGATCCCACGAGCAGCCGGGCACGCAGCCGCACCGCGTCGGCCCGGAGTGCTCGAGCATCACTGCCCATACGCCGGAAGCGCCGCGCGGCGGCGGCAGCCACGCTCGCGGCACGCGGGGGGTCGTGACGCAGGAGCGACCGGGCGAGTTCGTACTCGGCATCCGCCTGCTCTCTGATGGCCCGCAGCTTGCCGAACACGCGTGCGACGCTCGCGAGGCTGGCCTCAGCCTCCGTGATGAGACCCGCGTCGCGGAGGGCCTGTGCCCGGTCCGACTCGTTCGTCGCCGCCCACAGTTCGGACTCGGCGTCCAGCGGTGCTCGGACGCGCTCCATCGTCTGCAGTGCGACGACGAGGTCGCCCTCCAGCATCGACACGTACCCGCGGTTGTGCACCGCCTGCGCGGCCACGAGCACGTCGCCGGCGTCGAGGTACGCCTGTTCGGCCCATTCGAGGTCGGCTCGCGCCGACGCGAACTCCCCGCGGTCCATGTCGACGAGCGCCCGGTTCATGCGCATGTTCGCTGCTCGCACGGGATCGTGCGAGAGTCCGCGGATGCTGCGGCTCAGCCATTCCGCGGCGCTCTCGAGGCGACCGCGGGACATCTCGATCGAACCGAGCTGTCCCTGCAGGATCGCAACCGTCTCGGGCGCGATGCCGGGTCGCGCGAGCGCCGCTCGGCAGAGTCGCTCGCCCTCGTCGGCGTCGCTCGAGATCGCGAGAAGGTAGCCCGTGGTTCCCGCGATGCGGGCACCGAGATCCACGTCGCCGTCCGCCTCGGCGGCGTCGGCCGCCCTTGCCAGCGAACGGCGGGCATCGACATAGCGACCCTCGTTCACCGCATCCACGCCTCGGCGGTAGAGCGTGACGGCATCCGGAGGACGTCGTCGGCGTCCGACGTCGTTCTCGGCGGTGCTGAGGTCCATTGCCTGTCTCGCGGCTCCTGTTCTCGAGGATCAGCCGACGGGCGGGCGCGACGCGTCCCAGACCGACAACTCGGGTGCGGCAAGGCTCGACAGCGCGTCGTCGACGGTGAGGGCGGCTCGTCCGCCCCCTGACGCCAGCTGACCGGCCAACCCCTGTGCGAGATGCCCCGCGACGTACGGAGCGGAGAACGATGTCCCGCTCCAGATCGCGAAGCCGCCCCAGAAGTCGTCCGCATCGACCATCATGCGGGGAAGGCCCAGAAGATCGTCCCGGGCGGCCGGTGCGAGGCCGCCCTCGAACGACGCGGGAATCGTGCTCAGCACCGACGTGCCCGGAGCGTAGAGCCGCACCCACGAGCCGATGTTGCTGAAGAGCGCGACAGATCGCCTGTTGGGGTTCAGCGCTCCCACCGACAGGTGCGGTGCGAGTCCCGCGGGCTCCGGACCGAGCCCGAGCGCAGGGTCGGACCCCTCCCAGAGTGCGGCGGGGAACGCCGGCCGATCGGTCGCATCGTTGCCGGCGGAGCACACGACGACCACTCCGCGGGTTCGGAGGTCGACGAGGATGTCGTAGAGCCCGGTCGAGAAGCGGCCGTCCTCCGGCGTCTCGTGATAGTAGCCGAGTGACAGATTCACGACGTCGACCTCGAGCGGGTGCTCTTTGTCGTCCATGAGCTCCAGGAACTCGTCGAGCGCGGCCATGAGCTCGCTCTCGAGCACGGTGCCGTCGCTGTCGGCGACCCGCGCGGCGATGATGTTCGCATCGGGGGCGGTCTGCCGCACGACGCCGCAGACGAACGTGCCGTGACCCGACGACGAGTCGAGGCGCCCGTCGCGCGGACCTGTCTGATCGGGGTGGATCTCCGGGTCGGTGTCCTCCTCATCCACGCCGATCACCTGGGGAGGTGTGGGGGAGGGGAGGCGCGCGGTGACCCACGGACGCCCGGAGTCGTCGTCGGGGAGCAGCCAAGGGTGGTCGCCGCATCCCGTGTCGACCACCACGACGACGGGGCGCCTGCCCTTCTCGTCCGGCGTGTGCTGCGGCGCGGGTGCGGTACCGACATACGTGACGACTTCGAGCCCGCCGCTCCCCGCGGAGGCGTAGCTCTCCAGGTCGGCTGCGGGATTGGTCCGCGCGAAGGGATTCGTGCGGGCGAACGGGTTGGTCCGGGCGAACGGGTTGACTCCGATCGCATCGACCGACAGCACGTGATCGAGCCCGACGGCGCGGAGGGGATCGTCGGCGGCCACGCGCGCCGCCGCTCGCAGCGCGAGCCGCCTGCCGTGGCCGCGTTCGCGCTCGTCGGGCGGCTCGACGGCCCGCACGGCCTCCCCGTCGGGTTTCTGGCGCCGCGACTCCCGCCGAGCCTGCTGGAGGAGCCGCCACGCGTCGATCGGCACGTCGGGTGCGGTCGTCGGGTCCTGGACGATCTCCGCGCGAGTGAGCTCGGTGCTTCGGGTCGCCCGGCGGTCCGCATAGCGGTTCGCTCGGATCGTCACGGCCACGACCGTCCACCCGAACGCCGCTGCCGCTTCCTCGAGCCGCTTGAGCGCGTCAGCCGGATCGCCTGCGATGAGCAGGTATCCCGGCATGTACACGGTGGGAAAGGCGCGGATGCCGGCGACGGCGTCAGCGCGGGGGTCGAGGATGACTCCTCGGGGCTGTGCGGCCGCCTCCCGTTCGCGCCACGTGGGTTCCTGGGCCATATCGCCGTCTCCTTGTCTCCGCCGAGCCGTGGCGTCGACGGGATCGTGCTCGTGCGGCCGGATCGGCCTTCTTCTTCAGACCTCGAATCGCGGCGTCCGGAAGTCGTGCAGATCGCCGTCGGCGCCGCGCACGACGACGTGAAGCAGCGAGACGCCCGGCGGCACCGATTCGAACGCGAACCGTCCGTGCTCATCGGCGCGTCCCGACCAGTCGCGGTCGCCCTGGACGAGGCGGACGGCGAGTGCCGCGGCATCCACCCATCCGTCGACGCGGCGGAGCCCCTCCTCGGCGACGCTCACGTGCAGCAGTACGTTCGTCTGCCCGTCGCTGAACTGCAGTGTCGCGGTGTCGGCCTCGCCGCGGACGGCCGCGTGGGTCGAGCCCTCGACGAGCGTCAGGAGGGCATACTCGCGGGAGAGGTCTTCGACGGCGACGGCGGCGACCATGCGGTCGGCAAGGCCATCGGGTACCGGATCCGCCTCCTGCCACATCGCTCGAAGGCGCGAGAAGAGCGCCTCATCGGCGCTGAAGTCGTCAGTGTCCATGATTCCCCCATCCGGCGCCCTCGAGTTCGGCGCGGAGTTTCGCCAGGCACCGCTGGCGCGTCGGGCCGATCGACCCGACGGGCATCGCGAGATCCTCGGCGATGCGTGCGTAGTCGGGCCGCTCGTCGAAGGCGACGATGCGCAGAAGGTGGCGGCAGCGGTCGTCGAGCCGTCCCACGGCACTCCACAGACGGCGTCTCTCATCGTCATCGGTCGCGGTCTGCTCGGCGGATTCGCTGACAGGCAGCTGGGGCTCGAGCGTCTCGGCATCGGTCGGAGTCGTGCGGCGGTGCTGCCTGCCCACGCGCCAGGCCTCGCGGCGGGCGCACATCGTGAGCCACCCCGACACCGCCTGCGGGTCGGTGATCGAAGCGTGCCGGCGCACGAGCGTGAGCCACGTCGTCTGGACCACGTCCTGGGCGAGGGCGGACTCCAGGCCGTAGGAGCGCACGATGTGCCAGAGCGGGGGAGTCATGAGGCGCACGAGCTCGTCCATCGCCCGGCTGTCGCCCTCGCGCCACCGGAGGAAGAGCGCGCCCGCCCGCTCCCATCGAGCGGGCTCGACGGAGTCGACGGATGCCTCGGCGCCCCCGTGCGTCATAGCGCCCATTGTGTCCACGCTGGGAAGAGAGCGATAGTGCCCCGCTGATACATGTCTCCGCCCGCCGATACCCAGAAGGATCCGCCGCGCATGTATCACGGCGGCGCCCGGCTGCTCCTCCCTGTGTGGCGCACGACACCTCGGTCGCGCCGGGAGTGAGGAGTTCGAGATGGCTCGCAGTATCCGCAACAAGGGCGCCGTCCCGGTGTCGGACGTCGCGCCGGGCGAGATCGTCACCCGCGGTCGCCGCATCCGTATCACGGGTGGGTTCGGCGAGCGCGACGCGCACGCCGTCGTCGTGACGGGCGGCGGACACGCCGATGTGACGTTCGAGGGCGACGCCCTCGTCGTCGACACCTCCCCGTTGTCGGTCGGCGGCCACACGATCGTGATCGATGGCATCCCGGCCACACGGAAGGACGAGGGGCGACAGGATGCCGCGTTCGACATCGTCGTCGTGGACACCCCGGCGAAGCTCGAGGAGAGGCTCGCCGTCATCCACGCGTCGCGGATGCGCATCGGCGAGCTCGACATCGAGCCGCTCCCGATGGGTGCCGGCGTCGAGGGGCCGTTCCGGGATGTCTTCAAGGCCGTGAGCCGGGACGGCGACGAGGCTCTGACGCTCGCGTTCGACGAGGTCGGCGAGCGCGTCGACGTCGACGAAGAGCTGGCGGCGCTCGCGAAGCGGCGGCAGGACCGCTTCGGCCGGATCGAGCCGGCACTCTTCGCGCAGCTCGAGCAGGGCGGGGATGTCGAGGTCGCCGTCTGGGCGTCCACGCGTGACATCGACAGGGAGCTCCCTGAGAAGTCGGAGAAGCGGCCGGCCCGCAAGCCCAGTCGTGCCGACACCGGCCGGCAGCGCGAGTGGAGGGCGCTCGGGGAGAAGCTCGCCGAGGTCTCCCGCGATTTCGGCCTCGAGGTGGAGCGCATCGACGAGGCGGCGCCGGTCGTCTACGGGCGGATGCCCGCTGACGCGGTGCGCAAGCTCGCCGAGCACGAGCTCGTCGCAGGCGTGTTCCGTCATGACCGCGAAGGCTTACTCGACCTCGGCGACTCGATCGCGATCCACAACAGCGACGATGCCCATGCGGCAGGGTTCACGGGCGCCGGCGTCAACGTCGCCGTGTACGAGCCCGGGCCCGACGTCACGACGAACCTCACGATCTCGGGCCGGTACCAGACCTCCGGCTCGACGAGCAGCCACGCGCGCATGACGCACGGGATCATCCGCAACAAGGAGCGCAACCGGCCGCATGGGCACGCGCCCGACGCCAATCTCTTCTCAGCGAACAGCTACGACCTCGACGCGATCCGGTGGGCCGCGCAGGACGCGGGCTGCACGGTGATCAGCCAGAGCTTCCACCGCGACGCCGAGCAGACGAACAGCTCGCTCTCGCACGACGACAACTACAAGGACTGGCTGGCGCTGCACTGGCCGTTCCCGACGATCGTGGAGGCCGCCGGCAACGGCACGTCGAGCGAGTTCGTGAACCACAAGGGCTACAACCGCCTCACGGTGGGCAGCCACAACGACAACGCGAATGCGATGGCGTCCGACTCTGTATTCCGCAACCCCGCCTCCGCCCACGGCGACCGGGAGCTGCCCGAGATCGCGGGCAACGGCGTGGGCGTCACCGTCGTGGGCCTCACCGACAGCGGCACGAGCTTCGCCGCTCCTGCCGTCGCCGGCATCGCGGCCTGCGTGCAGCAGGCGGCCCCAGTGCTGCAATCGTGGCCCGAGGGCACCCGCGCCGTGCTGATGGCCGGCGCCTGGCGCAACCCGAGCGGGGGCCGCTGGCGTGCGGACCTCATCGCCGGCGTCGACGGCCGCGATGGCAGCGGCACAGCGGACGCCGACCGTTCCACGTCCATCGCGCGGTCTCGTCAGGGCCGCGACAACGCCGGCGCTCTTCGCGGCTTCGACGTCGGCACGCTGCGCTCATCGGATCTCGACGGATCCGGCCGCACATCGTTCCGGTACCGGATCACGACGCCTCGGTCGCCGCTGTTCTTCGGCTCGCACGTGAAGGTCGCCCTCGCCTGGGACTCGAAGGCCACGCGCACCGACATCCTGTTCCTGTCGATCTACCAGGACACCCTCACGGTCGACCTCGACCTCGAGGTGCGCGACTCGACCGGGGCTCTGGTGGCATCGAGTGCGTCGTGGGACAACAGTTACGAGATCGCGGAGTTCGACGCCAAGGCCGGCGAGACGTACGACATCCGCATCCGCCGCTGGTCGGGCACCGACGACGTGTGGTTCGGCATCGCCTGGACGCAGATCTCGACGCTGTTCGACATCTTCGGCTCCGTGCAGTCCGCGCCGGTCTTCGAGCTCGGCGGCTGACCAGCTGGGGGGCTGGGGGAAGAGGGGAGGATGCCGCGTTCCAGCCGGCATCCTCCCCGGTCATCACGTCGCGAGCTCGGCGAGGGCCTCCCGCCCCAGGTGCTCGTAGTCGGGATTGTCATCGCTGTGCGCGAGTAGCATCACGGTGACGGCGGCCGCCCACGCGCGGGCGCGCTGCCAGGTCGCCGCGCTGTACCGGTCCCCCGTGGCCTCGCGGAAGCGCTGGCGGCCGTCGGCATCGAAAGCGAGCCAGACGATCGCCAGGTCGTAGGCCGGATCGCCGGCGGTGACGTCGCCGAAATCGATGATGGCCGCCAACGCGGCCCCCCGCGCGACGAGGTTGCCCGGGTGCAGGTCGCCGTGGATCCACACGGGCGGCTCCTGCCACGGGGCGGCGGAGAGGCCCCGGTGCCAGAGTTCCTCGGCGTCGTCGAGGAGCCCGGTGGCCGTCGTGCGTCGTTCGCGCAGAAGCGCGATCCGCTCCGCCGTCGCGGCGGCCCGAGAGGCGAGTGGTCCGCCGCGGAAAGGGTTGACCGGATGGTCGGCCGGGGCGGGCTCGTGAAGCGCGAGGAGCGCCGCGGCCAGCCGCGGCGCCCACCCCGAGCGCTCGGCGCGCGGCACATCGAGTCCCCGGTGGCCGTCGAACCACGGCACGACAGACCACGCCCAGGGAAAGCCCTCGCCGGCGACACCGTGGACGATCGGCGTCGGGACGCGCACGCCGGTCGCCTCGATCCTCGGCCCGATCTGCGCCAGGGTCCGCTGCTCGTTGAGGACGAGGGGCGCCGCGAGGGCGCGCCGGGGGAGTCGCACAGCCAGGGACTCGCCGAGCCTCCAGAGCTCGCTGTCCCACCCCTCTGCGACCTTCTCGAGGGAGAGGGCCGCGGCATCCTGGATCGTCAGGGTCGCCTGCGCGTCGACAAGACGTCGCACGAGATCAGCCGTGATCTGCACTTCCGCGGCGGGTTTGTCGGGCATTCCGCGAGGCTATCGCGCTGTCGGGATTGGTCGCAGTCTGCTTTTGTGTGGGAGTTGCTTGTTTTGACTTTGGATGTGTTGTACCTTGAGGGAACCCTTGACGATGAGGAACCACATGTACGCGACGGAGCGGCAAGCTCACATCACTCGGCACCTCGCCGAGCGCGGCCGTGTCTCGGTCGTCGGACTCGCCGACGACCTGGGCGTCACGACCGAGACGATCAGGCGCGACCTGGACGCGCTCGAGCAGCAGGGTCTGCTGCGTCGCGTGCACGGCGGCGCCGTTCCCTCGCGCGCGGGCAGCGTGTCGGAGCCCTCGATCGCCGAGCGCATGACGGTCAACTCCGATGCGAAGCTCGCCATTGCCCGTCGTGCGCTCGAGGTCATCACCGACGGCTACCGCGGGGCTGTCGTCTTCGATGCCGGGTCGACGGTCGGTGCGGTGGCGGCGGGGCTGGGCGACCGCGTGGCCGCGACCGGTGCCCGCCTCGACGTCGTGACGCACGCCGTGCCCGTCGCCCACACGCTCTCGCTGCTCCCCGACATCGGGCTGACCCTCCTCGGGGGTCAGGTGCGCGGACTCACGGCCGCCGCCGTCGGCCCCTCGACGCTGTCCGCGCTGGGCTCCCTCCGCCCCGACCTCGCCTTCGTCGGCGCGAACGGGGTGTCGGCCGGGTTCGGGCTCAGCACCCCCGATCCTGCCGAGGCGGCCGTCAAGGCGGCGATCGTCCGGTCCGCGCAGCGCGTGATCGCGGTCGCCGACCGCTCGAAGTTCGGCGTCGAGTCGTTCGTACGCTTCGCCGACCTCGCCGAGATCGACATCCTGGTGACGGATGCCGCGCCCGACGAGGCACTCGCTTCCGCCCTCGCCGCCGCCGATGTGGAGGTGTGGATCGCATGATCGTCACACTGACCGCGAACCCGTCGCTAGACCGGACGATCACGCTCGCCGACGCGCTCCGCGCCGGTGAGGTGCAGGCGGCGACCTCTGCTCGCGAAGACGCGGGCGGAAAGGGCATCAACGTGGCGCGAGTCGTCGCCGCCGCCGGCGCGCGCTCGCTCGCCGTGCTGCCCCTCGCGGCCGACGACCCTTTCGATGCGGCGCTGCGGGCATCCACCGTGGCCGCCCGCCGGGTCCCGATCCACGGCCGCGTGCGCGCCAACATCACGATCACCGATCCGGCGGGCGTCACGACCAAACTGAACCTGCCCGGTGCGCGCTTCGCACCCGACGACGTCGCCGCCATCATCGACGCCGTCGTGGACGCGTGCGCCGGCTCGCGCTGGCTCGCGCTGGCCGGCTCGCTGCCGCCCGGGGCCGGCGACGACTTCTATGTCGCGACGATCGACGCCGTGCGGACGCGCCTCGGCGATGACGCGCCGCGCATCGCCGTGGACACCTCGGGCCCCGCTCTCGCCGCCGTCGTCGCCGACGGCCGGCCCGACCTCATCAAGCCGAACGACGAAGAGCTCGCCGAGCTCGCGGGCGTCGCCCTCGAGGAGGGAGACGACCTCGCCACCGCGGTGCTGCCCGTCGCGCGCCGGCTCGTGCCGGCGACGGTCGGCGCCGCACTCGTCACCCTCGGGGCGCACGGCGCGGTCCTCGTGGACGCCGAAGGAGCCTGGGCGGGCGCGCCGCCGCGCATCCAGGTCGTCAGCACCGTCGGCGCGGGCGACAGCTCCCTCGCCGGCTACCTGCTCGCCGATCTCGACGGGGCCGGCCCCGAAGAGCGGCTCCGCCGGGCCATCCGCTACGGAGCGGCCGCGGCATCCCTTCCCGGAACCCAGGCGCCCTCGCCCGCCGACCTGCCCGCCGGCGACGTGCCGATCCGGGCCCTCACCTGAACCTGCATCACCGACCTGAGGAGGTCACCGTGTCACACACCATCACGCCAGAGCTCGTGAGTCTCGACGTCGGCCTCGGCGCCGACAAGGCCGCCGTCATCCGGGCTCTCGCCGGCCGGGTCGTCGCGCAGGGCCGCGCGACCGACGCCGACGCGCTCTTCGACGACGCGTGGGCTCGCGAGCAGAAGGACGAGACCGGCCTCCCGGGCGGCATCGCGATCCCGCACGCCAAGAGCGCCGCCGTCACCGAGCCGTCGCTCGCGTTCGCGCGCCTCGCACCCGGCGTCGACTTCGGCGCCCCCGACGGCCCCGCCGACCTCGTGTTCCTCATCGCCGCACCCGAGGGCGCCGCCGAGGCGCACCTCGCCGTCCTCTCGAAGCTCGCCCGCAGCCTCATGCAGGACGACTTCACGAGCGGCCTGCGCGCCGCAGGGTCGTCGGGCGAGGTCGTCTCGATCGTGCGGAAGGCGATCGGAGAAGAGGATGCCGCGCCCACCGCGGCCGCGGCATCCGTCGCTCCCGTCTCGTCGGCGCCCGTGGCCGCCCCTGCCGCGACGTCGACCGCACCCGGGCTCGACGTCGACGGACGCCCCGCCCGCATCGTCGCGGTGACCTCGTGCGCGACGGGCATCGCGCACACCTTCATGGCAGCCGACGCCCTCACCGCGGCCGGCAAGAAGAACGGCATCGACCTCACCGTCGAGCCGCAGGGCTCCAGCGGCTACCAGGCGCTCCCGCAGGGCGTCATCGACAACGCCGACGCGGTCATCTTCGCGACTGACGTCGACGTGCGCGAGCAGCAGCGGTTCGCGGGCAAGCCCGTCGTCCGCTCCGGTGTGAAGCGCGGCATCGAGCAGCCCAACGAGCTCATCGCCGAAGCCGTGGCCGCGGCGAAGAACCCCAACGCCACGCGGGTAGCCGCCGGTGGCGGATCGGGGAGCACGGCGGCCGTCGCGACGGAGAACCTCTCGTGGGGCGCCCGCATCCAGCGGATCCTCCTCACCGGCGTGAGCTACATGATCCCGTTCGTCGCGGGCGGCGGTCTGCTCATCGCCCTGGGCTTCCTCCTCGGGGGATACCAGGTGACCGACGACGCCTACGACGTCGTGGTCCAGAACGCGCTGTGGGACCTGCCGGCGGGCGGACTCGGCCAGTACCTCGGGTCGGTCGCCTTCGTCATCGGCGCCACGTCCATGGGCTTCCTCGTCTCGGCGCTCGCGGGCTACATCTCGTTCGCGATCGCCGACCGGCCGGGTATCGCGCCCGGCTTCGTCGCGGGTGCCGTCGCAGTCCTCATGAGCTCCGGCTTCATCGGCGGCATCGTCGGCGGTCTGCTGGCGGGCTTCGTCGCCCTCGCGATCGGACGCCTCAACGCGCCGCGCTGGCTGCGCGGACTCATGCCGGTCGTGATCATCCCGCTGATCGCGTCGATCGTGGCCTCCGGCCTTCTGATCCTCTTCCTCGGTCGCCCGATCGCGACCCTCATGGAGTGGCTCAACACGTGGCTCACCGACGTCGCCAACACGTCGGGCATCATCATCGTCGGCGTGATCCTCGGCCTCATGATGTGCTTCGACCTCGGTGGCCCCGTCAACAAGGTGGCCTACGCCTTCGCGGTCGCCGGCCTCGCCGAGGCATCGGCGCAGAACTCCACGCCGTACCTCATCATGGCCGCGGTCATGGCCGCCGGCATGGTGCCTCCGCTGGCGATGGCGCTCGCCTCCACGGTGCTCGCACGCAACATGTTCACGCCCGTCGAGCGTGAGAACGGCGTGGCCGCGTGGCTCCTCGGGGCATCTTTCATCAGCGAAGGTGCGATCCCGTTCGCCGCGGCCGACCCGCTCCGCGTCATCCCGGCCTCGATGGTCGGCGGTGCCGTGACCGGCGGGCTCAGCATGGCCTTCGGCGTGCAGTCGCTCGCGCCCCACGGCGGGATCTTCGTCTTCTTCGCGATCAACCCCTTCTGGGCTTTCGCGGTGTCGATCATCGCCGGTACGGTCGTGACAGCGTTCCTCGTGGTCGCGTTCAAGAGGTTCATCGCACCGAAGGAGCTCGAGGCGGCCGAAGCGAGCAGCCTGACGGCGACGGCCGTCCCCGCCTGACCAACCTCGCCGGACACAGAGAACAGGAGCAGTAATGGCAGAACGCCAAGCCACCATCGCGAGCAGCTCGGGCCTTCACGCCCGCCCCGCCAAGCTCTTCGTGCAGGCCGTCCAGCAGAAGCCGGTCCCCGTCACGATCGCCGTCGAGGGCGGCCCCGACCTCAACGCGGGCAGCATTCTGTCGCTCATGGGCCTCGGCGCCTCGAAGGGCACGGTCGTGACCCTCAAGGCCGAAGGCGACGGCGCAGACCAGGCGCTCGACGAGCTCGTCGAGCTGCTCGAGACCGATCTCGACGCCGAGTAGACAACTAACGACGGATGCCGCGGGCCGATGAGGCTCGCGGCATCCGTCGTCTTTCCTGTCAGATGTCGGCCGACTCGTTCGGCTCGAGCGCCAGGAACTGGCCGCCGTCCTGCTCGACGGCCCACTGGAGTCGGGCGCGGGCCATGTCGCGGCCGATGACAGACAGCGTCATGTCGTGCGTGCCGAAGGCCTGCCGCGGCTTGACGGCGAGCACGAAGTCCATCGCCTCGCCGATCTTGAGCCAGGGCGCGCCGATGGGCGCAGCGAGGAGCTTGACGTCGGCGCCCTTCGGCACGGCGTATGAGTCGCCCGGGTAGTAGAAGGCGCCGTTGACGAGGACCCCCACATTCTGGATGACGGGGATCGACTCGTGGATGACCGCGTGAGTCCCGCCGAAGAACTCGAGCGTGAAGTCATCGAGGGTCACCGTGTCGCCTGGCGCGACGACCGTGATGTCGTAGCCGCCGGCGGCCTTCGCGACGCCCTCGGGCCCGTAGATGGGGATGCCGGGTGCGTACTTCAGGATCTGGTCGAGGTGATCGGCCGTCCAGTGGTCGGGGTGCTCGTGCGTGATCACGACGGCCACGACGGTGTTGAGGTCGCTGAGGGGGAGGGTGAACGATCCGGGGTCGATGATGAGCTTGCTTCCCTCGTTCTCGATCGTGAGGGCGGCGTGCTCGAACTTGGTGACTCGCATGCCTCGAGTCAACCCGCGCGGGAGACCCCGCGACAAGGGGATTGCGCAGTCCCGCCTCGATTTGGTGGGGCTCTGGGGGCCATGGCATACTTGAACGGTTGCCTGACGGCCCCATCGTATAGCGGCCTAGTACGCCGCCCTCTCACGGCGGTAACGCGGGTTCGAATCCCGCTGGGGTCACCAACACCGAGAAAGCCGGTCCTTCTGGACCGGCTTTCTTCGTTCCGGCTACTGCCGGCTCTTCCCTCGCCGGTGCGCCCGGCTAGCAAACGCTTCCCCCGGGGTCAACCCACTCGGCCGATCAGCGACTTCTCACCACGATGGGAGAACGGGTTCGATGATGGGCGGCGTGCGCCCCGGGGTGTGAGGTCGAGTGATGCGATGAAAGACCTGCTCATCAGCGGGAGCCGATTCCTCACGACGGACGATGTGGCCGATGCCGTGCTCCATTACGCCCAGGTCCTGGCCCAATACGGGCGCGCCGACGTCGTCCGCTTCCCGGCTCTCGTCGACGGGGTCGCAGCGAATTCGTGGCTCACTCTCGGATCAGGTGCGGCGATCGCCGCTGTAGAGGTGCTCGACTCGCCGATCGAGAGACTCGCCGGTGCGCACGAGGCATCCGCCGAGATCCAACGGCGCAGCGCCAGCCTCGAAGGCATGTGACCCGCGGAACCGTTCAGCCGCGCGGGGGCGAAGCCTCCTCAGCGGGCTCCTGCGCTGCGCGGGCTCGAGAGCGCCGGTCGGCTCGTCGCCGCCGCACGATCCGGACGACCGCCCACACGAGAAGAGCGACGACCGCCGCGAGGACGAGCCACGGGATGAGGAAGCCCAGCGCGATCACGATGCCGTTGAGCGTCGCGACGAGCCCGTTCCAGCCCGCGATCAGACCGTCCGTGAAGCCTGCCGGATCGGCCTCGACCGGCTCGGCGACGGGGGAGAGCGTCACGGTGAGCGTCGACATCGCGACCTGACCGTCGAGGGACTTCAGCTGCTGCTGGTACGACTCCAGAGTGGCCTGGCGTTCCGAGAGCGCCGTCTCGGCCGCGATGAGATCGGAGAGGTCGCCCGCCTGCGCCATGAGCGCGGTGAGGCGGTCGACCGACGCCTGGGTGGCGTCGATGCGCGCCTGCAGGTCGATGGTCTGCTCGGTCACATCCTGCCGGTTGATCGAGGATGCCGTGACCTCGCCGAGCTGCGAGAGGTCGTCCATCGTCGCGGTGAGGCGATCGGCGGGGACCCGCACCGTGATCCACGCGCCGTCGGTGGTCGGATAGGGGTAGGGGTACGTCGTGCCGTCGACCACGCCAGGGTCGACGGGGGTCACCTGCCCGTTCTGGCCGATGCTCATCGATTCGACGTACCCGCCGGCGGCTTCCGCCGCGGCGCCGATCCTCGCGGTCGCCTCCGGCACGTCGTCCACGACGACGGTGGCCGATGCCGTGGTGATGATGTCGCGTCCCGCGGCGGGGTCGGCGAGCGGGGAGGTGGACTCGAGCGCGCCCGAGTCGCGGGTGCCGTCGGCTACCTGTGAATCGGACCCCGCACCCTGCACCGCCTCCGGTGCGACGGGTGCGGACCCGGCCTCGTCGGAGACCGAGGAACCGCCCGACGGCGACACGATCGGCACGATCATGGGCGCCGCGATGGCCGCCACGACCACGACAGCGGCGGCGGCCGCGCCGCCGATCCACCAGCGGCCGCGTCGCGCTCGGCGCGCCCCGCGGTCCCGTCCGATCTCGGCGAACAGCGCCTCCTCGATCTCGGCGATGCGTGCGTCGGGCAGTTCGGGAAGGGGGTCCTCCCGGACGGATGCCAGGTCGCCTGACGTGTTCATGAGCTCTCCTCGACGGTGGTCCGCAGTCGCGTGCGGATGCGGGAGAGACGATTGCGGACGACCCCGTGCCCGACGCCGAGCTCATCGGCAGCCGCCTGGTAGGCATACCCCTCGGCGGCGCAGAGCCGGAAGATGGCCTGATCGAGCGGGCTCAGCCCCTCGACCTCCTGGAGGATGCGGTCGGCGAGGTCGGCGTCGATGACCTGCTTCTCGACGTCGACGGTCGACGGCAGCGTCTCATCGGCAGCGCCCGCCGTCCGCTCGCGGTCGCGCCGCTGGCGCCGGATCCGATTGGCCGCCTGCAGCCTGCAGATCGTCGCGAGCCAGGGGAGGAGCGAGTCCCCGGCGAGTTCGAAGCCGCGCAGCTTGCGCCACGCGGCGAGGAACGTCTCCTGCGTCACGTCCTCCGCATCGGCGGCATTCCCAACGAGCCCGTGGGCGATCCAGTAGACGGGCCGCACATACGCGCGGTACAGGGAGCGGAACGCATGCTCACTGCCGTCCGCTGCCGCCCTGGCGAGGTCGGCGTCCGTCCCATCCATCTCGGTCATGCCCGTCCGTCCGGTGAGGTCAGCGCCTCATTGTCTCTCACCTGGAATGTGTCGGCGGGAGGCTCTTCGTCTCACGCGGATGCGCGGCATCCGTCACCCCCTCGAAACGAGCCGGTCGCCCCCGGCCTGTATCCTGTTGGAGCGAGAGGGAGTATCCCACCTCGCGCGTCCGTCATCACGGGCTCCCGCTGCGGAGCCCCGGGCGCGCGCCGCTGAGCGGGGGAGAGACTTTCGGCCCTTTAGCCACCCCCTCCCGAAAGGCCCGCATGACCTTCGAGATCCCCGTCTGGTTCGAAGTCGGCGCCCTGATCGTGCTGACGCTGATCCTCATCGCCGACCTGCTGATCATCTTCAAGCGCCCCCACATCCCGTCGATCAAAGAGGCGACGCTGTGGGTCGTCTTCTACGTCGGCCTCGCGCTGGTCTTCGCGGTCGTCCTGTTCTGGGTGACGGGGAGCACCGACGCGATGGGGCAGTTCATCGCCGGCTGGCTCACCGAATACAGCCTGTCGGTCGACAACCTCTTCGTCTTCGTCCTGATCATGGCGCAGTTCGCGGTGCCCCGCCGTTACCAGCAGGAGGTGCTGATGGTGGGCATCATCATCGCGCTCATCCTGCGGGCGATCTTCATCATGCTCGGGGCGGCGCTCATCGAGAGCTTCAGCTGGATCTTCTACCTGTTCGGCGCCTTCCTCGTCTTCACGGCGTGGCGGCAGGCCTTCCCCGGCAAGCACGAGGACGACGCGCAGGCCGAGGCAGGGATCGTCCGTTTCACCCGGCGTTTCATCGACGTCAGCGACAGCTACGACGGCTCGAAGATCCGCACGGTCGTGAACGGCAAGAAGATCTTCACGCCGATGATCCTGGTGTTCCTCGCCATCGGGTTCACCGACCTCATCTTCGCGATCGACTCCATCCCGGCGATCTTCGGGATCACGCAGAGCCCTTTCATCGTGTTCACGGCGAACCTCTTCGCCCTTATGGGCCTGCGCCAGCTCTACTTCCTGCTCGGCGGTCTGCTGGATCGCCTCAAGTACCTGCACTACGGCATCGCGTTCATCCTGGCCTTCATCGGTCTCAAGCTGTTCTTCCACGCGCTGCACGTCAACGAGCTGCCGTTCATCAACAACGGCGAGCCGGTCGACTGGGCGCCCGAGATCGGCACGTGGATGTCGCTCGTCGTCATCATCGCCGCCATGGCCGTCGCCACGATCGCCAGCCTCGTCTCGTCGCGTCGCGAGAAGAAGGCGATGGGGGCGGATGCCGCGGCTGCAGCCGTGGCGGACGAGAAGGGCACCCCGCCGACGGTGGATCAGCCGGCCGCGGGCGACGACCACCGCTGAGCGGGCGAGCGCATCGAGCGCTCCGCACCCGGTGGTAGTCTGACCGGGTGCGGATCGCTCGCCTTCTCCTTAGCGGCCGCGGCGAGATCTCGTTCTGAGCCCCTCCTCGTCGCGGAGTCCGTTGCGGGCTTGATCCCCTTTCCGAGGAGAACGACAGAGCAATGAGCACCCCCGTTTCCGATGGCTTCCGCATCCCCGACCGCCCCCGCACCCTGGCCGAGAAGGTGTGGGACGACCACCTCGTGGTCAAAGGCGAGAACGGCGAACCCGACCTCATCTACATCGATCTGCACCTCGTTCACGAGGTCACCAGCCCGCAGGCGTTCGACGGCCTGCGCGCCGAGGGGCCGACCGGTCCGCCGCCTCGATCTGACGATCGCGACCGAGGACCACAACACGCCGACGCTCGACATCGACAAGCCGATCGCCGACCTGACGAGCCGCACCCAGATCGAGACGCTGCGACGCAATGCCGAGGAGTTCGGCGTGCGGCTGCACTCGCTCGGCGACCGTGAGCAGGGGATCGTCCACGTCGTCGGTCCGCAGCTCGGCCTCACGATGCCGGGCATCACTGTCGTGTGCGGCGACTCCCACACGTCGACGCACGGCGCGTTCGGCGCGATGGCATTCGGCATCGGCACGAGCGAGGTCGAGCACGTCCTGGCGACGCAGACGCTTCCGCTCAAGCCGTTCAAGACGATGGCGATCACCGTCGAGGGCAAGCTCAAGCCCGGCGTCACGGCGAAGGACATCATCCTCGCCGTCATCGCCAAGATCGGCACGAACGGCGGCCAGGGCTATGTCCTGGAATACCGCGGCTCCGCCATCCGCTCTCTCTCGATGGAGGGACGGATGACGATCTGCAACATGTCGATCGAGGCGGGTGCGCGCGCCGGCATGGTCGCGCCCGATGAGACGACCTTCGCCTATCTCGAAGGCCGACCCCACGCCCCGAAGGGCGAGGACTGGGACGACGCCGTCGCGTACTGGCGGACGCTGCCGAGCGACGAGGGCGCCGTCTACGACGCGGAGGTCTTCCTCGATGCGAACGAGCTCGAGCCCTTCGTCACCTGGGGCACGAACCCCGGCCAGGGCGTCTCGCTGAGCGACGTCGTGCCCTCGCCGGAGTCGTTCGCCGACCCGAATGAGCGCGCCGCCGCCGAGCGGGCGCTGGAGTACATGGACCTCGAGGCCGGCACGCCGCTCAAGCAGATCCCGGTCGACGCCGTCTTCATGGGGTCGTGCACCAACAGCCGCATCGAAGACCTCCGCGCCTTCGCCTCGATCATCCGAGGGCGCACGAAGGCGCCCAACGTCCGCGTCATGGTGGTGCCGGGCTCCGCGCGCGTGCGTCTGGAGGCGGAGGCCGAGGGTCTCGACAAGGTGTTCGAGGAGTTCGGCGCCGAATGGCGCTTCGCCGGCTGCTCGATGTGCCTCGGGATGAACCCGGATCAACTCGCACCGGGCGAGCGCTGCGCATCGACCTCCAACCGCAACTTCGAGGGACGCCAGGGCAAGGGCGGGCGCACGCACCTCGTATCGCCCCTCGTCGCCGCGGCCACCGCCGTGCGCGGCACCCTGTCCAGCCCGAGCGACCTGCCCTCGCTCGTCGGAGCGGAGGCCTGACATGGAGAAGTTCACGACGCACACCGGCATCGCGGCACCTCTCCGCCGCTCCGCGGTCGACACCGACCAGATCATCCCCGCCGTGTACCTCAAGCGGGTCACGAAGACGGGGTTCGACGACGCGCTGTTCGCCAGCTGGCGCCAAGACCCCGGCTTCGTGCTGAATCAGCCCGCCTACGCCTCGGCATCCATTCTCGTGGCCGGCCCCGACTTCGGAACGGGCTCCAGCCGCGAGCACGCGGTGTGGGCGCTGCGGGACTACGGCTTCAAGGTCGTCCTGAGCCCGCGCTTCGCCGACATCTTCCGCGGGAACGCGGGCAAGCAGGGGCTCGTCGCTGGCGTCATTGCCGAGGACGACCTCGAGTCCGTCTGGAATGCGATCGAGGCGGATCCCGGCCTCGAGATGACGGTCGACCTCGAGGCGCGGACGGCGACCATCGGCGGTCTCCAGGTGGCATTCGAGATCGACGATTACACTAGGTGGCGCCTCCTCGAGGGTCTCGACGACATCGGACTCACTCTGCGGAACGAAGACAGGATCGCCCACTTCGAGGCTCGTCGCGAGGCGTGGCGCCCTCGCACGCTCCCCGTTCCGTAAGCTAAGGCGTTCCCGAAAACAGCGTCGGCGCCCCACCAGGGCGGCCCGCGCGCTCGATCACGAACCAAGTGAGGTCCCACCGGATGAAGACACTCCTCAGCGACTCGGCCGACCCCACGGCGGGAGACAAGGAACTTTCCGGCGACACGATCACGATCCGGGGCGGACGACCGCTCACGGGTCGCGTCGAGGTCAAGGGCGCCAAGAACCTGGCCACCAAGGCGATGGTCGCGGCACTCCTCGGTGAGACGACGAGCACGCTGCGGGATGTCCCGGACATCAGTGACGTCAAGGTCGTGCGATCGCTCCTCGAAGTGCACGGCGTGCGGGTCGATGACGGCGAAGAGGACGGTGTCCTGCACCTCGATCCGAGCGGCGCCGTGTCGGCGCACTTCGAGGAGATCGACGCGCATGCCGGGGCATCCCGGATCCCGATCCTGTTCTGCGGTCCGCTCCTGCACCTCCTCGGCCAGGCCTTCATCCCCGACCTCGGCGGATGCCGCATCGGCGACCGTCCGATCGACTTCCATCTCAACGCTCTGCGCCGCTTCGGCGCGATCGTCGAGAAGCTGCCGAGCGGCATCCGCCTGTCGGCCCCGGACGGGCTCCACGGCGCCGACATCGAGCTGCCCTACCCGAGCGTCGGCGCCACCGAGCAGGTGCTGCTCACCGCCGTGCGCGCGAAGGGCACGACGGAGCTGCGGAACGCCGCCATCGAGCCCGAGATCATGGATCTCATCGCGGTGCTGCAGAAGATGGGCGCGATCATCTCCTACGAGCCGAACCGCGTCATCCTCATCGAGGGCGTCGACTCGCTGCGCGGCTACGACCACCGCTGCATCTTCGACCGCAACGAGGCCGCGTCGTGGGCGTGCGCTGCCCTCGCAACGGACGGCGACATCTTCGTCGGCGGCGCGAAGCAGCAGGAGATGCTGACCTTCCTCAATGTCTTCCGCAAGGCGGGCGGCTGGTTCGAGGTCCACGAGGACGGCATCCAGTTCCGCCGCGGCGGCTCGCTCAAGCCGGTCATGGTCGAGACCGACGTGCATCCCGGATTCATGACCGACTGGCAGCAGCCGCTCATCGTCGCGCTGACTCAGGCGCCGGGCGAATCCGTCGTCCACGAGACGGTGTACGAGAACCGCCTGGGCTTCACGCAGGCGCTCGTGCAGATGGGTGCCGACATCGTCGTGTACCCGCACGGCATCGACCAGCCCGGCCGTCGCGTTCCCCGGCGCGAGCTCGAGCAGGCCGCCGTGATCAACGGCCCGACGCCCCTGCACGGCGCCGACGTCGTCGTCCCCGACCTGCGCGGCGGCTACAGCTATCTCATCGCGGCTCTCGCGGCCGAGGGCGAATCGACCGTGCGCAACGTCGGAATCATCCGTCGGGGTTACGAGAAGCTCTTCGCCAAGCTCGACGCTCTCGGCGCCGACTTCGACGTCATCGAGTAGTCCGTGGCAGCCACCTCGCCGCGGCGGCGGGCGTCCACCGAGAAGACCCGTCCCAGCGTCTTCTGGCCGCTCGCCGCCGTCGCCGCGCCCCTCATCGCCCTGCTGTTCAAGCTCGAGATCGAAGGCGCCGAGAATCTCCCGCGCGAAGGCGCCTATGTGCTGGCGCCGAACCACTATTCCGAGGCCGATCCGCTGGCGGTGGCGCTCGCGGTGTGGAAGGCCGGTCGCGCACCTCGCTTCATGGCCAAGGAGTCGCTCTTCCGGGTGCCCGTGCTCGGATGGGTCCTGCGGAGCACGGGAATGGTGCCTGTGGCCCGCTCGTCGTCGGCTGCCTCCGCCCGCCAGACCCTCGAGACGTCCGAGACGCTCGTCGAGCTCGGCCGCGGCGTGATCGTCTACCCGGAGGGCACCCTCACCCGCGACCCGGGCATGTGGCCGATGCGGGGCAAGACCGGTGCGGTGCGGCTGGCGCTCGCCGGCAACATCCCGCTCGTGCCCATGGCGCAGTGGGGCTGCCAGGCTGTGCTTCCCCGCTACGGCAAGCTGAAGCTCTGGCCGCTGCGCCGGCCGGTCCGCGTCGTCATCGGTGCGCCGGTCGACCTGTCGGCCTTCCGCGCGACCGAGGGCCAGCCCGCCGCCCTGGTGGCCGCCACGGACGTCGTCATGGCCGACATCGCGCGGCTCCTCGCGACGATCCGCGACGAGCCGGCACCCGCCGAGCGCTGGAACCCCGCCGAGCACGGGCAGAACGAGACGGGGCGCCTTGAGTCGTAGGCAGGAGGCGCTCCCGCGGGTCGCCGTGGTCGGCGCGGGCAGCTGGGGGACGACCTTCGGCAAGGTGCTGGCCGACGGCGGCGCCCACGTCACGATGTGGGCGCGACGCGCCGAGCTCGCCCACGAGATCGAAGAGGCCAAGCGCAACAGCCAGTACCTCCCCGGGATCAACCTTCCCCGTGAGGTGTCTGCGACGCACCATCTCTCCGAGGCGCTCGAGAACGCCGACCAGGTCTACCTCTCGGTCCCGAGCCAGACCCTGCGCGAGAACCTCAAGGCCGTGCGGCCGCTCGTCTCGAAGAACGACGTGCCCATCGTCTCGCTCATGAAGGGCGTCGAACGGCGCACGGGCCTGCGCATGAGCCAGGTGATCCAGCAGGAGCTCGACTGCGACCCGGCGCGCATCGCCGTGGCATCCGGTCCCAACCTGGCGCTCGAGATCGCGCGCGAGCAGCCGACCGCCGCCGTCATCGCCTCGACGAGTCAGGAGACCGCGGACGCCGTCGCGCGCCGCGCGCGCAACCGCTACTTCCGCTCGTTCGTGAACACCGACGTCATCGGCACCGAATTCGGCGGGGTTCTGAAGAACCTCATCGCCGTCGCGATCGGGATCGTCGACGGCGTCGGCTACGGCGAGAACACGAAGGCGTCGATCATCACGCGCGGTCTCGTCGAGATGACAGACTTCGCCGTGGCGCAGGGCGCGCACCCCGAGACGCTTCAGGGCCTTGCGGGCCTCGGCGACCTCATCGCGACGTGCCAGTCGCCGCTGAGCCGCAACAACACGGCCGGTCGCCTGCTCGGCCAGGGCTACAGCTTCCAGGACGTCGTGAAGCAGATGAACCAGACGGCCGAGGGGCTCGCTTCTGTCGCCCCCGTGCTGCAGCTGGCGAAAGAGGCCGGCATCGAGATGCCGATCGTCGAGCAGGTGAAGCGCGTGCTCGACGGCACGATGAACCCGCGCGAGATCGCGCCCCACCTGACGACCGACGACGACGAGCCGAAGGGCGAGAGGACGCAGAATGGAACAGCCGGCGGTGGTGGTGCTCTTTGGAGGTCGCTCCAGCGAACACTCGATCAGCTCCGCAACAGCGGGAGGCGTCCTCCGCGCGATCAACCGTGATCGCTATCGGGTGATCCCTGTCGGCATCACCCGCGACGGCGTCTTCGTGCTCGAGGACGACGATCCCGACAAGTTCGCGCTCGACAGCGCCAATCTCCCCCGCGGTCGTCGACAACGGAACGCGGATCATGTGGCCCGAGGGCGGGTGCGACCGCATCCTGCGGGTCCGGCGGGCCGACGGCACGGTCGACGAGCTCGGTGCCGTCGACGTCGTGCTCCCGATCCTGCACGGTCTGCACGGCGAGGACGGCACGGTCCAGGGCTTCTTCGACACGCTCGGCATCCCTTACGCGGGCGGCGGCGTGCTCGACTCGGCGCTCTGCATGGACAAGCACTTCATGAAGATCGTCCTCCAGGCATCCGGGGTCCGCGTGTCTCCGTGGGTCACTGTGACCCGTGCCCGCTGGGCCGCCGATCCCGAAGGAGTGCGGACGGATGCCGCGTCCCTCGGCGAGCCCGTCTTCGTCAAGCCCGCACGGGCCGGGTCGAGCGTCGGCGTCTCGAAGGTCCACGAGCCCTCCGAGCTCGACGCCGCTCTCGAACTCGCGTTCGACGAGGACGACAAGGTGCTCATCGAGTCGGCGATCGTCGGCCGCGAGGTCGAGGTCGCGGTGTTGGAAGGGCGTCGCGGCGGTCCGACGCGGGCGTCCCTGCCCGGCGAGATCGTCCTGACGACGCGGGAGTTCTACGACTTCGAGGGCAAGTACCTCGGGGGAGAGGGCGCCGAGGTGGTGTGCCCGGCCGACCTCACGGACGACGAGATCTCCGCGATCCGACGGCTCGGCATCCAGGCCTTCGAGGCTGTCGACGGACGCGGGCTCGCAAGGGTCGATTTCTTCCTGGCCGCCGACGGCCTGTACGTCAACGAGCTCAACACGATGCCCGGGTTCACGCCGATCTCGATGTTCCCGAAGTGCTGGCTCGCCTCGGGCATGACGTACCCCGAGCTCATCTCGGAGCTCGTCGACACCGCCCTCGAGCGCGCGGCCTGATCAGCCGCTCGTCGACTCCTGCTCGTCGAGCGGAGCTTCGGGCGCGGTGCACTCGGTGGTCTTCGGCAGCTGTGAGACGGCGTTGCGGACGTCGTCGAGCACGTTGTTGGGCGACACGAGCCGGTTGTCGACGTACAGCTGGACGGCGGGCGTGCGTCCGTACGTCGTGAGCCGGAACCGCGGCGACTCGGACTCGTCGACGAGCCAGTCCACGCCGCCCACCGTGATGCAGCGGAGCGTCGAGGGCCCGGGCGGCTCGACTCCGCACGTCAGGAGGACGGCCGCGGGATCGCCCCACGCGCCCGTGGCCTGTGCATCCGTCCAGCGGCGCGCCTGGCCGTCGACCGTCGACGGCAGGCGCACGGTGACGTCGGCACAGAGCGCCTCGTTCGCGTCGGGCGCGGGTGTCATCGACACCGTGCTGCTGCATCCCGCGAGCCCGATCACGCCCGCGAGCGCGAGGGCGGCGGCGAGGGTACGGCGGGGCGGGAACACCCCTCCAGGCTAACCTGGGACGATGAGCGCGCCGTCCGACGATCCTCGCGTCGGCGACCTCTCGGAGGGCGAGATCCTGCGCGGAATCCTCGACCGCCTCGCCCCTTCCGCCGCTCTCATCGGACCCGGCGACGACGCCGCCGTGCTCGCCGCGCCGGACGGCCGCATCGTGGCGACGACCGACACTCTCGTGCACGGCCCCGACTTCCGCCTGGCATGGTCGTCGGCGTTCGACCTCGGCTGGAAGGCCGCCGCGGTCAACCTCGCGGATGTCGCCGCGATGGGTGCCCGGCCGACGGCGCTCCTCGTCGCCCTCGCGATGCCCGACGACACGCGGGTCTCGTTCGTGCGCGGATTCGCCGACGGCCTCCGAGCCGCCTGCGACGAGCTCGCCCCAGGCTGCGCCGTCGAGGGCGGCGACCTGACCGTCTCGGACACACTCACGATCGCCGTAACGGCGCTCGGCTCGCTCGACGGCCGCGCTCCTGTCCTCCGCTCGGGGGCGCGGATGGGCGACGTCGTCGCCGTCGCGGGCGACCTCGGCCGGTCGGCGCGGGGTCTCGCCCTGCTCTTCGCTCGATTCACGGATGCCTCGGGCGCCCCGCAGCCCGTCGACACCTCGGCACTCTCACCCGACGAGATCTCCGACCTCGCGGCACAGCTGCGACCGGCCCCGCCGGTCCGCCTCGGATCCGTTGCCGCGGACGGGGGAGCGACGGCGCTCATGGACATCTCGGACGGCCTCGTGCTGGACGCGACGCGGATGGCCGCGGCATCCCGGGTCACGATCGCCCTCGATGCGGCAGCGGTCGGCCCGGAGCCGGCGCTCAGCGGGGGGAGAGGACCATGCTCTCCTCGCAGCGTTCCCCTCAGGCGTCGCCCTTCCGGAGGGATTCCGTGCCATCGGACGTGTCGAGGCGCAGGGGAGCGCGCTCGTGCTCGTCGACGGCGCGCCGCCCGCATCGCGCGGCGGGTGGGACCCCTACAGCGACTGGGACTCGGGGCGGGGCTGACCCCACCACATCGTCGTGTCGCCGTAGGCACGGTCGCGGACGGCCTCGAGACCCGCGGAGGCCCACTCGGGGGCCGGGGAGCGGCGCCCGCGTTCCACGACGACGACCGCGTGATCGGAGAGAAGAGGGCGCAGCGCCGCGAGGTCCGCCGTGAGATCCGCATCCGCGAGGTCGTACGGCGGATCGAGGAAGGCCAGATCGAACGGCCCGGCGGCTCGGCCGAGATAGGCCGTGACGGACGCGCGGTGCACGCGGATCGAGGCCTCCCGCGCCAGGGCCTTCGCCACGCGGGCGACGTTGCGCTGCACGATGGCGGCGGCGGGCGCCGCCTTCTCGACGAGGTCGACGGATGCCGCGCCACGGCTGGCCGCTTCCAGTCCGAGGGCGCCCGACCCGGCGTACAGATCGACGACACGGGCGCCGGCCAGAGCGTCGGCCGACTCCAGGGCCCCGAAAAGCGACTCGCGCACGCGGTCGCTCGTCGGGCGCGTCCCCCGGTCCGGGACGTCGAGGGTGATGCCGCCGGCGCGGCCGGCGATGATGCGGGTCACCCCGCCACGATATCCGGGCGGTCAGCCCGCGCCGCTCCCGGTCGGCCGGTGTCGCGCCAGGGGGGTCCTGGCACCCTCGGCCATCACCCGCTCCAGCGGCGTCGGCCGGAGAATCTAGACTCGGTCCATGCCGTCGTTCAGCCTCGAGTCGCGCCTCGACGGCGCCGTCGGCGGCAAGACCGCGTCGGCCCTCGATCGTGCTTTCGGCATGAAGACCGTGGGCGACCTCGTCGCTCACTATCCGCGACGTTACGCGCGGCGGGGGGAGCTGACGCCGATCTCTTCGCTCCCGATCGGCGAGCCCGTCACGATCGTGGCCGAGGTCAAGCGTGCGAGCGAGCGGCGCATGCAGAACCGCAAGGGGAGCCTCCTCGAAGTCGTCATCAGCGACGGGCGCGGCGACCTGTCGCTGACGTTCTTCAATCAGTCGTGGCGCATCAAAGACCTGCACCCGGGTCGTCGGGGGATCTTCGCCGGCAAGGTCGGCGAGTATCGGGGCGCGAAGCAGCTCGCGCACCCCGATTACGAGCTGTTCGAAGACGAGGACACCGCTCGGCTGAACGCCCAGGCGTACGCCAACCTGCCGATCCCGATCTATCCCGCCACCGCGTCCATCGCAAGCTGGCAGTTCAAGAAGATCGTCGATCTCGTCCTCGACGGCCTCGGCCCGGTCCCCGATCCACTGCCCGAGCCGCTGCGCGAGAGGCACGGCCTGCTCGATGCGCGTACCGCGATCGAGCGCATCCACCGCCCCGACTTCGAGGATCAGATCGAGCAGGCCCGGGAGACGCTGCGCTGGCACGAGGCGTTCGTGCTGCAGGCGGCGCTGCTGCAGCAGCGGCAGTTCGTCCGCGCGCTCGCGGCGACGAAGCGGCCGGCCGGCAGCCTTCTCGAGCGGTTCGACGCCGCGCTGCTCTTCCCGCGGACGGCCGACCAGATCACGGTCGGCGAGCAGATCGAACACGATCTCCAAGGCGACTGGCCGATGAACCGCCTCGTGCAGGGAGAGGTCGGCTCGGGCAAGACCCTCGTCGCACTGCGCGCGATGCTGCAGGTCGCCGAGAGCGGCGGGCAGTCGGCGCTCATCGCGCCGACCGAGGTGCTCGCGGCGCAGCACGTGCGGTCTATCGCCCGGATGCTGGGGCCGCAGCTCGCGCCGGAGCTCATGCCCACTCTGCTCACGGGGCAGCTCACCGCTGCGGAGCGGCGCAAGGCCGCGCTCCGCGTCGCTTCGGGTCAGGCGCGCATCGTCGTCGGCACCCACGCACTGCTGAGCGAATCGACCACGTTCGCAGACCTGGGCCTCGTCGTCGTCGACGAGCAGCATCGGTTCGGCGTCGAGCAGCGCGAATCGCTGCGGGCGAAGGGCGCGTCGCCCCACGCCCTCGTGCTCACGGCGACCCCGATCCCGCGCACCGTCGCGATGACGGTGTTCGGCGATCTCGACGTGTCCACGATCCGCACCATGCCCGCGGGGCGCGCCGGCATAGAGACGTTCGTCGCGCCGCTCGCCGAGAAGCCGGGCTGGTTCGCCCGGGTATGGGAGCGCATCGCGGAAGAGGTGGGGCAAGAACGACAGGCTTTCGTCGTGTGCGCGGCGATCGACGCCGAGTCGGCGACGAAGGACGACACGGCCGACGAGCCGGTGGCCGATGCCGAGGATGAGGCCGAGCCGACCCGCACCCGCTGGGGCGTCGTGCAGGCCGGCGACCTCCTGTCGCGGCATCCGGCCTTCACCGACATCCGTGTCGAGATCCTCCACGGGCGGATGCCGTCGGATGAGAAGGATGCCGTCATGCAGGCGTTCGCCCGCGGCGACATCGACGTCCTCGTGGCGACGACGGTCGTCGAAGTGGGCGTCGACGTCCCGAACGCGTCGACGATGGCCATCCTCGAAGCAGACCGGTTCGGCGTCTCCCAGCTGCATCAGCTGCGGGGGCGCGTCGGCCGTGGCGGCGTACCAGGACTGTGTCTTCTCGTCACGGAGGCTCCCGCCGGATCGTCGGCGCGCGCCCGCGTGGACGCCGTCGCGGCCACTCTCGACGGCTTCGCCCTCGCCGAGGTCGACCTCGAGCTCCGCGGCGAGGGCGACGTCCTCGGCGACGCGCAGTCCGGCGTGCGGTCGTCGCTGCGCCTCTTGCGTGTCGTGAAGGACGCCGATCTCATCGCCGAGGCCCGCATCGCGGCCGAGAAGATCCTCGACGAGGATCCGACGCTGAGTCGCCACCTCGGGCTCGCGGCCGCGATCGAGCGACGCGTCGGCATGGAGGAGCGGGCCGCGCTGGCGAAGTCCTGACTCCCATAGGCTGGTGCCATGAGCAGCCGGATCGCCGTCGTCCCTGGTTCGTTCGATCCGCCGACCCTCGGTCATCTCGACGTGATCCGCCGTGCCGCCTCTCTCTACGACCAGCTGCACGTGCTCGTCGTTCACAACCCCGGGAAAGAGGCCATGCTGCCGATCGCGCAGCGTCAGGCGCTCCTCGAGCAGTCGATCGCCGAGAGCGACATCCAGAGCGAAGTGATCGTCGCCTCGTGGAGCATGGGTCTCCTCGTCGACTATGCGACCGATGTCGGCGCCGGGGTGCTCGTCAAGGGCATCCGCTCGCAGGTCGACGTCGCGTACGAGACCCCGATGGCGATCGTCAACCGGCACCTCGCCCACGTCGAGACGGTGTTCCTCCTACCCGATCCGGCGCATGCGCTCGTGTCGAGTTCGCTCGTGCGTCAGGTCGCCTCCCTCGGCGGCGACGTGACTCCTTACGTCCCGCCCGCGGTTGCGCGGTTCCTGGGAACTCCGGCGACCGACCTCTGACTCGGGCCCCGTCCAGCCGCCCGCCGGTAGCATGGACGACCGTGAGAAACCGCCACAACGGACCGCTCGACATCCCCGTCCGCGACATCGTCCACCGCCCGGGTGAGATGCGCGAGACCACCCTCGAGATCGTCGCCCCCGCCAAGTGGGGCGAGGGCCTCGTCTCGGTGGCCGAGGGCGAGCGCATCTTCGTCGACGTCCGCCTCGAATCCGTTCACGAGGGCATCCTCGCCACAGGGGAGGCCGACACGGAGTACACGGGCGTCTGCGGGCGCTGCCTTCGCGACATCGCCGAGCCGCTCAAAGTCGAGTTTCAGGAGCTTTTCGCGTATCCTGGAGTGGAAGCAACTGACTTCGAGGTTCAAGACGACCACGTGGATCTTGAAACTCCGGTCAGGGATGCGATTGTCCTGTCGCTTCCGTTTCAGCCGGTGTGTGAGCCGGATTGCCCCGGCCTCGACCCGGCCACGGGTGAGCGGTTCACCGAAAGCACCGGATCAGAGCCCGCCGCTCCCATCGATCCACGCTGGGCAGCGCTCCAGGACTACACCCAAGACCACGACGACGATGCCCCGCGCCCTGTGCCGGGCAGCTGATTCGTCGAGAACACAGAGAAGAGTCAGCCATGGCAGGTAACCCCCCCGAAGCGGAAGGTCTCCCGTTCCAACACCCGCTCGCGTCGCGCGCAGTGGAAGGCGGAAGCCCCCACCCTCGTCAAGACGGTCGAGAACGGCAAGGTCGTCTACAGCCGTCCCCACCAGGCGAAGGTCGTCACCGACTCGCAGGGCACCGAGCTGTTCCTCGAGTACAAGGGCCGCAAGGTCGCCGACGTCTGATCGTCGTCCCGACGACGTGACCGACGTCACTCCGCGGCGCGCGGGAGAGTCCCCCTCGGGTACTGCTCCGCGCGCCGTCCTCACCGACAAGCTCGGCGTCGACATCGACGCCGAGCTTCTGTCGCTCGCCCTCACGCATCGTTCCTACGCGTACGAGCACGGGCAGATCCCGCACAACGAGCGCCTCGAGTTCCTCGGCGACTCGGTGCTCGGCCAGGCCGTCACGGTCCGCCTGTTCACGCAGCATCCCGACCTCGACGAGGGATCGCTCGCGAAGCGACGGGCATCCGTCGTGTCGACCGTCGCCCTCGCCGACGTCGGCCGTCGCATCGGCCTCGGAGAGCACATCCTGCTCGGGCGCGGTGAGCAGCTCACCGGAGGCAGTGACAAGGACTCGATTCTCGCCGACACCCTCGAGGCCATCATCGGCGCGACGTATGTGTCCAGGGGACCGGATGCCGCGACCGCACTCGTCCTGCGACTCATCGAGCCGCTGCTCGACGACCCCGAGCGCTACGGCGCCGCGATGGATCCCAAGACCAGCCTTCAGGAGCTCGCGGCTCACAGCGGTCAGGGTGCTCCGGTCTACGCCGTCGTGTCGACCGGGCCCGACCACGATCGGCGATTCACCGCGACCGTGACCGTCGGCGACGTCTCGGCCGAGGGTGCGGGCACGAGCAAGAAGCACGCCGAGGCGGCCGCGGCGCTCGACGCGTGGCGCATCCTGAGCGGGCGTGCCTGAGCTTCCCGAGGTCGAGGTCGTTCGCGCGGGCCTCGAACCGGCGGTGGCGGGAGCGTCGATCGCGGGCGTCACGGTCCTCGACGAACGTGCGCTCACGCGGCACGCGGGCGGCGGCGCGCACTTCGAAGCGGCACTCACCGGCCGTCGCATCGAGGGCGCCGCACGGAGGGGGAAGTTCCTGTGGCTCCCGCTGCTGCCGGTCGAGGGGGCGACGCCGGTCGACGCCATCGTCGGCCACCTCGGCATGAGCGGGCAGCTGCTGCTCCGGTCGCCCGGTGCGCCGGCGGAACGCCACGAGCGGGTGCGCCTCGACATCCAGCACCCCTCTCACGGCGAGCTCGCCGTCGTCTTCGCCGACCAGCGCACATTCGGCTCGCTGGCCGTGGACGAGCTGATTCCGACACCGGATGCCGCACCCGGCGGTCGAGGCACGCACGCCGCCGCCGTGCCGACGCAGGTGGCGCACATCGCGCGCGATCCCCTCGATCCCGTTTTCTCCGACCGCGGGTTCCGGTCGGCGCTCGGGCGTAAGAACTCCGCCATCAAGCGCGTGCTCCTCGACCAGACCGTCGTGAGCGGCGTGGGCAACATCTACGCCGACGAAGCGCTGTGGGCGGCCCGCATCCACCCGGAGACGCCGGCGAACACGCTCAGCACACGTGCGGGGAATCGGCTGCTGCTCGAGGTCCGCGCCGTGCTCGAGAAGGCACTCGCGGAAGGCGGGACGAGCTTCGACGCGCAGTACGTGAACGTCAACGGTCAGGCGGGCTACTTCGCCCACTCTCTCAACGCCTACGGCCGCACGGGTGAGCCGTGTCCTCGCTGCGGGCGCCCGATCGTGCGCGTCTCGTTCATGAACCGGTCCAGCCACTACTGCCCGCATTGTCAGCGGATGCCGCGTCCGCTGTAAGCCCCGGCCGGAGGCGGATGCCGCGCCCCGGCGAGGGTGGGGCGCGGCATCCATCCACGATGGCTAGGCGAGCACCTTCTTCCACGCGCCGGCGTACGAGACGGGCACGAAGCCGATCGCCTCGTTGATGTTCAGCATGTGCCGGTTCTCCTCGGCGTTGAACGTCGAGACGCGGGGCGACTCCGGCACGATCTCACGCCACCGGAGGAGGTTGGCGCACTTCACGATCGTGCCGAGACGGTGCCCGCGGTGTTCCTTGAGCACGAGCGTCCCGTACTGGTGCGTAACGGCGGTATGGTCGTCCGCTGAGATCACGAGCTCGTTGTACGCCGCGATGACCCCGGTCGGCACGTGCTGTACGCAGGCGACCGACACCAGGAGGCCCTGTGCGGCCAGACGCGCGTCGCGGCGGCGGACGCGCTCGGCATCCCACTTCTCCTCCTCGATCACCATCCCGCCCTGGGGCACGTCGGTCGACATCCGGGAGATCGCGTAGGCGTAGCCGTCCTGGTATTCATCGGGAGTGGGCGGCGCCGTCCACGTCACGACCCGGTAGTCGTCGCCTGCGAACGCCACGGCCTCGTCCAGCATCGTCTCGACGAGGTCGAACGGGCCGCGCAGATCGAACGCGCTGTTGCGCTCGACCTGTTCGAGGGTGAACCCGCTCGCCAGCTGGAAGACGGTCTGGCGGTCGTCGGCGGGCACGGAACCCCATCCCGTCGACGGCTGCATGGTCGGACCTTCGCCCCCCGGACGGTGGAGCGTCCAGGTCTGGATGATGGTTCGCCCCAGCGTGCGCGCCTCCTCCTCGGCCGCGGCGAGGAGCGCCTCCTCCACGCCTTCGCCCCAGCGGTCCGGGTCGACCATGAGGTCGAAGTCGAGCGTCTTGGTGCCCTCCTCCTGCGAGTAGCGCAGGGTCACGGCTCCGATGATCTCGCCATCGCGCTCCGCCCAGAATCCGGTCTGCGCCCAGTCGGCCTGGTCTTGCCAGAACCCGAGCACCTCGTCGGGCTCCTGGTGCAGGTCGTCGTGGCCCGTGTCGTGCAGGCACACCGCGTTGGCGAGCCGGACCATGTCGAGGAACGGGCCGGCGTCCGGGGCATCCACCGTCGCGGGGATGACGATCCGGCCGACGGTCAGCTGCGATGTGGCGACGTCAGTCATCGAGCACCTTCTTCCATGCGCCCTCGTAGGCGATCGGGACGAAGCCGATCGCCTCGTTGATGTCCAGCATCGGGCGGTTCTCTTCTGCGTTGTAGGTGATCATGCGGGGAGATTCCGGCGCGATCTCACGCCAGGAGAGCAGTGCCGCGCACTTGACCAGCATCCCCAGCCGGTGACCGCGGTGCTCCTTCAGCACGAGGGTGTCCTCCTGATGGGATGCCTCGGTGCGGTCCTTGCCGATGACGAGCTCGTTGAATGCGCACAACTCACCGGTCTCGATGTGCTGCGCAGCGGTGACGAGAAGCAGCCGTCCGGCGTCGGTGTAAAGCGAGTCGTGGCGTGCGATGCGGGCCGCATCCCACGCCTCCTCGTCGAACTCGAGCCCCGCCGCCGGAGCGTCGGTCGCCATCCGCGACTTCATCCAGGCGTAGCTCTCCGCGAACTCGGGAGGAGTCGGCGGCGACCACTGGACGACGCGGTAGTCCTTCGACGCCTCGCGCGCCTCGGCGAGGAGCCGCTCGATCTGGCCGAACGACCCGCGCAGATCGAGGGCGCTGTTCCGCTCCACCTGCTCGAGCGTGTAGCCGTGGTGCAGGTAGAAGCGCGCGACATGGTCCTCGGGGATGGAGCCGAAGCCGGTCGGCGGCTCGATGCGCGGTCCTGGTCCGGCGGGGTGCTCGGCCCAGGACTGCAGGACGGTGCGGCCGCTCTCGCGAGCGGTCTGCTCGACGAGTTGGTACGCGGCCGATCCGATGCCCTGGCCCTGCGCCTCGCGCACGAGCTCGATGAGCCAGAAGAGGTTCTTCGATCCCTCGTGCTGCGGGATGTCGGCGCCGACGCGGCCGATCATGACCCCGTCCCGGAGGACCACCCACATGTGCCGCACCTCGTACTTGTCGGGACGGTAGTGGGGGAGAAGCTCGTCGGCGGCGATGGCGTGATCGGCGTGACCGGAGATCTCGGTGTAGATGCGATTGCGCACGTTCACCATCTCGATGAAGTCGCCCGCGTCCGGCGAGTCGATGGAATCGGGGATGGTCAGCGGCCGGAACTCGACGCCGGTGATCGTGGTGGTGCTCATGATGGGTTCCTCGTCAGAAGTGGTCGTGGTGAAGTCGGGTGGGGCGGTGTGCGGCCCGGTGCGGGCCGCACACCGTCAGGCGTGCGGCTGCACGAGGTGCAGCCGCCGCAGTGCAGCGTGCTCGCGGGCCTCGAGACCACGGTGGGTCTCGAGGACACGGGAGCGCAGGGCGCGGTCGGCGCGAAGGTTCGCGCGGTCCGCACTCCGCAGGAGCAGCCAGAGGCCGAGCCGCAGCGAAGTGCGATCGACGAGGCCGACGGGAGCGGATGCCGGCAGAGCCGGGACATTGGTGGGCGGATGGAGGTCCAGAGTGCGGACATCCACGAGGAGCTTTGACATGGTGGTGTCTTTCGTTCGAAGGAGTGAAGGGTCGGAACGCCGGGGGAGCGCGGATGGCGCTCGAGAGGGGCGTGGGCGAAGCGGGCGCAGAGATGCGCCGCAGGCAGGATCGCCGGATCAGCCTGCCCGAGGGCAGAGTTCTCCCGAGAGCGGCGGGTCAGCCGGCCGTGGGGACGAAGGCGTAGAAGGAGCCGGTCGCCGAAGCACAGAAGATTCCACCGCGCGGGTTGGCGGGTGCCGGCGCATTGCCGGTAGCAGTCATGTGCATGATCATGGCGACCTCCTTTCGACTTCTGACGCGATCAGCGACGCTAGCGCAGATTCGGATGGGGCGTCAAGCGAATTCTCAGAAACGGCGTGTCGCCGGGCGTGTCGCGCCTCCCGGACCAGCCGGCCGCATCGAGCTCCGGCATGCTTCCGTTCGGCCCGCCTCCACGGTCGGAGAGGACCCTTCAGGTACGGTTGTCGGGATATCCATCGGCCGTCGCGGAGGCTCGTCCATGCACCTGAAGAGCGTGACGCTCAAAGGGTTCAAGTCGTTCGCGCAGCCCACGACCTTCGCCTTCGAACCGGGTGTGACCTGCATCGTCGGTCCCAACGGATCGGGCAAGTCCAACGTCGTCGACGCCCTCGCGTGGGTGATGGGCGAGCAGGGCGCGAAGACCCTCCGCGGCGGGAAGATGGAAGACGTCATCTTCGCCGGAACGGCCACCCGCGGTCCGCTCGGACGCGCCGAGGTGCAGCTGACGATCGACAACGCCGACGGGGTGCTCCCCATCGAGTACTCCGAAGTCACCATCAGCCGCACGCTCTTCCGCAACGGCGCGAGCGAGTATGCGATCAACGGCGAGACGTGCCGCCTCCTCGATGTGCAGGAGCTGCTCAGCGACACCGGCCTCGGCCGTGAGATGCACGTCATCGTGGGTCAGGGCCGGCTCGACAGCGTTCTGCAGGCGTCGCCCGAAGAGCGTCGCGGCTTCATCGAGGAAGCCGCCGGCATCCTCAAGCACCGGCGGCGCAAGGAGAAGACCATCCGCAAGCTCGAGGCGATGGAGGCGAACCTGATGCGCCTCAGCGACCTCGCCGGCGAGCTCCGCCGCCAGCTGAAGCCCCTCGGACGCCAGGCCGAGATCGCCCGTGAGGCCGCGACGATCGCCGCCGTGGTGCGCGACGCGAAGGCGCGCCTGTTCGCCGATGAGCTCGTCGGATTGCGCACCGAGCTGGCCGACCACACGCGCAGCGAGCAGGAGCGCCACGCCGAGCGGCTCGTGCTGCAGGATCAGCTCGACAACGTGCGCGCCCGGATCGAGGTGCTCGAGGCCGACCAGCGGTCCGAAGCCGTCGACAGGGCCCGCAAGGTGGCGTTCGAGCTCGAGCGCGTGCAGGAGCGCATCCGTGGCCTGTACACGCTGGCCGGGCAGCGCCTCGCGCTTCTCAGCGAGGGCGACGGCGACGACCCCGGGGCTCACACGACCGTGTCTCAAGCCACGATCGACGAGGCGCGCGCCGAGATCGACGACATCGCGGGCGGTCTGGGCGACGCTCAGGATGCTGCGGCTGAGGCGGCACGCGAGGTTATGCGTGCGCGCGCCGAGCTCGACGCCCTCGATGCCGACATCGCGGCGCAGAGCGCTCTCGTATCGGAGCACGACATGCGGATCACCGCGCTCCGCGGAACCGCGGAGGCCGCGGCATCCGCTCTCGCCGCCGTCCGCACGGCGGTCGAGCGCCAGCAGAAGGCGCTCGATGCGGCACTCGCCCGCAGGGCCGAGGCGGAGGAGACGCTTGCGGGCATCGACCCGGACCTCGTCGCCGAGGGGACGTCGGCAGAGCATGCCGCGGCGTACGAGCGCGCGCAACGCGAGGCGACGGATGCCGAAACCGAGGTCGGCGCCCTGCGGGAGCGGCTGCACGCCGCCGAGCGCGAACTGGACTCGCTGACGGCGCAGACGAAGACGCTCAGCCGGGCACTCGATGTGCGCAACGCGGCCGCTGACATCGTCGCGCGCGGCGGAGCGGGCGTGCGCGGACTCATCGGCGACGCGATCAAGGTCAAGGCGGGCTACGAAGCGGCGATCGCCGCCGTGCTCGGCCCCCTCGCGGAGGGTGTGCTCGTCGAGACGGCCGACGACGCCTTCGGGGTGGCGGCAATCGCCCGCGACGGCGACCTGGGCGTCGTCGACATCGCGATCGCGCGTGCGTCGCGCGCCCCGACGCCGGTTGCGGCGATACACGGTGCGGTCGCTGCCGCGGACGTCATCACCGCGCCCGACGGCGTCGTCGGGATCCTGGCGCAGGCTCTCATCGCCGACGATCTCGACGCCGCCCGCCGGATCACCGAGCAGGCTGCGGCTTCGTCGGGCGGAGGAACCGTCACGGTCGTGACCCGTGCCGGCGAGGTCGTCACGGCGCACACCGTACGAGCCGGATCGGGTCAGGGTCGCTCCCGCCTCGAGCTTGCGGCCGAACGGGACGCCGCGACCCAGCGCCTCACCGAGATCACCGTGATCGCGGACTCCCTGCGCGAGGCCCTTGCCGACCAGGTGCGCGAGCTCGAAGGCGCGCGGCAGCGGACGAAGGCGGCGCTCGAGACGCTGCGGGCGCACGATGCGGCTCTCGCCGCACACGCCGAGCAGGTCAACCGGGCGACGGTGCGCCACGAGGCGGCGATCGCCGAATGCGATCGCCTCGCGGCCGGCCTCGCCCAGGCGCAGGCGGCGGTCGAGGATGCGGCGGGTTCGGCGCGCGTCGCCGAGGAGCAGCTCACGCTCGCACTCGAGGCGCCTCGGCCCATTCTCGACGCCTCGGCGCGTGACGGCCTGCTCGCGGCCCTCGAAGCCTCGCGCGAGGGCGAGATGCGCACACGGCTCGACGTCGAGACGCTGCGCGAGCGCGTGCGCGCCGGAGAGGCCCGCGTCGTACAGCTCGAGCGCCAGCGCGAACGGGAGCGAGAGGCGGCGGCCGAAGCGGCACGGCGCGCGGTCATCCGTCGCCGACAGCGGGAGATCGCCGCCGACGTCACCGCCCAACTGCCACCGCTCCTCGACTCGGTGGACCGGTCCGTCACCCAGGCCCGCCTAGACCTCGCAACCGCCGAGAGCGCTCGCACCGCGCTCACTCAGGAACTGGCCGAACTGCGGGTCCAGGAATCCGGGGCCCGTGAACGACTGGCCGGCCTCACCGAGAGCGTCCATGGGCTCGAGCTGCAGATCCACGAGAAGCGCCTGCACGTCACCAGCCTGCTCGAGCGCGTCGGCTCCGAGCTCGGCCTCGATGAGAGCATTCTCGTTTCGGAATATGGGCCGGACCAGCCGATTCCGGTCGAATCGGACAACGATGAGGAGGCGACCGAGCCTTTCGACCGCGGCCGGCAGCGCCGGCGGCTTCAGGAGGCGGAGCGCAAGCTCTCCCAGCTCGGACGTGTCAATCCGCTCGCCCTGGAGGAGTTCGCGGCCCTCGAGCAGCGCCACAAGTTCCTGACCGAGCAGCTCGCCGACCTGACGCAGACACGCAAAGACCTGCTCACGATCATCGAAGAGCTCGACGAGCGGATGCAGACGATCTTCCTCGCGGCTTTCGAGGACACCAGGACCGCCTTCGGCGACGTGTTCCCGATCCTGTTCCCCGGAGGGACGGGAAGCATCTCGCTCACCGACCCGGACAATCCCCTCACCACCGGGATCGAGGTGGCGGTGCGACCCGTGGGCAAGAAGATCGAGCGGCTCTCGCTGCTGTCGGGCGGTGAGCGGTCGCTCGCAGCCGTGGCTCTTCTGACCGCGATCTTCAAGGCGCGCCCCAGCCCCTTCTACATCCTCGACGAGGTGGAGGCGGCGCTCGACGACGCCAACCTGGGGCGCCTCCTCGGTGTCTTCGAGCAGCTGCGCGAATCGAGCCAGCTCATCGTCATCACCCATCAGAAACGCACGATGGAGATCGCCGACGCCCTGTACGGCGTCTCGATGCGTCAGGACGGTGTCTCGGCCGTCGTCGGCCAGCGCGTCGGGGAGCGCGTCGCGTCGTGAGCCGTCGGCGAGTGCGGAGCATTCCCGTCACGGCCGCCGTCGTGCTCGCACTGCTCGGCACGCTGACGGGCTGCACGATGGCGCTCCCTCCGGATTCCTCCGCCACGCCGATCCCGTCCGCCACGCCTACGGCGTCCGGCTCCGCGTCGCCGACCGTCGAAATCACCCTCCAAGACGGCGATCTGCTCGATCCGTCTCAGACCGCGGTGTGGGCCGATCCGCTCGCGGGCGCGGACGGCTACTCGGTGCTCACGGCGGACGAGGGCGACGGCTCGTGGTCGTACAAGAGCGATCGCACCGGCTGCATCGTCGGCTACTGGCACGGACCGCTCGGCGACACCTCGGCCGGGGGTGACGACTCGGCGCTGTCGGACGAGCTCCTGGCGGCCCAGTTCGGCACGACCGCGGACGAGGTGGCCGGCTTCGTGCAGAACGATGCGGCGCCCTTCCGCACGCCGTCGGAGCTCGTCCAGACCCGCGCCGTCGCGGGAGCCGACGAAGAGACCGCGACGACGTATCTCGTTGCCGCCCGCGCCTTCTCGGCGCTCGGCGAAGGCTTCGTCGCCACTCTCCGGTGCCCGGCGACGACGAATGTGCAGGCGATGTGGTCGCTGCTCAGCTCCGACCCGAACGCGTTCCAGCTCGTCTTCTCGCAGAAGCCCGCGGGCTGAGCGCGGCGCAGGCCGCGTCGACGCGCCCATAGGCTGGAGGCATGGCAGAGAGCTCCTGGTCGCTCGGTCGCGCGCTGCGCGGCATGTTCGTGAAGCCGACGATCGACGAGACGACGTGGGACGACCTCGAGACGGCGCTCCTGACGGCCGACTTCGGCCCGGACATCACGGAGCGGATCGTGGACGAGCTGCGGGAGAAGGTCGAGCGCTACCGCACGACCGATCCGCGGGACCTGCAGCGCATGCTCAAGGAGACGCTCGAGGAGCACTTCGCGAAGTTCGACACGACTCTCCGGCTCACGGAGCGCCCGGCGGTGGTGCTCGTCGTCGGCGTCAACGGCGTCGGCAAGACGACGACGATCGGCAAGTTCGCGAAGTTCCTGCAGCGCTACGGGCGATCGGTCGTCGTCGGGGCAGCCGACACGTTCCGGGCCGCCGCCGTGGATCAGCTCGCGACGTGGGCCGAGCGCGGCGGCGCGACGATCGTGCGGCCGCAGCAGCAGGGTCAGGACCCGGCATCCGTCGCCTTCCAGACGATCGACTACGCCAAGCGCACAGGCACAGAGATCGTGCTCGTCGACACCGCCGGCCGCCTGCACACGAAGGGCGGCCTCATGGACGAGCTGACGAAGATCCGGCGCGTCATCGAGAAGCAGGCGCCGATCAGCGAGGTGCTGCTCGTGCTCGATGCCACGACGGGCCAGAACGGCGTCATGCAGGCGCAGGCGTTCCTCGAGCACGCCGGTGTCACCGGTCTCGTGATCACGAAGCTCGACGGCTCGGCCAAGGGCGGATTCGTCCTCGCGGTGCAGGAGCGCACCGGCATTCCGGTCAAGCTGCTCGGTCAGGGCGAGGGGATCGGCGACCTGACGGGCTTCACTCCGCACGTGTTCGCGGCATCCCTCGTGGACTGATCACCCGTTTCGTCGTCATCCGGAGCGTCGCCACTACCGCCCGACCCACGAGGCTGGTTTCATGGGTTCATGGCGATCGAGCACGACTTCTTCGGACTCCTCGAGTCCGGGCCGGACGGGTCGATCTTCTGGTCTGAGAACGTCGAACTCGGCGATCAGAGCGTGACCGTCGATCTGACGGCGCCGGACCAGGACGACGTCTCGGAGGCTGCGCTCGACGTCGCCGCGGGACTCGTGTCGTCGCTCGAAGCGATCGATCGCAGCGCCCGGAACGCCATGGTCTCGGAGCTCGATGACCGCACGAGCGAAGTGACGGAGTACATCCTGCAGCAGCAGGAGACGCTCGGCGAAGACATCGAAGACATGCTCGTCGACATCTCGGGCGACCTGCACATCGACGTCATCCGCTCGCTGCAGCTCATGAGCATGACGATCCTGGCCGATGAGCACGGCGGATCGGACCCGTTCGCGGTGCTCGAGTACGCGCTCGACCCCGATGCGACCGACGACGTCCTGCTGGTCAATCTCGGCTCCGACGGGGACGTGCTCTCGGTCACGAGCGCCGACTAGCCGTTCGACAGACTCAGGAACCCGTGCAGACCTTCCTGCCCTACCCTTCGTTCGCCGAGTCGGCCGCCGCTCTCGATCGCTCGCGCCTGGGCAAACAGCGCGTCGAGACGCTGCAGCTGCTGCGTGCCAACACCGTTCCCAACTACGGGTGGCGGCACCACCCGGCCGCCAAGATGTGGCGTGGCTACCTTCCCGCGCTGGTCGCGTACGGTCTGGCGATGACGGATGCCTGGACCGCCCAGGGCCGGCCCGACACGGTGCGCCCGCAGCTCCTCGAGTTCGCGCCCGGAGTGGACGGCGTCCCTCAGGACGAGCTCGACATGCCCGCGTGGATCGGCGACGAGGCGTTCCACCTCTCGCACCGGTCGAACCTCGTCCGAAAGGACCCGGAGTTCTATCGCCCCCTCTTCGGCGGCATTCCGGACGACCTTCCTTACATCTGGCCCGCTCCGGCCTTCTGAGTTCGGGCCGCGCGACGTCATCGGCGCGCCGGCTTCTCACACCGCCTGAGCGAAGCCTCGCTCTGCGTGCACGTCCTGCGCGATGTGCGCGAGGTGGGGAGGGATGTCGCGGCCCTTCGAGATCATCGACTGAGCCCAGAGCCGGCCCGCGCGATAGGACGAGCGGACGAGCGGACCGGCCAGCACGCCGAGGAAGCCGATGCGCTCGGCCTCCTCCTTGAACGCCACGAACTCGTCGGGCTTGACCCAGCGCGCCACGGGCAGGTGGCGCGGAGTCGGGCGGAGGTACTGCGTGATCGTGATGATGTCCGTGCCGGCATCGTGCAGATCCTGCAGCGCCTGGACGACCTCTTCGGGCTCCTCGCCCATGCCGAGGATGAGGTTGGACTTCGTGATGAGGCCCGCGTCGCGCGCCTGAGTCAGCACGTCGAGGGACCGCTCGTAGCGGAATGCGGGCCGGATGCGCTTGAAGATCCGAGGCACTGTCTCGACGTTGTGGGCGAAGACCTCGGGGCGCGCATCGAACACCTGGCCCAGGAGCGACGGATCGCCGTTGAAGTCGGTCGCGAGCAGCTCGACCCCGGTGCCGGGGTTGAGCGCGTGGATCTGCCGGACCGTCTCGGCGTTGAGCCACGCCCCGCCGTCGGCGAGGTCGTCACGGGCTACGCAGGTGACGGTGGAGTACCGCAGCCGCATGCGCTGGACGCTCTCGGCGACGCGCCGCGGCTCGTCCGTGTCGTAGTCCGCGGGCTTGCCCGTGTCGATCTGGCAGAAGTCGCAGCGGCGCGTGCACTGCGAGCCGCCGATGAGGAAGGTCGCCTCGCGATCCTCCCAGCACTCGTAGATGTTCGGGCAGCCGGCCTCCTGGCAGACCGTGTGCAGCTCCTCGGTCTTCACGAGCGAGTGGAGCGCCTGATACTCGGGCCCCATCTTCGCCTTCGTCTTGATCCACTCGGGCTTGCGCTCGATGGGGGTCTGCGCGTTGCGCACCTCTAGCCGCAGGAGCTTGCGGCCTTCGGGGACGGCGGCGCTCACGCGACGGCCCCCGCGTACTCGCCCTCGAACGCGCGGACGATCGAGTCGACGACGTCGACGGGGGAGATGTCGGCACCGGCGATCTCGCTCATGGTCGTGACCCCGGCATCCGTGATTCCGCACGGGATGATCCCGCGGAAGCCCGCGAGAGTGTTGTCGCAGTTGAGCGCGAAGCCGTGCATCGTGACGCCGCGCTGCACGCGGACGCCGATCGCCGCGACTTTGTCCTCGCCCAGCGGGCGGCGCACCCATACTCCGCTGCGGCCCTCGACGCGGTATCCGTCGATGTCGTACTCGCGGAGCACGTCGATGAGGAGACCCTCGATCCGCCGCACATGCGCGACGACGTCGACCGGCTCCGGCAGGCGCACGATCGGATAGCCCACGAGCTGACCCGGGCCGTGCCACGTGATCTTCCCGCCACGGTCGACGTCGACGACCGGAGTGCCGTCGGTGGGGCGCTCGTGGCGGGCAGTGCGAGCCCCCGCCGTGTAGACCGGCTCGTGCTCGAGCAGGATGAGCGTGTCGGCACGCTCCCCGGCGACGATCTCTGCGTGAACGCGTCGCTGGAGCGCCCAGCCGTCGAGGTACGGCACGTAATCGGGGGAGAACCCGGGAGTGAGGATGTCGAGCACGGTGCTCCTTCGCTTGTGGCGACTCGGTCGGATCCGGCCAGTTGTTGGATCGCGTCCAACAATACGCCTTCGGGCGGCCGGGCCGTCGTCGCCTTCGACGGATACCGTGGACTCATGAGCACCGAGCCCCGAACCGGACGTCCGCGCGCCTCGTCCCGTGAGACGCTCGCCGAGGCCGCGTGCGAGCTCTTCCTCGAGCAGGGGTTCGAGCAGACGTCGATCGCCGACATCACCTCCCGCGCCGGCGTCAGCCGGTCGAGCTTCTTCAACTACTTCGGGTCGAAGTCCGACGTCCTGTGGGCGGGACTGGACGAGCGGATCGCGGCGCTCGAAGAGACTCTGCAGCGTGTCGACGGGCCGACCGATTCGGTGACGGATGCCTCGGCCGCCGTCGTCGCCGCCCTCACCGCCCTCGGCAACGGCTTCACGCCCGACAGCCTCGCCCTCGCCCTGGTCAACACGAGCGCGATGGGGCTCGAGGCGGAGCTCGAGCGCGAGGCATCCGTCCGCCGGTCGCGGATCGCCGCCGCCGTGGCTGCGCGCCTGCGGCGAGCCGGGGTCGACGCGCTCGACGCCGACGTCGCGGGCGCCGCGCATGGCGGAGCCGTTCTCGCGGCGATCGACGCCTGGGCCCGGGAGGGGGCCGGCCGGGCACCGCTCGCCGGGTCGCTCGCGCGCGGGCTGGCCGCCGCAGCGCGCACCCTGCCCATGCCCGTACGGCAGCTTCGCGTGGTCGCGCGCGCCGAGGACTTCGAGCCCGCGCTGGCGTTCTACCGGGATGAGCTCGGACTGGTCGAGCGCGAGTCGTATCAGGGGGAGGGTGACGCGCGAGTCACGATCCTCGCCGCCGGAGAGGCGACCCTCGAGCTGTCGAACGCGGGCCAGGTGGCTCTCATCGACCGCGTGGAGACGGACGGCGATGCCCCGAGCGAGCCGATCCGCATCGCGTTCGAGGTGGACGACACCGCCGGTGCGACCGACCGGCTCGTCGCGGCGGGCGCGGAGCTCGAGGCATCCGCTCGTCTGACGCCCTGGCGCTCACTCAACTCGCGGCTGCGCGCGCCCGCCGGGCTGCAGATCACGCTGTTCCAGGAGCTCGGCCCCGAAGCGCCGGCCGGCGCCGACGAATCCTGAGCTCGGCGACGGGCCCGTAGAATCGGGGGATCATGGCTACTTTCGGCACGCTCTCCGATCGTCTCACCGAGACCTTCCGCAACCTCCGCACCAAGGGCAAGCTCACGCCCGCGGACGTCGACGGCACGGTGCGCGAGATCCGCCGCGCCCTGCTCGACGCCGACGTCGCGCTTCCCGTCGTGAAGGAGTTCACCGGGAAGGTGCGCGAGCGCGCGCTGAGCGACGAGGTCAGCAAGGCGCTGAACCCGGCCCAGCAAGTCGTCCAGATCGTCAACGAGGAGCTCGTCGGCATCCTCGGTGGCGAGCAGCGCCGCCTGCAGTTCGCGAAGAACCCGCCCACCGTCATCATGCTCGCGGGCCTCCAGGGCTCGGGCAAGACGACCTTCGCCGGGAAGCTCGCGAAGCAGCTCGAGAAGGAGGGCCACACGCCCCTTCTCGTGGCCGCAGACCTGCAGCGACCGAACGCCGTCAACCAGCTCCAGGTCGTCGCGGGACAGGCCGGCGCCGCCGTGTATGCGCCGCAGCCGGGCAACGGCGTCGGAGATCCGGTCCAGGTCGCCCGCGACGGCGTCGAGATCGCGCGCCGTCAGCAGCACGACATCGTCATCATCGACACGGCCGGCCGCCTCGGCGTGGACGCCGAGCTCATGAAGCAGGCGTCCGACATCCGCCGGGCCACGAACCCCGACGAGGTGCTCTTCGTCATCGACGCGATGATCGGCCAGGACGCCGTCAACACCGCGAAGGCGTTCCAGGAGGGCGTGGACTTCACGGGTGTCGTGCTGTCCAAGCTCGACGGCGACGCGCGCGGCGGTGCGGCGCTGTCCGTGGCATCCGTAACCGGGCGGCCCATCATCTACGCCTCGACCGGCGAGAACCTCGACGACCTCGAGCCCTTCTACCCCGACCGCATGGCGTCGCGCATCCTCGACCTCGGCGACATCCTCACCCTCATCGAGCAGGCCCAGGCCGCGTTCGACGAGGAAGAGGCGATGAAGGTCGCCGAGAAGCTCGCGAAGGAGCAGTTCACGCTCGAGGACTTCCTCGAGCAGCTCCAGCAGATGAAGAAGATGGGCTCGATGAAGAAGATGCTCGGGATGCTCCCGGGCATGGGTCAGATGAAGCAGCAGCTCGACGACTTCGACGAGCGCGAGATCGACCGGACCGAGGCCATCATCCGCTCCATGACGCCGGGGGAGCGCCGCAATCCGAAGGTGCTGAACGGCTCGCGTCGCCTGCGCATCGCGCGCGGCTCCGGGATGACGGTGACCGACGTCAATCAGCTCGTGCAGCGGTTCGAGCAGGCCGCGAAGATGATGAAGACCGTCGCCCGCGGCGGTGTGCCGAACATCCCCGGAATGGGCCCGGTGCCGGGCGCCGGTCGCCCCGGCGCTTCGTCCAAGCGCGGCAAGCAGCAGAAGTCCCGCTCGGGCTCCCGGTCGGGCAACCCCGCGAAGCGCGCAGCCGAGAACGCCGGCACCGCGGCTCAGGCCGCCGAGGCCCCCACGGGATCGGGCTTCGGTCTCGGCGGCGGCGCGAAGGGCGGCCCGACCGAGGCCGACCTGGCCGAGCTGCAGAAGATGCTCGGCCGCGGCTGACCCGCCTCTCCCGCAGCGCGGGTTGGACGGGGCAGCCGGCATCCGTCTCGCCTTCGTGAAGGTAGGACGTGGAGCGTACGTAAGGGCTGAAAGCGACGCGTTACTCCTACCGTCGCTCGAAGTCCTCCGCTCGCGAACCGCACCGTCACCTCCACATGTAGGGCCGGTGGTCCATCGTGCACAGGTGCGAGGGCGGAGTGCGTCCTCGCAGGCGCGGTCAGACATGGTGGATGGATGCCTCGACCCGCGGAATTCTCCTCTTGGCTGTCGCTCCGAGGTGGCATCGCGCACAGCGCCGAGGCAAGAGCGGCGGGGTTCTCGACCCAGAGCATGATCTCGGCGGTCCGGAGTGGTGCAGTGTCGCGCGTCCGGCGCTCTTGGCTGACCGTGCCGGGAGTCGACGCGGATGTCGTTCGCGCGGTCTCGGCCGGCGGCCGGGTGAGCTGTGTGACTGCGGCGGCGCATCATGGGCTCTGGGTGCCGCCGCATGACGACCTGCACATCGCCGTCAAGCCCACGGCATCCCGAGTTCCCCGGGCGGGTTTCGTGGCGCACTGGTCGCTCGGCCCAGCACCCGTAAGCGCCTACGCCGTCATCGACCCGCTCCTGAACGTCCTCCTTCATGTCGCGGAGTGCGCACCGCGCGAGGCCGCACTCACCGTGTGGGAGTCGGCGCTGCGCAGGGGTGCAATCAGCATGGACGTGCTTCGGCGTGTCCACTGGGCGAGTTCGCAGGCTCGGGCGGTTGCAGACGCGTGCTCAGTTTTGAGTGACTCGGGCATCGAGACGATCTTCCGCGTCCGACTGGAGCCTTTCGGCCTTCCCATCCGTCAGCAGGTGTGGATCGACGATCATCCCGTGGACTTCCTCATCGGTGACTTACTCGTGGCACAGATCGACGGCTTCGAGCACCACAGTTCGGCGCGAGACCGCCGACGAGATATCTCGGCGGACGCGGGGCTCGCGCTCCGCGGCTACACGGTGCTTCGCTTCGATTACCAGCAGGTGATGTTCGACTGGCCGATGGTCGAACGGACGGTTCTGACGGCCGTCGCACAGGACCTCCACCGTGCGGCTGCCTCGCGAGCGTAGGAAAGGGTGCCGACGTAGGACCGATTGTGCCGCGGATTCCTACGCTCGGTCGATCTCCTACGCTCCTAAAGCGCCCCGGGGTGCAGGGTCAGTGGGCGAGCTGGGAGAGGTGCTCGCGCAGCGTGGGGCCGGCGCGGAACTCGCGGATGAGGTGCTGGACGACCTCGCGGAGGTCGCCCTCGGCGGCGTCGGCCACCAGCAGCTGACGCGCATACGAGGCGCCCTGGGACAGGGTCGTGTCGAGGCCGGCGAACTCGCGGGCGCACTTGAGCTCCACCGCGATCTCGGCGAGCTCATCCATGGTCTCGGCCAGATGCTCCCGCACCGGTGCCTGGGTGCCCTCGGCGTCGACGATGATCCGGGCGTCGAGTCCGTAGCGGGCCGCGCGCCACTTGTTCTCGCGGACGAACCACGGCGGAATCGACGGAAGCTCGCGGCCCTCGTCGTACTGCCGGGAGAAGTGCTCGACCAGCACCTGCACGAGCGCGGCAACGGCGGCGAGCTCCGGGAGCGTCGACATGCCGTCGCACGCGCGCACCTCGATCGTGCCCCAGCGAGGGGCCGGGCGGATGTCCCACCGCACCTCGGTCGCGTCGGCCATCACACCGGTGCGGACCATGTCGTCGAGGTACGACTCGAATTCGCTCCAGTCCTGCAGCGGCCAGGGGAGCCCCGCCGTCGGCAGCTGCTGGAACACCAGCGCCCGGTTCGACGCGTAACCCGTGCGTTCGCCGGCCCAGAAGGGCGAGGAGGCGGAGAGCGCCTGCAGGTGGGGAAGGTAGATCGACAGGGCGTTGATGAGGGGGAAGACCTTGTTCACGTCCTCGACGCCGACATGCACGTGAATGCCCCAGATCATCATGTTGCGTCCCCACCACTGGGTGCGCTCGATGAGCTTGTGGTACCGCGTCTTGTCGGTGATGCCCTGGTCGTACCACTGGGCGAACGGGTGGCTGCCGGCGCAGAGGAGCTCGATCCCACGAGGAGTCGTCTCGGCACGGATCGCGGCGATCGCGTCGGCGATGTCGTCCACCGCCGCAGCGACGGTCGCCCCGATCCCGCTCGTCACCTCGACGGTGTTGGTGAGGAGCTCGCCGGTCACGGTGTAGCGCTCGAGCGCCGTCGACTCCTCGAGCGCCGGCAGGATCTCGGGCGCCCTCGGCACGAGGTCTCCCGACTCGCCGTCCGCGAGCATGAGCTCCCATTCGAGTCCCACCGAGGACCGGGCGGATGTCGCGAAAGGCACCGTCATGGGCACAGTTTTGCATGCGGATGCCGCGACACGGCGTTACCGAGGTGGTTCGCGACACACTCCGCGATCTGGCAGAATAGAGGGTCGGACCCTCCGCTCGACCCTCTATCCAGCGACAGGTCCTCCCTTCAGAGCTTCCGCCGGGTGTGCACCCCACGCTCCAGGCGATCGGTTCAATCACTTTCCACACATTCAGGAGAATCGTGGCTGTCAAGATCCGTCTCAAGCGCCTCGGCAAGATCCGTGCGCCCTACTACCGCATCGTCGTCGCCGACTCGCGCACCAAGCGCGATGGTCGTGTCATCGAGGAGATCGGCAAGTACCACCCGACCGAGGAGCCCTCGTTCATCGAGGTCGACTCCGAGCGCGCGCAGTACTGGCTGAGCGTCGGCGCCCAGCCGACCGAGCAGGTGCTCGCCATCCTCAAGCTGACCGGCGACTGGGGTCAGTACAAGGGCGACAAGAACGCCGTCTCGACCGTCCGCACCGCCGAGGCCAAGGGCGAGTTCGAGGTCGACTCCTCGAAGAAGTCGGTCATCAAGCCCAAGGCCGAGAAGAAGGCCGACGAGCCCGCCGCCGAGGCCCCGGCCGACGAGGCCGCTCCGGCCGAAGACGCCGAGTAATCCGTGCTCTCCGCCGCGCTCGAGCACGTCGTCAAGGGGATCGTCGATCACCCGGACGACGTCCGCATCCACTCTTCGACGTCCCCCCGTGGTGACGTCCTCGAGGTGCACGTGCACCCCGATGACCGTGGTCGCGTGATCGGGCGCGGCGGACGCACGGCAAAGGCCCTGCGCACGCTCATCTCTGCGCTCGCGGACGGCCGACGCGTGCGCGTCGACGTCGCGGACGACTGATGGCGGCGACCGAAGAACCCGATTCGACGACCGCGGCAGAGGGCAGGAGCGCTGCCCGGCCGCCGAAATCGGCCAAGAACCAGCTCCGCGTGGGTCGACTCGTCAAGGCCCACGGCCTCAAGGGCGCCATCAAGCTCGAGCTCTACACCGACGATCCCGACGGGCGCTTCGTCCCGGGCGCGACCTTCACTCTGCAGGTCCCCGAGGCATCGCCCTGGCACGGCAAGACGCTGACCGTCCGCGAGTTCAAGTGGATGAACAGCCACCCCGTCGCCTTCTTCGACGGGGTCGACGACCGCAGCGCCGCCGAAGAGCTCATCCGAGCCATCCTCTGGATCGATGAGGATGCCGCAGCATCGCCCTCCGAAGACGACGCGTGGTACGACCACCAGCTCGTCGGTCTGGACGTCGTCCGTGACGGCGAGGTGGTCGGCCGCGTCATCCGCGTCGATCACCTGCCCGCACAGGATCTGCTGATCGTCCGCGCGAGCGACGACAGCGAGGTCCTGGTGCCCTTCGTCAAGGCCATCGTGCCCGAGGTGGACATCGCCGCGGGCCGCGTCGTCGTCACCCCTCCGGCGGGTCTGTTCGAGGAGCTCCCCGGGCAGGACGACGAGGCGGAGCCGGAGGCCGACGCCGGGTCGTCAGCCGACGACGCGCGCCAGGCGGCTGACGCCGGCGACGAGAGCTGAGCCCACCTCACACGCCCCGCGCCTTCGGCGTGAGATCGGTGTGACCCAGCGGTAACACGGCGCACGACGTCGTGGAACATGCGTCCGGGAACATCGGGCTATGAGCCCTCTCGTGGACGCGGCGGCGGTGCGCTCTGAAGCGGCACCGACGACCGAGGTGCGCGCTGCCTGCTCGTACTGCGGTGTGGGATGCGGCATCACGGTGTCGACGGATGGCTCGAGCGTCTCGAAGACGGTGGGCGACAAGCACCACCCCGCTAACGCGGGGAGGCTCTGCACCAAGGGGGCGACGCACCTCGATCTCATGCATGCGCCAGGACGCATGGCGACGGCGTACATCCGGCCGCAGCGCGGCGAAGCAGCCGTGCCGACTCCACTCGACACCGCGATCGCCGAGGCCGGGACGCGCCTCCGAGCCATCGTCGACGAGCACGGACCGGACGCCGTCGCGGTCTACGTCTCGGGCCAGATGTCGATCGAGGCGCAGTACCTCTCCAACAAGCTCGTGAAGGGATACCTCCGAGGCATCCACATCGAATCGAACTCGCGACTCTGCATGGCGTCTGCGGGCACGGGGTATAAGCAGTCCCTCGGTGCCGACGGCCCGCCCGGCTCGTACGAGGATCTCGACCGGGCCGACCTGTTCTTCGTGATCGGGTCGAACATGGCCGACTGCCACCCGATCCTCTTCCTCCGCATGGCGGACCGGCTGAAGCAGGGTGCGAAGCTCATCGTGGTCGACCCGCGACGAACGGCGACCGCCGACCGCGCGGACCTCTACCTGTCGATCGCGCCGGGCACCGACCTCGCGTTACTCAACGGGCTCCTGCACCTCCTCGTCGCCTCCGGTGAGATCGACTCCGAGTTCATCCCGCAGCACACCGACGGATGGGAGGCGATGCCGGCGTTCCTCGAGGACTACGCACCGGAGCGGGTCGCCGAGATCACGGGACTCCGCGAGGACGACATCCGCACCGCCGCGCGCTGGATCGCCGAAGCGGGCGAGTGGATGACGCTGTGGACGATGGGGCTCAACCAGTCGACGCAGGGCACCTGGCACACGAACGCCATCTGCAACCTGCACCTCGCGACGGGAGCGATCTGCCGTCCCGGCAGCGGGCCCTTCTCGCTGACGGGTCAGCCCAACGCCATGGGCGGCCGCGAGATGGGCTATATGGGACCGGGCCTCCCCGGACAGCGAGCCGTCTTCGACGCCGACGACCGTGCCTTCGCCGAGGACGTCTGGGGTCTTCCGGCGGGCACGATCCGCGCGGAGGCCGGCACGGGCACGATCGACATGTTCCGCTCGATGGCCGAGGGCGAAATCAAGGCCGCGTGGATCATCTGCACGAACCCCGTGGCATCCGTCGCCAACCGGAAGACCGTCATCGCCGGTCTCGAAGCCGCCGAGCTCGTCATCGCCCAAGACGTCTTCACCGACACCGCCACCAACGCGTACGCCGATGTGCTTCTGCCCGCGACCCTCTGGATCGAGGCGGAGGGCGTCATGGTCAACAGCGACCGCACGATGACGCTCGTCCAGCAGGGCGCGCAGCCCCCCGGCGATGCGCTGCCGGACTGGCTGCTCATCTGCCGCGTCGCCCAGGCGATGGGCTTCGCCGAGGGATTCGCGTTCCAGTCCAGCGCCGAGGTGTTCGACGAGATCCGGCGCTTCTGGAACCCCCGGACGGGATGGGACGTGCGCGGCGTGACGCACGAGCGGCTCCGCGGAGGGCCCGTGCAGTGGCCGGCTCCTCCCGGGGATGCCGAGGAGCGGCATCCGACTCGCTACCTCAACGACGGGGTGAGCCAGACGCTGCATGTCGCCGAGGACGGCACGACCCCTCGGCTGGCCTTCGCCACCCCCTCACGTCGTGCGCAGTTCCTCGCGCGGCCCCACCTCGGGCCCAAGGAGGTGCCCGACGAGGACTACCCGTGGATCCTCAATACCGGCCGCCTCCAGCACCAGTGGCACACGATGACGAAGACCGGCAAGGTCGCCAAGCTCGTGAAGCTCAACCCGGATCCGTTCGTCGAGATCAACACCGCAGATGCCGAGCGGCTCGGGATCTCGGAGGGCGACCAGATCGAGGTCTCATCCCGCCGGGGGCGCGTTGTGCTGCCGGCCGTCGTGACCGACCGCGTGCAGCCGGGTGGATGCTTCGCACCCTTCCACTGGAACGACGAGCAGGGCGAGTACCTCACCGTCAACGCCGTGACGAGCGACGCCGTCGACCCCGCGTCGCTGCAGCCCGAGTTCAAGTACGCCGCGGTCTCGCTCCGGCGGGTGGGACCAGCGCCGTCCACGACGGCCGGCGGCCGGGACCGGATGCCGCTTCCCGCCGCCGCGCGTTCGCTCGCCGCTCCCGCGCTGGACGAGCGGGAAGGCGCCTACGTCTCGGGCTTCCTGTCCGCCCTCGAAGCGATGCCGCTCGAGGCGGGCACGGCCCCCGTGCTCCCGGCATCGGCTCCGCTCGGCGGGCTCGCGCGCGCGTGGGTCGAGGGGGTGCTCGCCGGGCTGTACTCGCGGGTCGCTGTGGACGCGCCTGACTCCGCAGGCTCGGGACCGGCGGTGACGGTGCTGTGGGGCTCGCAGACCGGCAACGCCGAGGAGGTCGCGGCGACGTGCGCCGCGACGCTCGAGGGTCGAGGCATCCCGACCCGCATCGTGAGCATGCTGGACATGACGCTCGGGGAGCTCTGCAAGACGAAGAACCTGCTCGTCGTGACCTCGACGTTCGGCGACGGGGGCCCGCCCGACAACGCCGCGGATCTGTGGTCCGCGCTGCACCGCGACGACGTTCCCGACCTGACGGGCGTCGCGTACGCCGTCTTCGCGATCGGCGACTCCAGCTACGACGACTTCTGCGGTCACGGCCGCGGCATCGACGAGCGGCTCGCGGCGCTCGGGGCGACGGCGATCGTGCCGCGCGTCGACTGCGAGCCGGACTACGCCGAGCCCGCGGCGGCGTGGCTGCAACAGGTGCTCGCGGCCCTGCCAGGGGCTTCCGACGCGCGCCCCGCGGTCGAGGCATCCGCTCCCGCCATGAAGCGGCTGTTCACACGAGCCAACCCCGTGCGCGCCGCACTCGTCACGAACACGCTGCTCAGCGGCGCGGGCTCGCAGAAGGAGGTGCGCCAGCTCGGATTCGACCTCGCGCCCGCCGGCGTGGCGTACGAAGCCGGCGACTCGCTCGGCGTCGTCGCCCCGAACGCGCCCGCCGCCGTGTCGGAATGGCTCGACCTCACGGGCCTGGCGCCGCGGACGATCGTCGAGTTCGACGGCCACGAGCGCTTCCTCGACGAGGCGCTCACGATGCAGCTCGACATCACCCGCATCACCCCCGACCTGCTCGCATTCGTCGCCGAGCGAACCCACGACTCGACCCTGGCGACACTGCTGCGGCGCGAGAACAAGGCGCGGCTCGAGCAGTACCTGTGGAGCATGCAGGCGGTCGACCTGCTGCACGAGTTCCCCGTGCAGGCGACCGCGGACGAGTGGATGACGGTGCTCAAGCGGCTCCAGCCGCGTCAGTACTCGATCTCGTCCAGCCCCAAGACGAGCCCCGACGAAGTGCAGCTGACCGTGTCGGTCGTGCGCTTCCAGACCGAGGCCGGACGCTCACGAGGCGGCGTGGCCTCGACCTACCTCGCCGATGGACTGGGCGGCCGGGACGCGGCATCCGTCTACCTGCAGAAGTCCTCGCACTTCCGCCCGCCGACAGCGGGCGACGCGCCGATGATCATGGTGGGCCCCGGCACGGGCATCGCGCCCTTCCGCGGATTCCTGCACGATCGGCGCGCGGACGGGCACTCGGGCCGCAACTGGCTGTTCTTCGGCGAACAGCACGAAGCGAGCGACTTCTACTACCGCGAGGAGCTGCTGGGGATGTGCGACGACGGCTTTCTCACCCGCCTGGATGTCGCCTTCTCACGCGACCAGCGCCAGAAGATCTATGTGCAGGACCGGATGCTGGAGCACGGCGTCGAACTGTGGCGCTGGCTCCAGGACGGCGCGCACCTCTACGTCTGCGGCGATGCGAGCCGCATGGCGAAGGACGTGGACGACACCCTCACGACCATCGCCCGCCGGCACGGCGGACTGTCGGAGGAGGACGCGGCGGAGTTCAAGAAGGAGCTCATCGCCCAGAAGCGCTACGTCCGCGACGTCTACTGACGTTCCTGGCCTGCGCGTTCCTCGGACATCCGACTGCCGAACCCACCCACGCGTGCCCGAGACCACACGCCGAGGGTGTCTCAGCGTGTGGTCTCGGGCACCGATGGGTTGGCTCGGCGGCCTGCCCGCAGGTCTCAGGTCAGATGCGCTGGCCGGCGAGGGAGCGGCGCGGCACGATGTACACCGCCACCGTGAGCGTGAGGAGCGCCGCGTACGCGATCACGAAGCCGTAGAACGCCGCCGTGTACGCGCCCGTCGTGGTCTGCGAGAGGTTCAGCATCTGCGGGATGACGAACCCGCCGTACGCGCCGATCGCCGAGATGAGGCCGAGCGCTGCCGCGGCCTTGCGCTGCATCGCGACGCCCGCATCGAGGCGGTCCGAGGCCGTCGCCAGGGCGCGCGCCGCGAAGACGTTCGGGATCATCCGGTACGTCGAGCCGTTGCCGATCCCCGTCGCACCGAAGAGCACGAGGAAGCACGCGAGGAAGACCCAGAAGTTCTCCAGGGGCAGCGTCCAGATGAGGGCCAGCGCACCGAGTGCCATGACGGTGAAGGCGCCGACCGTGACCCGCGCGCCGCCCACGCGGTCGGCGAGCCGACCGCCGTAGGGCCGGGCGAGCGAGCCGACGAGTGCTCCGAGGAAGGCGAGGGAGACGGCGGCCTGGCCGACCTGGATCGTCGAGAAGGCGGGGAACTGGTCGGCGATGAGCTTCGGGAAGACGCTCGCGAAGCCGATGAAGGAGCCGAAGGTGCCGATGTAGAGGAGCGCGAGCAGCCACAGGTGCGGTTCGCGAAGTGCGGCGGCGGAGGCCGCGGCATCCGACTTCGCGTTCGACAGGTTGTCCATGTAGCGCCACGCGCCCAAGATCGCGACGAGGATCAGCGGCACCCACATCCACCCCGCGAGCGAGATGTTGAGCGTCGTGGCGGCGCCGACCGTGACGACGATCGGCACCGCGAACTGTGCGACCGCCGTCCCGATGTTGCCGCCGGCGGCGTTCAGACCGAGCGCCCAGCCCTTCTCCTTCTGCGGGAAGAAGTAGGTGATGTTCGCCATCGAGCTCGCGAAGTTGCCCCCGCCGAAGCCTGCGAGCGCCGCGACGACGAGCATGACGCCGAACGGCGTGTCGGGATTGCCGACGACGACCCCGAGGAGGATCGAAGGGATGAGGAGAAGTCCGGCCGAGATGATGGTCCAGTTGCGGCCGCCGAACTTCGCCACCATGAACGTGTAGGGGAAGCGCATCGTGGCGCCGACAAGGCTCGGGAGCGAGATCAGCCAGAACGCCTCGGAGCTCGTGAACGAGAAGCCCGCCGCGGGCAGCATCACGACGACGATGCTCCACAGCTGCCACACGATGAAGCCGAGGAACTCGGCGAAGATCGACCAGCCGAGGTTCCGGCGGGCGATCGCTCGGCCCTCGACCTGCCAGAAGGCGAAGTTCTCGGGATTCCACCCGTCGATCCAGCGGCCGGGCCGGCGGGTGAGGGTGACGGGGGTGGTGCCGGCGGCGGCCTCTGCGCCGGCCTGGGGGGATGTCACGGTCGTGGTCATCGCACTCTCCTCGGGAAGGGTATGAGGCGAAGCTACGGACGGCGTGTTTCCACCCGTCGGCCCGGGCGGTTACCTCTTCATCACATGTCCGTCACCTGCGGCGGCGGGGGTGGGTTAGCGCTTCGTCACACGTCGGAAACATGGACGGATGCCTAGACTCTCCTGCGTGCGCATCGACATCGTGACGATCTTCCCGGGGTTCTTCGATGTGCTGGACGTCTCGCTCATCGGCAAGGCGCGGGGGCGCGGCATCCTGGATCTGCGCGTCCACGACCTGCGGGACTGGACCCACGATCGGCACCGCACCGTCGACGACACGCCCTATGGCGGCGGCGCCGGCATGGTCATGAAGCCCGAGCCCTGGGGCGAGGCCCTTGATGCTGTGCTCGACGACGGGGCGCTCCTGCTCGTGCCCTCGCCCGCGGGGGGAGCAGTTCACGCAGAAGCTGGCACGAGAGCTCGCCCAGGAGGAGCACCTCGTCTTCGCGTGCGGGCGGTACGAGGGCATCGACCAGCGCGTCATCGACCACTACTCCGAGCGCGGACGGGTGCGCAGCGTGAGCCTCGGCGACTACGTCCTCAACGGCGGCGAGGTGGCCGCGATGGCGATGATCGAGGCCGTGTCGCGCCTCGTGCCGGGGGTAGTGGGCAATCCGGAGAGCCTTGTCGAGGAGTCGCACGAGGACGGTCTGCTCGAATATCCGAGCTACACCAAGCCGCCCGTCTGGCGCGACCACGAGGTGCCGCCGATCCTGCTGAGCGGCAACCACGGCGCGATCGCCGCCTGGCGGCGCGAGCAGAGCCTCGAGCGCACACGGGAGCGTCGGCCGGACCTCCTCCCGTAACCCGCTTCCGCTTCCCTGGCGCGGGGCGCCGCGGATAGTGTCGGAGCAAATGCACCGGTCGACCAGCCATCCCGAAGAAGTGCCGATCCGCCGCCGTCTGATCCGTCTCCTGGCGGGAGGCGTGGTCGCCGCGCTCGCAGCCACGGCGGGTGTCGCCGTGGCCGAGGCACCGCAAGCGGCTGAAGCCGCCTACCCCGACACGTTCAATCCGTTCTCGATGAACGGCGGCTTCACCGTCTATGCGCGCGAAGACCTCACGATGCAGAACGACGAGACCGAAGGCAGTCTCGCGGCGGGCGGCGTCGCGAAGACCGTGCAGTCGCCGAGCGACCAGTACACGATCCTCCACGTGTCGGCAGGCACGGCCGACTACACCCTGCCCACGGTCGACGACGACCCCACGCGGCTGCTGGTCGGCAGCTACAGCCCGTCGAGCAGCGGCATCCTCGCGATCACGAGCGCCGGGACGTCGGAGCCCACCCTCAAGGGCGACCTCAAGATGGTCCAGCGAGACGGGCCCTGGCAGGCGTTCGGGCGCGCCGACTGGCTCCGGCTCAACCTCGATGCCTCGAACGCGGACCAGACGCCGCTCATCGACGCGACGCACCAGGACTATCCGGCCCACGCGACGCCGCCGGCGACCGCCGTCGGCAGCCACAGCATCTATACCGCGAACACAGGGCCCTCCGCGGTCGCCGACTACGTCGAGACGAACGCCGACGCATCCTACGAGCTCGCGAAGGACTGCCTCGACGGCGTCGCCGACCCGACCGGTGGAGCGGGATATCCCGTCGGCATCGCCGAGGACGCCGACGACCGCATCGTGCTCGAGCCGATGAGCGGCGAGCAGCCCAACGTGGTGCAGTACGCCGACATCGCCGGCGCGAGCCTTCTCCAGTTCTCGCCCGGACCGACACCGGGCGTGCCGAACCCGCTCATCATCCGCGTCTCGGCCGGCACGACGACGGTGACGGCGCCGCGCGTCGACCCGCAGGGCGCCTACTCACCCTTCATCTTCTGGGACCTCTCCGAGATCACCGGGAACGTCACGGTGAACGCCGCGCAGGGCCGCATCGACGGGTCGATCTACGCGCCGGATGCCGCGGTGACCGTGAACGCGGCGCCGCTGGACGGGCAGGTGCTCGGACGCGACGTCGTGCTGCAGGGCGGCGAGGTGCACTCCTTCCTGTTCGCGGGGCAGATCGGGTGCGCGGCCGACAGCGGCACCTTCACGATGCGCAAGGCGCTCTCCGGCATCGAGGCGGGCGACCTCCCGCCGGGCACGGCGTTCACCGTCAACTACACGGCGACGCGGCCCGACACAACGGTCGTCACCGGCTCGCTCCAGCTTCCCGCGTCCGGCGAGACGGTCGCCGCCGGCGTGCAGTTCCCGATCGGCACGACGATCGAGTTCGAGGAGATCGACCCTGCGAGCGTCCCGGGGTATTCCTGGGCCGATCCCGTCATCACGCCGAATCCCATCACGATCGGAGTCGACACCGCCGAGATGGTCGTCGAGAACACCGCCGTCCTGCGGGCGGGGACCTTCAGCGTCCGCAAGCGCGTGATCCCGACCGATCCCAACCAAGCGCCCATCCCGCAGGCGCCCGGGATGGTTCCGGTCGACTGGGTCGCGCGCGCCGGGGGTCAGACGATCGCGAGCGGCACCCTCGACGTCCCGCTCGACGGCACCGTCGTCGAGGTCGGCCAGAACTTCCCCCTCGGCACGCGGATCGAGCTCAGCGAGGACCTCGACGCCGTCGACCCTCCGGCGGGTTACCACTGGGTGAGCACCGGGTGGAACCCGGGGAGCACGTTCCTCATCGACCGAGCGAACACGACGACGCAGGTCGTGCTCACGAACACCCTCGCGCCGGATGGGGCGGCCCGGACGGTGTCGGTCGTCAAAGAGACGGCCGGCCCCGCGGCCGATCCGCTGTACGAGTACGCGGTCACCTACAACACCGATCCGGCGGGGGAGCGCGCGACGCAGCAGATCCTCGTCGGCACGCCGGTGACCCTCGAGAACCTGGAAAGCGGGGCCGACACGCTCTCGCTCGCCGAACTCGTGCCGCTGCTCGACGGCACGCCGGTCGACGTCGCCGACTGGGAGCTGCCCGTCTTTCGCGTCACGATCGACGGCGTCACCGAGGAGTACCGGCCACAGAACTTCGAGGGCGCCGGTCCGCTCGAGACGGCGATCGTCGACATCCCCTTGCCCGCATCGGGCGAGGTCGTCATCACCGTCGGCAACGCGCTGCGTGAGGGATCCTTCCAGCTCGCCAAGGACTTCGCCCGCGCGGACGGCGCCGCGCTGCCGATCCCATTGAACTTCTCCGTCTCTTGGACGGCCACGACCCCCACCGGTGCGACATCGGAGGGCACGATCGTGCTGCCCTCCGACGGGACGCCGGTGTCGCCGCTGGATGCCGCGGGCCTGCCGCTGCTATTCCCCTACGGCACCGTCGTCACGTACGAGGAGACCGGCGTGCCCAGCATCCCGGGCGTCGACTGGCATGACCCGGTCTACACCCCGGCGGAGCTGACGATCGGTGCCGACGGCGAGTCGGTCGTGGATGGGACCGTCACGAACTCCGCGCAGCTCGCGGACGGCTCGTTCCTCGTGCGGAAGGTCCTGGCGGGCATCGATCCCTCCGAGCTCCTCGTCGAGTCCTTCACCGTCGGCTATACGGCGCGCACCGTGTTCGGCGACGTGCTCACGGGGTCGATCGAGGTGCCGGCGGACGGCACCGCCGTCGGACCGGTCGATGCGGAAGGGCAGCCCGCGACCTTCCCGGTCGGGACCGTCGTCACCCTGGAAGAGGCTCCGTTGGACGAGGCCGACCTCCCACCGGCCTTCGACTGGAGCATCTCGTCCTGGAGCCCGACGAACACGCTCATCGTTCAGGCGGACGTCACCCCCGTACTCGAAGTCAGGAACTCGGCAGTCGAGCTGACCCACATCAACATCGTGAAGGAGCTCGCAGGCGACGCGGCGGACCGCGTTCCGGCCGACACGGTGTTCTCGGTCGACTGGTGGCTCAACGGCGAACCGCAGGATCGGGTCTTCCTGCAGCCGGGCGTCGTGAGCGAGACGGACTACGTCCCCGTCGGGTCGATCGTCGAGGGCCGGGAAGGACCCTTCCCCGAGATCCCGGGCGTCGAATGGGGCCCCGTGAGCTGGACCGGCAACGACGAGACACTCATCCCGGACGACACCGGGCGCGTCGTCATGCCGTCCGAGGCGATGACCTCCGGAGCGACGGTGGCGTTCGGCGTGACGAACACGGCGGCGCTCGCGCCCGTCGGAGCCTTCTCCATCGCCAAGTCCGTCGTGGGCGACGGTGCCGGCACGGTGCCGGACGACACGCGCTACACGATCGAATACTCGGTCGACGGCGGCCCCGTGCAGACCGCATCGCTCACGGCCGGAGAGCCCGTCACGGTCGGCGACGTCCCGGGCGGAGCGACCCTGCGCATCCGTGAGACGGGTCCGCCGGCGATCGACGGGGTGACGTGGGTCGCGCCTGTCTGGAGCGTCGGAGGGACGGTTCTCGCGGCGGATGCCGAGGGCTGGGTGTCGACGCGCATCGAGGCCGGAAAAACCCTCGTGTTCTCCCTCGTGAACACCGCCCATGAGGGGACGCTGCCCGTCACGGGCGGCGCCGTCTCACCGCTCGTGGCTCTGGGCGCGCTCGCCGTCATCCTCCTCGGGCTCGCTCTCGCGGCTCGACGGGTGCGCCGCACGTAGACCCGCGCCGCTCGACGTCGGCAGTCGTCAGCGCGCGGGGGACGTGAGAGCTGCGCAGGCGGCCTCGTACCGCTCGGCGATGAGCGCCGCCATGCGGAGGTCGGGGGCGAGCGGTGACGTGACGACATCGGCGCCGGAACGCGCGATCACCTCCGCGAAGAACCCCGGCGCGAGGACGTAGCTCGCGGCGACGACGCGCTCGGCGCCGGCCTCTCGAGCCGTCTCGACCGCTTTCCCGATGCGCGGCTCGGCGCCTGCGGCGAACCCCACCGAGACCGGACGGCCGAGGAGCTCGCCGAGGCGCGCGGCCATCGCGATGACGTCGACCTCCGCGGCCGGATCACTCGAGCCCGCCGCGGCGAGCACGATCGCGTCGCCGCGCCGCACGTCAGCCTCGCGGAGGCGCTCCTCGAGCGTGAGGGCGAGCAGATCGTGCGGCCCGAGCGCGGGAGCTGCGACGGCGTGGGGGAACGGCTCGACCGCCCGGGCGATGTCGACGCGCGTGTGATACCCGGTCGAGAGCAGCAGCGGCACCACGACGACGGCGACGGATGCCGCGGCCTCGGCAACGACATCTGCCACCTCCGGCTGCTGCACGTCCACGAACGACTCTTCGACTCGCACGTCGGGCAGGATCGCGCGCACCTGTTCGACGAGCGCTCTGATCGCGCGGCGGCCGTCCTCGGACGATGTGCCGTGCGAGCAGGCGACGAGGACCGGGCGGCTCACAGGGTCCCCGCCGGCTCGAGCACGTTGAGGCGGTAGCCCCGCTTGACGACGGTCTTGATGAGGTCGGGCACGCCGAGCGCCTCGCGCACCCGGGCGACGGCCATCTCGACGGCGTGCGTGTTGTCGCCGGAGCGGGGGAGCGCGCACTGCAGGGCCGTGCGCGCGACGACCGAGCCGTCGGCGTCGAAGAGCACGCCGAGCAGATCCACGCCCGTGCGCGAGAGCGGGATGAACCGTCCGTCGAGCACCGCCCCGCTGCTTCGGAGCTCGAGGCGGCCGGCCGTCGTCTCGCGCGACGGTGCATGCTCGCCGCCGAAGTAGGTCACCACCGCGCGCACGAGCGAGCCGAGACGTCCACGGTCGGCGATGAGCGGCGGGAGTCCCTCGTCCTCCAGCGGGCCGGCTGTGATCGGGCCCACCGCGGCCAGCAGAACTCGGTCCCGCTCGGCGAGCCGGCGGATGTCGTCCAGCACGCCCTCGCGCCGCGCAGCCTCGAGCCACTCGAAGGCGCCGGGTGCCGACGTGAAGAGCACGGCATCCACCTCACCTGCACCCGTGGCCACGACCGACTTGCGGACCACCTCGGGGTCGGGCGGAGGACCCCATCGGTACACCGTGAGGCTGACGACGTCGGCGCCGTCGGCCTCGAACAGCTCGTCGAGGCCGTCCGCCCCCGAGCCGTGGTGCTGCACCGCGATGCGGCGTCCCGCGACACCCTCGGCGAGCAGGAACTCGCCGAGCTCGACGGAGGTCTCGGACTCTGCGACCCAGTCGGCGGTGAGGCCCGCCTGCTGGATGGCTCCCCGGGCCTTGGGTCCCCGCGCGACGATCTGCGCGCCCGCGAAGGCGGCGTGGAGGTCGTCCAGGAGCCCCGCCTCGTCGGCCGCTTCCATCCACCCTCGGAAGCCCACGCCCGTCGTCGCGACCACGACCTCGGGGGGATGGGCGATGAGCTCGCGGGTGCGGGCGATGAGCGCCTCGTCATCGATGTGCGGCACGATCGTCAGCGCGGGAGCGTGGCGCACCGTCGCGCCGTGGCGCTCGAGGGCTGCGGCGAGCTCGCCGGAGCGGCGGTCGACGGCGATGACGATCGAGCAGCCGACGAGGGCCGCCGACAGGGTGGGGCGTGGAGCTTCGGTCACCGGGCAGTTTCGCCGATCAGTTCGGGATGGGGCAGGAGCAGGTCGGCGCGGGTGACCTCGCCGATGACGATGACGGCGGGGGTCGAGACCCCGGCCGCGGTGGCGTCGGCGACGGCATCCGCGAGCGTCGTGCGGGTCGTCCGCTGCCGGGGTGTGTGACCGTTCTCGACGATCGCGACCGGACGACCGGCCGGGGCGCCGGCGTCGAGCGCCGTCTGGACGAGCCGGGGGAGTGCCGCGACGCCCATCAGCACGACGGTCGTGACCGCGGGGTCTGCGATCGCCGCGACGGTCGCCGGGGTCGTGGGCGCCTGGCCGTTGACGACATGGACGGATGCCGCGCTCCCGCGATGGGTGACCGGGATGCCGGCGGCCTGGGGCACCGAGACGACGCTCGTGAGGCCCGGCACGACGTCGACCGGCACCCCGGCCGCGAGGCATGCGGCGACCTCTTCGCCGCCACGGCCGTACACGAACGGGTCGCCGCCCTTGAGTCGCACGACGCGCTTGCCGGCACGGGCGTGCTCGACGATCAGACGGTTGATCTCGTCCTGCGGCACGGGGTGGTGGCCGGGACGCTTGCCCACGTCGATCACCTCGACGGCGGGGTCGAGCTCGCCGATCACATCAGTCGGGCCGAGGCGGTCGGCCACGACGACATCGGCTTCGGCCAGCAGGCGCCGACCCCGGACGGTGATGAGGTCGACGGGTCCGGGTCCGCCTCCGACGAGGTCGACCCGGCCGGCCGCCGTGGCGCGGTGGCGACGCAGCGGCAGGCGGCCCTCGCGCAGCAACGCGGCGATCGCATCGCGCAGCCGTCCGGCTCGGCGAGGGTCCACGCCCGCGTCCGACATCACGCCGACCAGCACATCGCCCGACCGCGTCTCGGCGGTGAGCCGGGCGGAGCCGTGCGCGCCGTCCGATGCGTTCACGCAGAGCGTGCGCGTACGCTCGCATACGGCGGCGATCTCGGCATCCGTCTGCGCATCACCGGTGGCGGTGTGCACGAGCCAGGCATCCGCGACGTCCTCGGGCTCCGCAGCGCGGGGCGCCCACAGCAGGCCGTGCTCGTCGACGAGCGTTCGCACCTCGTCGCACAGCGCCGGTGCGACGATCCGCACCGCAGCGCCGTCGTCCAGGAAGCGCTGGAGTCGCCGTGCGGTGACCGGTCCGCCGCCGACCATCAGCACGTCGCGGCCGGCGAGCGAGATCCCGAGCATCGTCGTCATGCGCGTCCTTCCTTCACGAACACGGCGCCGTCGCGCACCGCGACGGGCCACACGGCGAGGGCATGAGGACCCTTGCCCTGGGTGTCCAGGCACGCGCCCGTCCGGAGGTCGAAGACCTGCTTGTACATGGGCGACGCGACGGTCGGGGCATCCTGTCGCGTGCCCACGATGCCCCGCGAGATGACGTGCGCTCCGCTGTAGGGGTCGAGGTTCGACACGGCGAAGACCCGCCCGCCGTGGGTGAGGAACAGCGCGATCTGCGTGTCACCGAGGAGAGCGGCGCGACCGCGCTCGATCTCGAGATCGGCGAGGTCGCAGATCCGCACCCAGGCGGCGGCATCCGTCTTCTTCTCGGCGATGTCGGCCATGGTCATCGCCGGACCTCCAGCGTCGTTCCCGCGATGAGCACGCGCGCGTCCTCGCGCTCCTCAGCGGTCGCGGGTCGAGGCTGGCCGCGCTCGACCGTGTAGGCGAGCGAAGGGTCGGGGGTCTTCGGCGCGTTCACGAAAGAGGCGAAGCGGCGGAGCTTCTCGGGGTCTTCGAGCGTCGCCTTCCACTCGTCCTCGTACGAGCCGATGTGGGAGGCCATCGCCGCATCGAGGTCGGCGCACAGGCCCAGGCTGTCCTCGAAGATGACGGCGCGCAGACCCTCGATCCCGCCCTCGAGGTCTTCGAACCATGGCGCCGTGCGCTGCAGGCGATCGGCCGTGAAGATGTAGTACATCAGGAACCGGTCGATCGCGGTGAGCAGCTCGGCGTCGCTCAGCCCTTCGGCGAGCAGCACGGCATGGCGCGGCGTGAACCCGCCGTTGCCGCCGACGTACATGTTCCACCCGGCCTCGGTCGCGATGACGCCGACGTCCTTGCCGCGCGCCTCGGCGCACTCGCGCGCGCAGCCCGAGACGCCGAGCTTGAGCTTGTGCGGCGACCGCAGCCCGCGGTAGCGCAGTTCGAGCTGGACGGCCATGCCGACGGAGTCCTGCACGCCGTAGCGGCACCACGTCGAGCCGACGCACGATTTCACGGTCCGGAGCGACTTGCCATAGGCATGGCCCGACTCGAACCCCGCGTCGACGAGGCGCTTCCAGATGTCGGGCAGCTGCTCGAGGCGCGCCCCGAACAGGTCGATCCGCTGGCCGCCCGTGATCTTCGTGTAGAGGTTGAAGTCCTTCGCGACCTGGCCGATGACGAGGAGCCCCTCGGGAGTGATCTCCCCGCCGGGGATGCGCGGCACGACGGAGTAGCTGCCGTCCTTCTGCAGGTTGGCCATGACATGGTCGTTGGTGTCCTGCAGGGCCGCGTTCTCGCCGTCGAGCACATGCGTGCCGGTGAGCGTCGCGAGGATGCTCGCGAGCGCGGGCTTGCAGATGTCGCAGCCCCGGCCGACGCCGAACCGGTCGATGACGGCGCTGAAGGTGCGAAGGCCCGAGACGCGGACCGCGTCGAAGAGCTGCCGCCGCGACATGTCGAAGTGCTCGCACAGCGCGTTGCTGGGCGCCGCCCCGGACTTCGCGAGCTCGGTCCCGACGATCTTCTTGATCATCATGACGCACGACCCGCACGCCGCTCCGGCCTTCGTGCACGACTTGATGCCCGCGACATCCGTGCAGCCCTCCTCGTGGACGGAGTGGCGGATCGTGCCGGCGGTCACGCTGTTGCACGAGCACACGAGCGCCTCGTCGGGGAGCTCGGCGGTCGGCGAAGCGACGCCGCCCTCGGGCATGAGGTACGCGGCCGGGTCGCCCCCCAGCGCGCCGCCGACGAGCGGCCGCAGGGATCCGTACGCCGACGCGTCGCCCACGAGGATGCCGCCGAGGAGCGTCTTCGCGTCGTCCGAGAGCACGAGCTTCTTGTAGACGCCGGCCACGGGGTCGGCATACACGACATCCAGTGCACCCGGCGTCTCGGCGAAAGCGTCGCCGAAGCTCGCCACGTCGACTCCCGAGAGCTTGAGCTTCGTCGAGAGGTCGTAGCCGGGGAAGGATGCCTCGCCCCCGAGCAGCCTCGTCGCGGCGACCTCCGCCATCGCGTAGCCGGGCGCGACGAGCCCGACGCACAGGCCGTCGAAGTTCGCGACCTCGCCTATCGCGAGGATCGCGGGGTCCGAGGTCTGGCATCCGGCGTCGATGAGCACGCCGCCGCGGGGGTGGACGTCGAGCGCCGCCTCGCGGGCGAGCTCGTCGCGGGGGCGCACGCCGACGGTGAACACGACGACGTCGGCAGCCTCGTACGAGCCGTCGCGGAACTCGAGCGCGACGACCCTGCCGGAGCGATCGGCGTCGAGGCGCGTCGTGATGGACTCCGTCTTCACCGTGATGCCGCGGGACTCGATGAGGCGGCGGAGCGCATTGCCGCCGGGGAGGTCGAGCTGCGCGGACATGAGCCGGTCCGACGACTGCACGACGGTGCACGCGACGTCGAGGCCCTGAAGGGCGCCGGCTGCCTCGAGGCCCAGGAGCCCGCCCCCGATGACCATGCCCGTGAGCGGCCGGCCGAGCTCGCGCGAGCGGGACTCGACGTAGGACCGCAGGCGCTCGACGTCGTCGAGGGTGCGGTAGACGAAGCATCCGTCGTGCCCGAAGCCGTCCACCGCGAGGCGAGCAGCATAGGAGCCCGTCGCGAGCACGAGGTGGTCGTAGGCGACGACGCGCCCGCTCGCCGTCGTCACCCGGCGGGCGCTCCGGTCGATGCGCACGACGGCGTCGCCGGCCACGAACGAGACGCGCTCGTCGTCGAGCACGCTCCGCTCGAGGCTCAGGTCGTCGGGCGAGGCGCCGGCGAAGAAGCTCGTGAGCCCCACGCGGTCGTACGGATGCCGCGGCTCCTCGCCGAGAAGCGTGACCCGCCAGGACTCGTCTCCGCGGCTCAGCAGACTGTCGACGAAGCGGTGGGCCACCATGCCCGCGCCCACCACGACGACGTGCGCGCCGGGTGCCGCGGTGGAGCTCATGGCGTCACGGTACGCGGGAGATGTTGCGGCTCGGTCAGCGCCATGTTTCCGGCTCTTGACGTCCTCTGCCGTGTCCCGGCGGGCTTCTCGGGATGTTGCCTCGCTCATGGCGCCTCCGATTCGACGGGTGGTGCGGGTGCCCGCCACGTTAGGAGCGCGGTGTTTCACCGTGCGGCGGCGTTCGATTACCCCGAGCGAACGTTTCCCTCACTCCGCCCCTGAAGCCGAAGTGAGATCGCGCCCGAGGCGCCCCCGATGGAGCACAATTCGTAGGAGGTCCTCGAGCAGGGCCCGGTCGTCCCGCGGAAGCGGGCAGAAGCCTCAAGGAGTGCCGCATGCGTCGCGTGAAGATCGTCGCCACCCTCGGTCCCGCCACGGCCGACTATGAGACCGTCGAAGAGCTCGTCCGGGCGGGGCTCGACGTCGCGCGCCTGAACCTGAACCACGGCGACCACGGCCTCCACGAGGCGTCGTATGCGAACGTCCGTCGTGCGAGCGAGTCGACCGGACGAGCAGTCGGTGTCATGGTCGATCTGCAGGGCCCGAAGGTGCGGCTCGCCCGCGTCGCGGACGGCCCGCAGCTGCTCGAACCCGGCGACGTCCTCACGATCACGACGGACGACGTGCCGGGATCGAGGGAACTGGTCTCCACGACGTACGCGGCGCTCCCCGAGATCGTGTCCGAGGGCGACACGATCTTCGTCGACGACGGCCGGGTGCGGCTGCGCGTCCTCGCGAGCGACGGCACCCGCGTGCGCACCGAGGTGGTCGTGGGCGGCCGCATCTCGGACAACCAGGGCATGAACCTGCCCGACATCGCGGTGGACGTCCCGGCTCTCACTGCCAAGGACGAAGCCGACCTCCGCTGGGCTCTGAACCTCGGCGCGGACCTGGTCGCGATCCCCTTCGTGCGCGGCCCGAAGGACGTGCAGCGCGCTCAGGTCATCATGGCCGAGGAGGGCCGCCGCATCCCGATCATCGCGAAGATCGAGCGACCCGAGGCGGTCGAGCATCTGCAGGAGATCATCGACGCCTTCGACGCCGTCATGGTGGCGCGCGGCGACCTGGGCCTCGAGCTCCCGCTCGAGTCCGTGCCGATCGTGCAGAAGCACGCCATCGAGCTCGCCCGACGGTGGGCGAAGCCCGTGATCGTGGCGACGCAGATGCTCGAGTCAATGATCGACAATCCGGTGCCCACGCGGGCTGAGACGAGTGACGTCGCCAACGCCGTCATCGACGGCGCCGACGCCTTGATGCTCTCGGGCGAGACGAGCGTCGGGACGCATCCCGTCACCGTGGTCGAGACGATGGCCCGCATCATCCAGTCGACCGAGGAGCACGGCCTCGAGCGCATCCCTCGCCTCGGCACCAAGCCGCGCACGCAGGGCGGCGCCATGACGCTGGCGGCGTCGAGCATCGCCGACTTCGTCGGCGCCAAGTACGTGTGCGTCTTCAGCCAGTCCGGTGATTCGGCCAGACGGATGTCGCGGCTCCGCGACCGCGTGCCGATCATCGCGTTCACCGACCTGGCGTCGACCCGCTCGCGCAACGCGCTCCTGTGGGGCGTCGACACGTTCCTCGTCGAGCGCGCCGACACCACAGACGCCCTCATGTCGGTGCTCGACGACACGCTCCTGTCCGAGGGCCTCGCCAGCAAGGGGGAGCGGGTCGTCGTCACGGCGGGCGCGCCTCCGGGGATCGCCGGATCGACGAACAACGTCCGCGTGCACATCGTCGGCACGGGCGGCACGGAGGTGCTGTCCTGACGCCGGGTCGCGGCATCCGTTCACATACGCGCCCGGCGCGGCGCAACCCCCGCGGTAGGGGTATCGGCCCTCGATAGGGTGGGAAACCATCCCAAGGAGGACCTCTGTGCAGGCTTGGCCCGGTTCCGCATATCCGCTCGGCGCGACGTACGACGGCAACGGCACGAACTTCGCTCTCTTCAGTGAGGGTGCGGAGCGTGTCGAACTCTGTCTGTTCGGTGATCGCGGGAAGGAGACCCGCGTCGACCTGATCGACGTCGACGCCTTCGTGTGGCACACGTATCTGCCCAACATCGGCCCGGGACAGCGCTACGGCTACCGCGTGCACGGCCCCTTCGACCCGAAGTCCGGACAGCGCTTCAATCCGAACAAGCTGCTGCTCGACCCGTACGCGAAGGCCGTCGAGGGTCAGGTGCAGTGGAACCAGTCGGTCTTCGGCTACAACTTCGGCAAGCCCGACTCGCGCAACGACGACGACTCGGCCTCGTCGATGATGAAGGGCGTCGTCGTGAACCCCTTCTTCGACTGGGGCGGCGACCGCCTGCCGAAGACGCCCTACTCCGAGACCTTCATCTACGAGGCGCACGTCAAGGGGCTCACGAAGCTCCACCCCGCCATCCCCGAGGAGATCCGCGGAACGTACAGCGCGATCGCGCACCCCGCGATCATCGAGCACCTCAAGAAGCTCGGTGTCACGGCGATCGAGCTCATGCCCGTGCACCAGTTCGTCAACGACTCGACGCTGCAGGAGAAGGGCCTCTCGAACTACTGGGGCTACAACACCATCGCCTTCCTCGCGCCGCAGAACACGTACTCCGGCACGGGTGACCGCGGCCAGCAGGTGCAGGAGTTCAAGGGCATGGTCCGGGCCCTCCATACGGCCGGCATAGAGGTGATCCTCGACGTGGTCTACAACCACACGGCGGAGGGCAACCACATGGGGCCGACCCTCTCGATGCGGGGCATCGACAACGCCGCCTACTACCGCCTCGAAGACAAGGACAAGCGGTACTACACCGACTACACCGGTACGGGGAACAGCCTCAACGTCGGCAACCCGCACGCCCTGCAGCTCATCATGGACTCGCTGCGCTACTGGGTGCTCGAGATGCACGTGGACGGCTTCCGCTTCGACCTCGCCGCGACGCTCGCGCGCGAGTTCTACGACGTCGACCGCCTGGCGACCTTCTTCGAGCTCGTGCAGCAGGATCCGGTGGTCTCGCAGGTCAAGCTCATCGCCGAGCCGTGGGACATCGGTCCCGGCGGCTACCAGGTCGGCAACTTCCCCCCGCAGTGGACCGAGTGGAACGGCAAGTACCGCGACACCGTCCGCGACTTCTGGCGGGGCGAGCCCGCCACGCTCGGCGAGTTCGCCTCACGGCTCACCGGATCGGCCGACCTGTACGAGCACTCGGGTCGCCGGCCCGTGGCATCCGTCAACTTCGTCACCGCGCATGACGGCTTCACGCTGCGCGACCTCGTGTCGTACAACGAGAAGCACAACGAGGCCAACGGCGAAGACAACAACGACGGCGAATCGCACAACCGCTCGTACAACAACGGTGCCGAGGGGCCGACGGACGACCCCGAGATCCTGACCCTCCGGGCCCGCCAGCAGCGCAACTTCATCGCGACGCTCATGCTGTCGCAGGGCGTGCCGATGCTCCTGCACGGCGACGAGCTCGGGCGCACGCAGCAGGGCAACAACAACGGCTACGCGCAGGACAACGAGATCACGTGGCTGAACTGGGAGACGGCGGATCAGCCGCTGATCGAGTTCGCCGCCGCACTCGCGAAGATCCGGCACGATCACCCGACCTTCCGCCGTCAGCGATTCTTCAACGGTCGTCCGATCCGCCGCGAGGCCGGTGCGCCGGTGCCCGACATCGTGTGGGGCCGCCCCGACGGGTCGCAGATGCAGCCCGAGGACTGGGAGTCGGGCTTCGGACGGGCGATCAGCGTGTTCCTCAACGGCAAGGGGATCCGCGAGCGCGATCGCCGGGGCCAGCCGATCACCGACTCCCACTTCATCGTGCTCCTCAACGCCGGCGACGATCCCGTCGACTTCCACATCCCCGAGGTGGACTTCAGTCCCACGTGGGACCTCATCGTCGATACGGCGGGCGAGCAGGCCGGCTTCGACCCCCTCCCGCCCGGAGCGGTGATCACCGTGCAGCCGAAGGCGCTCATGCTGCTGCGGGAGCACATCGCGCCCGAGATCGAGACCGACCACTCTGTGGCGGCATCCGTCGCGGCCACGGTCGCGGCAGCCACCGCTGACGAAGTGCCGGGTGCGGCGCCGAGGCTCGAGGTCAAGAGGTAGCCGGCATGCATCCTTCGTCGACGTACCGCCTGCAGATCCGGAAGGCATTCGACCTGGATGCCGCGGCCGAGGTGACGAGCTATCTCCGCGACCTCGGCGTCGGCTGGGCATACCTCTCGCCGCTCCTGGAGGCGACCGAGGGCTCAGACCACGGCTACGACGTCGTCGATCCGACCCGCGTCGACCCCGCCCGCGGCGGCCCCGAAGGCCTCGACCGGTTCGTCCGCGCCGCGCGCGAAGCCGGGCTCGGCATCCTCGTCGACATCGTCCCCAACCACATGGGCATCTCCGACCCGGCGGCGAATCCGTGGTGGTGGGACGTCCTCCTCCGCGGGCGGGACTCCCGCTACGCCGAGGCCTTCGATATCGACTGGGAGTACGGCGACGGCCGCGTCCGCGTGCCGATCCTCGGCTCCGACATCGACGAGGTGCTCGAGGCGGGGGAGCTGACCGCTGATCCGCAGCCCGGTCCGAAGACCCCGCACGGCGCGCTGCGCTATTTCGACCACGTGCTGCCGCTGGCCGAGGGGACGACTCCCGATGGCCCGACGACGGATGCCTCGGCCCTCCGCGGCATCCTCTCCCGCCAGCACTGGGAGCTCACGTTCTGGCGACGCGAGGCCGCCGAACTGAACTACCGGCGCTTCTTCGCGGTGACGACGCTCGCCGGCGTGCGGGTCGAGGTGCCGTGGGTCTTCGACGAGACCCACGCCGAGATCCTGCGGTGGGTGCACGAGGGGCTCGTCGACGGGCTGCGGGTCGATCACCCCGACGGGCTGCGCGACCCGGGCGGATACCTCGACCGCCTCGCCGAAGCGACCGACGGCACCTACGTGCTCGTAGAGAAGATCCTCGAGCACAGCGGCACCGATCACCCCGAGGCGCTGCCCGCCTGGTGGGAGACCGACGGCACGACCGGGTACGACGCGATGGCCGAGATCGACCGGGTGCTCATCGACCCGGCGGGGGAGCAGGCGCTCGACGACCTCGACGCGCGACTGCGCGCCGAGAGCGGCCTCACTCCGCCGGTCCCGTACGCCGACGTGATCCACGGCACGAAGCGCATGATCGCCGACACGATCCAGCAGTCCGAGATCCGCCGTCTCGTCCGCTGCCTCCCCGAGCCGGTCGAGCGGGCTGACGACGCGCTCGGCGAGCTCCTCGCCTGCTTCCCGGTCTACCGCTCCTACCTCCCTGCGGGGCGGGAGAATCTCGACGCGGCGGCGGCAGAGGCATCCACTCGCCGTCCGGACCTCGCCGACGCGATCGACCGGCTCGTCGCGCTCCTCGCCGACCCGTCGCTCGAGGTCGCCCAGCGCTTCCAGCAGACCACCGGGCCCGTCATGGCGAAGGGCGTCGAAGACACGGCGTTCTACCGGCAGACGCGACTCGGCACGCTGACTGAGGTCGGCGGCGATCCCGGCGTGTTCTCGCTCTCGACCGATGGCCTGCACCGCGCGTTCGCCGGGCGTCAGGCCGGCTGGCCGCGCAGCATGACGTCGCTGTCGACGCACGACACCAAGCGGGGCGAAGACGTCCGCGCGCGGCTCTCGGTGCTCTCCGAGGTGCCGGACCGGTGGTCGGAGGCGCTCGGACGACTCCGCGGCATCGCGTCGACCGGTCACGGCCCGTTTGACAGCCTCCTCTGGCAGGCGATCGTCGGTGCGTGGCCCGCGACGCCCGAACGGCTGCACGCGTACGCCGAGAAGGCCGCTCGCGAGGCGGCCGAGGCCACGGGGTGGTGGGATCCGGATCCCACGTTCGAGGAGCGCATGCACGACCTCGTCGACGCGGCGTTCGGCCGTGCCGTCGGAATGGTCAACGACCTCGTGCGCGAGATCCGGCCCTTCGGATGGTCGAACTCGCTCAGCGCGAAGCTGCTGCAGCTCGCCGGACCGGGCGTGCCCGACGTGTATCAGGGCTCCGAGCTCTGGGAGACGTCGCTCGTCGACCCCGACAACCGCCGGGCCGTCGACTTCGCCGCCCGCCAGGCGATGCTCGCGGAGCTCGACGCCGGGGTGCCGCTCGGCGAGCTCCCTCCCGTCGACAAGACCGGTGCGGCCAAGCTGCTCGTGACGTCACGGGCCTTGCGCCTGCGGCGCGACCGTCCCGACCTCTTCACGCGGTACACGCCGATGACGGTCGTGGGAGAGGCGTCCGCGCACGCGATCGCCTATGACCGCGGAGGAGCGGTCGCGATCGCGACCCGCCTTCCCGTCGGCCTCGACCGCCGTGAGGGATGGGGCGACACGGCGCTCCTCCGCCATTCGGGCCCGACGGTCGACGTCATCACCGGACGCCGGTTCGAGGCATCCGTCGTCCCCCTCGCCGAACTGCTGTCGCACTATCCCGTGGCGCTTCTGGCACTCGAGGAGGAATCGTGATCGAAGTCTGGGCCCCTCGAGCGCATCGCGTGCGGCTCCGCCGCGGAAGCGGGGGAGAGGATGTCGAGCTCCAGCGTCAGGAAGGCGGCTGGTGGCGCGCCGACGTCGAGCTCTTCGACGGCGACGAGTACGGCTTCGTGCTCGACGACTCCGACGCCGTCCGGCCCGACCCGCGCTCACGTCGCCAGCCGCGCGGCGTGCACGACCTGTCTGCGTACTTCGACCCCTCGGCGTTCGAGTGGACGGATGCCTCGTGGACCGGGCGCCAGCTCGCCGGGGGACTGATCTACGAGCTGCACCTCGGCACGTTCACGCCCGAGGGGACCCTCGATGGGGCGATCGGCAAACTCGATCATCTCGTCGAGCTCGGCGTCACCCACGTCGAGCTGCTCCCGGTCAACGGCTTCAACGGGGTGTGGAACTGGGGCTACGACGGCGTGCTCTGGAACACCGTCCATGAGGCGTACGGTGGTCCGGCCGCCTATCAGCGCTTCGTGGATGCCGCGCACGCCGCCGGGCTCGCCGTGTTGCAGGACGTCGTGCACAACCACCTCGGCCCGAGCGGCAACTACCTGCCCGAGTTCGGGCCGTATCTGCGCCAGGCGAGCCGCAACACGTGGGGATTGAGCGTCAACCTCGATGAGCCGGCCGTCCGGCGCCACATCCTCGACAGCGCGCTCATGTGGATGCGGGACTACCACGTCGACGGTCTGCGGCTCGACGCCGTCCACGCCCTGAAGGACGACTCGCCGGTGCACATCCTGCAGGAGCTCGCCGAGGCATCCGACGCCCTCTCCGCCCATGTCCGGCGTCCGCTCACGCTCGTGGCTGAGTCGGATCTGAACGACCCGAAGCTGATCCTGCCGCGCGAGGCGGGCGGGTACGGGCTGACCGCGCAGTGGAGCGACGACTGGCATCACTCGGTCCACGTGGCCCTGACCGGCGAGACGACCGGCTACTACGAGGACTTCGCCGCCCTCGACGCGCTGCCGAAGACCTGGTCGCAGGGGTTCTTCCACGACGGCACGTATTCGTCGTTCCGGGGTCGAGACCATGGCCACCCGGTCCCGCACCAGGTGCCCGCATGGCGTCTCGTGACCTTCGCGCAGGACCACGACCAGATCGGCAACCGCGCCACGGGCGACCGGCTGAGCGCCACGCTGTCGTTCGAGCGGCTCGCCGTCGCCGCCGTGCTGACGCTCACGGCACCCGGCACGCCGATGCTCTTCATGGGCGAGGAGTGGGGCGCCTCGACGCCCTGGCAGTTCTTCACCTCCCACCCCGAGCCAGAGCTGGGCGAGGCCACCGCGAAGGGCCGCATCGAGGAGTTCTCCCGCATGGGGTGGGATCCGGCGACCGTGCCCGACCCGCAGAACCCCGCGACGTTCGAGCGCTCGAAGCTCCGGTGGGACGAGGCATCCGACGGCGACCACGCGCGGCTGCTCGCGCTCTACCGCTCGATCGCCCGGCTCCGTCGGGAGCGCCCCGAGCTGACGGATCCGTCGTTCGCCTCGCTGGGTGCGGAGGCGGTGGACGTGACCGGCGGGCGGGTCTTCCGCCTGCGACGCGGTGGCCTGCTCGTGCTGGTCAACCTCGGCGCCGAGCCCGTGAGGTTCGAGGGAACGGGCGAGATCCTGCTGGCGACGGATGCCGCCACCGCTGTCGTCGACGGAGCGCTCGTCCTTCCGCGCGACAGTGCCGCGGTTGTGGAGGCTCCTGCGGTGGGCTGATCCCCGTCAGGCGGCACCGGTCAGGCGACGCCAGTCGGGCGAGACCTCGCGGTCGGTCAGTCGACGCCGAGGAACGAGCGGTCCGTCAGGATGATCGGCCCGGACTCGGTGATCGCGACGGTGTGCTCGGAGTGGGCTCCCCGGGAGCCGTCGGCGCTGCGCAGCGTCCAGCCGTCCGGGTCGGTGACCAGCTCGTCGGTCGTTCCGAGGAACCACGGCTCGAGGGCCACGACGAGCCCGGCTCGCAGCGGGTACCCGCGATTGGGTTTGCCGTCGTTCGGCACGTGCGGGTCGCCGTGCATGATCCGGCCGACGCCGTGCCCGCCGAAGTCCGTGTTGATGCGATAGCCGTCGGCGTGGGCGACCTCGGCGATCGAGTGCGAGATGTCGCCGATGCGGTTGCCGACGACGGCGGCCTGGATCGCGGCATCCAGCGCCCGCTCCGTCGTATCGATGAGCGCGAGGTCCTCGTCGCGCGGCGTCCCCACGACGAACGACACGGCGGAGTCCGCCACCCAGCCGTCGATCGAGACTGCGAAGTCGAGCGAGACGAGGTCGCCGTCGCGGATCGCGTAGTCGAACGGCAGGCCGTGAAGCACGGCGTCGTTGATCGACGTGCAGATGACCTTGCCGAACGGGCTCGCGCCGAATGAGGGGTGGTAGTCGATGTAGCAGGACTCGGCACCCGCTCGGCGGATGAGCTCGTGCGCGCGGCGATCGATCGCCAGGAGGTTGGTCCCGACCTTCGTCTCGTCGCGCAGCGTCGCGAGCGTCTCGGCCACGAATCGCCCCGCCGGTCGCATGGCCTCGATCTCGGCGGGTGTGCGCAGCTCGATCATCGTGCTCCTCTCAACCTGCCCATTCTGTCGGATGCACCGACCCGGTCGCTGGGAGGATGCCCCGGGGACGCGCCGACCCGGTTCCCCCCAGGGGCGATCGGCGTACCATCAGTGCCATGTGGCTGCGTCGCGGGTTCTACAGCTGGCTCTTCCCGGCTGCGTTCCTCCTGCCGCTGTGGCTGCTCGTGGGGTGGGCCGTCTTCAACGCCGGAGGATGGGCGTTCCTGTGGGTGCTGTTCCTCGCGATCCCGGCCGTCTTCATCGGACAGCTCGTCCTGACGCTCCTCGTCCGGGCGCGGGGCACCGTCCGCGCCGAGCGGGCGGTCTCGTGGTGGGACGTGCTGGGCTTCACGGTCTGGCACCTGCTGATCATCTCGCTGGGCTTCTTCAACCAGGCGTGGTGGGCACCCGTCATGGTGGTCACGATCCTCGCCGGCGTGGGTCTGTTCTGGCTGACGCTGTGGCAGCTCTGGCGCGAGGCGCGGCCGTCGAGCATGGTGATGTACACGACCGAGGGCGTCGCGTACCTCTCTCCGCAGGCGGCTCGGGATGCCTCGGCCTCCGCCCCGCAGGCGCACAGCCCCGACGACGTCTTCGTCATCGCCGAGAAGCGCGAGCCCGAGTCGCGCTGACCCCGCGTTTTGGCGGGCTCCGTCATCCGTGGCAGAATGGTTGTTTGTGCCCTGACCCGGCTCTGCCTCAGGGGAGCCCGCCGTGCGAAGCGATTCATGCGGCCTCGGGCACACGACATCCTTTTCCCCTTTTTTCGCGGTCGACCTGTGGCGGCCGCAGGAAGTGACGATCATGCAGATCCTCGACGCCGTCGATGCGGCCTCGCTCCGCTCCGACATCCCCGCCTTCGCACCCGGCGACACAGTGAAGGTGCACGTCAACATCACCGAGGGCAACCGCTCCCGCATCCAGGTCTTCCAAGGCGTCGTCATCGGCCGCTCGGGCGACGGCGTGCGCGAGACCTTCACGGTCCGCAAGATCAGCTTCCAGGTCGGCGTGGAGCGCACCTTCCCGGTGCACAGCCCGGTCATCGACCACATCGAGATCGTGACTCGCGGTGACGTCCGTCGCGCGAAGCTCTACTACCTGCGCAACCTCCGTGGCAAGAAGGCCAAGATCAAGGAGAAGCGCGAGAACTGAGTTCTCCCGTTCGATGCCCCGAGCCTCAGGCCCGGGGCATCGTCATCTCCGGAGTGTGACGCGGACATCGAAGATGACGCGTCTGGCGGCCGAGCACGTCGGAGTATGCGACCCTTGAGAAGACGGCCCACCGATCTCCCCGGCGAGCCCGGTGAAGGACCCACATGACGACCGAGCAGACGGCCTCCGCGGAGCCGGTTCCCACGCCTGATTCGTCCTCCGGCACGGATCAGCGCCGCCGCGGATGGCTCTACTTCCTTCGCGATGTCGTCATCATCGTGCTCGTCGCGGTCCTCGTCTCGTTCCTCGTCAAGACGTTCGTCGTGCGGTCGTTCTACATCCCCTCCGGGTCGATGGAAGACACGCTGCTCGTCAACGACCGCATCCTCGTCGACGAGATCACCCCGCGCTTCGGCGGGTACGACCGCGGCGAGATCGTCGTGTTCCGCGACCCCGGTGGATGGCTGCCTCCTGCACCCGCCGACACGCGGCCGCCCATCGAGCAGGGCGTCGACTGGATCCTCTCGCTCGTGGGCCTCTCCGCCCCCGACAGCGACGACCACCTGATCAAGCGCATCATCGGCCTGCCGGGCGACCACGTCGTCTGCTGCAACGCGATCGGCCAGATCACAGTCAACGGGGTGCCGATCGACGAGTCCTCGTACCTCAAGCTGCCCGGCGGCGAGACGGCGGCCTCGGGCGACCCGTTCGACGTCGTGGTGCCCGACGGCGACCTGTGGGTCCTCGGCGACAACCGCTACCGCTCGAAGGACTCGAGGTACAACCAGGATCAGCCGGGCAACGGCTTCGTCCCTCTCGAGAACGTCGTGGGCCGCGCGTTCCTCATCACGTGGCCGCTCTCGCGCTTCGGCCTTCTCGACTTCCACCCGCAGGTGTTCGCGGGGGTTCCCGACTCCACCGGCGACGACTCCGACTCGGGCGGGACCGACTCGGGCACGCATGCGACGCCCGCCGAGGAGGCGCCCGGATCGTGACCGTCGTCGAGCCGCGGCTGACCCTCGAACGCCGGCTCCTGAAGGAGTGGCCGATCGTCATCGCGTGCGACGAGGTCGGCCGGGGTGCGCTGGCCGGACCCGTCGCCGTGGGTGCGAGCGTCGTGACGCCGGCGGACGCCCGGCGCCGCATCCCGCAGGGGCTGCGCGACTCGAAGCTCGTGCCGGAGCCCAAGCGCGCCGATGTCGCGTCACGAGCGGCGAAGTGGGTGTCGGTGAGCGCCGTCGGCTGGGCGAGCAGCGTCGAGATCGATGAGGTCGGCATCATGCGCGCCCTCGGTCTCGCGACGATCCGTGCGCTGGCGGACCTCCGGGCCCACGGCGTGGTGCCCGAAGAGGCGATCGTGATCCTCGACGGCAACTACGACTACATCACGCCGGCCGGAGCGGTCGGTCTGACGGTGCGACCGGTCATCAAGGCCGATCGCGACTGCGCGAGTGCGGCCGCGGCATCCGTCATCGCGAAGGTCGCACGCGACACGCTCATGACGGGCCTGCACGACGAGCTCCCCGCCTACAACTGGGCGAGCAACAAGGGCTACGCGAGCCCCGACCACCGCGAGGCGATACGCGCGCACGGCATCAGCCCGCACCACCGCGCGTCGTGGTCGATCGCCGATTGGCCGACGCTCTTCTGAGACGCCGCCCCGAACGGCTCAGCTGTCGAGCGAGAGCTCTTCCGGCAGGTGGAAGTCGCGGCGCGAGAGCTCCTCGACGTTGACGTCCTTGAACGTCAGGACGCGGACGGACTTGACGAAGCGGTCGGCACGATAGATGTCCCACACCCAGACGTCGTTCATCGAGATCTCGAAGTAGAAGTCGTGCTCGGTGTCGCGGCGGACGACGTTGACCTCGTTGGCAAGATAGAACCGCCGCTCGGTCTCGATCACGTACTGGAACTGCGAGACGACGTCGCGGTATTCGCGGTAGAGCGCCAGCTCGAGTTCGCGGTCGTAGTCCTCGAAGACTTCGTCATCCATGGTGTCTCCATCCTAGACAGGCGAGCGCGCCGCCCGCCCCGGCATGTCGGCGACGCCCGTTCCTCCCCAGCGCCTCCTCGAGACGGGCAGTGAACGGATGCCGCCGGCCGCCCCCGACCGGCGGTGCGCGTCGCGGGAGCATGCCGGAATGGCAGAGAAAGACGTCCTCGGACGCGCGGGCGAAGACCGCGCGGCACGCTACTTCGAATCGCTCGGGTACACCGTGCTGTCGCGCAACTGGCGGGCACCCGGGGGAGAGCTCGACCTCGTCGTCGCCACCGCGACAGAGCTCGTCGTCGTCGAGGTGAAGACGCGACGGAGCGTCGCGTTCGGGCACCCGTTCGAGGCGGTCGGCGAACTCAAGAAGGCGCGGCTGTGGCGCCTCGCGATGGCGTGGATCGCGGCGCATCGCGACCTCGTCCAGGGCAGGCGGCTTCGCATCGACGCCATCGGGCTGATCGGCCCCGACCCGGCGACGGCGTCGCTCGAGCACCTCGAGGGGGTCGTGTGACCGTCGCGCGCACCTGGTCCGTCGCCCTCTCGGGCCTCGAGGGCTCGCTGGTGGAGGTGGAGGCCGACCTGTCGAACCAGACCCCGGCCTTCCAGATCATCGGGCTGCCGGACAAGGCGCTCGGCGAGGCGGCCCGCCGGGTCTTCAACGCCTGCGCGAACAGCGGGCTGAACCTCCCGCGGCGGCACCTGACCGTCAACCTGTCGCCGGCGAGCCTCCCGAAGAGCGGGTCCGGCTTCGACGTCGCCATCGCCATCGCGTCGCTCGCCACCGAAGCGCCGATGGATGCCGCGTCCGTCGCCGCGACCGTCCACCTCGGCGAGCTCGGCCTCGACGGGCGGCTCCGCCCCGTCCCCGGCGTGCTGCCGGCCGTCGCGGCGGCGGCGCAGGCGGGGATCCGGCGCGTCGTGGTGCCGTGGGCGAACAAGGCGGAGGCCGACCTCGTCGAGGGTATGACCGTCCTCGGAGCGGTCGACCTCGCCGAGGTCGCCCGCTGGCACGGGGCGGATGTCGACGATCCCGGTCATGATCCCGTCGCCGGCCCGCTCACCCCCGGCGAACCCGCCGTCGACCTCGACCTCAGCGAGGTGATCGGTCAGCGCGAGGCGGTGGACGCGCTCGTCGTCGCGGCCGCCGGTGGGCACCACCTGCTGATGTGCGGCCCGCCCGGCGCCGGCAAGACGATGCTCGCCCGGCGGCTGCCCGGCATCCTGCCCGCTCTCGACGATCGCGCCGCGCTGTCGGTGGCCTCGATCCGGTCCCTGTCGGGCGAAGCCGTCACCTCGCTCTCGAGAGTCCCTCCCTTCGAAGCTCCCCACCACTCGGCGAGCATGGCGGCACTCGTCGGCGGCGGCTCCCGGCACGTCCGGCCGGGCGCTATCGCCCGCGCGAGCGAAGGGGTGCTGTTCCTCGACGAGGCCGGTGAGTTCATGGGCTCGGCGCTGGATGCGCTGCGCCAGCCTCTCGAGGGCGGCTCGATCGTCATCCACCGCGCCGGCGCGACCGCCGCCTTCCCCGCCCGCTTCCAGCTCGTGCTGGCGACGAACCCGTGCCCGTGTGGCGACTACGGCGTCGTCGGAGGCTCCTGCAGCTGCCCCGCCATGGCGATCCGCCGCTACCTCGGGCGGCTCTCCGGGCCGCTCCTCGACCGCATCGACATCGAACTGTCGCTCGCCCGCGTGTCGGTCGCTCATCGCCAGGCGGCTTCCGCCCCGACGCTGACGACGGCCGCAGCCCGCGAGCGGGTGATCGATGCCCGGGCTCGCGCAGCTGACCGCCTCGCCGACACCCCGTGGCGGCTCAACGCGCACGTCGCGGGCACGTGGCTGCGCGAAGGTCCGCATGCGCCCGCGCCGGTGGTGCGCCGGCCGCTCGATGCGGCGCTGCACCGCGGTGCGCTGACACTCCGCGGCTATGACCGGGTGCTCCGCGTCGCCTGGTCCATCGCCGATCTCGCCGGCCGCCAAGCTCTGAGCGTCGAAGACGTCGGGCGGGCGCTCTACCTCAAGAAGGGAATCACCCGATGACCACTGCCGCCGCTGCCCTCGACGCTGCCAAGCGCGCGCTCGCGCCTGTTCGGAGCGGCATCCCGGTCGACGACGAGCACGAACTGGCTGCACGAATCGTCTGGAGCCATCTCGTCGAGCCAGGGGACGGCATCGCGGGTCGCCTGATCGCGGAACTCGGTGCCGCCGCAGCGCTCGAGGCGATCGCCACCGACCGGCCGTCAGGGACGCCCGAGCTCACCTCCAAGGAGCTCGAAGACGGTCATAAGCGCTGGATGCCGCGCCTCGCGGCCGCTCCGATCCGGGTGGCGCTGGAGGTGGCCGCCCGAGCGCAGGTGCGGCTCGTCGTGCCGGGCGACGGCGAGTGGCCGACGCAGGTCGCCGACCTCGGTCCCCATGCACCCGTCGCCCTCTGGGTGCGAGGCGACCGCGCCGCGCTCGCGCGCCTGCGGCCGTCGGTGGCGATCGTCGGGGCACGGGCCGCGACTTCTTACGGCGAGCACGTCGCGATGGAGTTCGCCGCGGACCTCGCGGGTTCCGGCATCCCAGTAGTCTCGGGCGCCGCCTACGGCATAGACGGATCAGCCCACCGTGCGGCCCTCGCGACGGGCGGGCTCACCGTCGCGCTCGTCGCCGGGGGAGTCGAACGCCCGTATCCGGCGGGTCACAGTCAGCTGCTCAACCGCATCGCGTCCGCCGGGGCCGCTGTGAGCGAGGTGCCGTGCGGGTCCGCCCCGACCAAGTGGAGGTTCCTTCAGCGCAATCGGCTCATCGCGGCCCTGTCGGACGTCACGGTCGTGGTCGAGGCGGGATGGCGCAGCGGCTCGCTCAACACGGCCGCGCACGCGCTCGAGATGGGACGCGCGGTGGCCGCCGTGCCCGGACCGGTCACGAGTGCCGCGTCGGCCGGTGCTCACCGGCTGCTCCGGGACGGCGCCGTGTGCGTCACGAATGCCGACGATGTCCGCGAGCTGCTCGGCCGGCGATCCGGCGACGGGCATCTCTTCGACCTACGAGACGACCGCCCGCCGACCGACGACCGCACCCGCGTGCGCGACGCCCTGAGCGCGCGGGCATGGCGGGACGTCGAGGAGCTCGCGCGACGCAGCGGGATGTCGGCCGCCGACGTCGAAGGGATCCTCGGCCTGCTGCAGCTGAACGGCGAGGTGGAGAGCGGGTACCTGGGCTGGCGGCGCAGCACTCTTCCGGCCTGATCGTCGGGCGATCGGTGCGTCCGGCCGCCGCCCAGGAGCCACCCGCGGCATGCTGGCATCATGCGGCTCGTGGAAGCAGCGGATGCCTATGCCCGGCATGTGCGGGATGTACGTCGCCTGTCGGCCGCGACTGTGCGCGCCTACCGGGCGGACCTCGCCGACTTCGCCGCCTCGTCCAGTGACCTCGAACTCGCCGACGTCGATCTCGAGCACCTGCGGGAGTGGCTCTGGCAGGCGACGAAGCGCGGGGACGCGCGCTCGACGATCGCCCGCCGCACCGCCGCGGTCCGCGGCTTCTTCGCCTGGGCGTCGGAGTCGGGCCTCGTCGACGCCGACCCGAGCCTGCGTCTGGTCGCCCCCAAGCGGGGCCGGACGCTTCCGAACGTCGCGACGGCCGACGCCGTCGGCGGACTGCTCGACGAGCTCGCCCGGACGGCAGCCGCGGGAGATCCGGTCGCCCTGCGTGATCATGCCCTCCTCGAGGTCCTCTACGGCGCGGGAATCCGCGTCTCGGAGCTGTGCGGCCTCGACCTCGACGACATCGACTCCGAGCGCCGCACGGCCCGCGTGACGGGCAAGGGCTCGAAGGAGCGGGTGGTGCCCTTCGGTGGCCCGGCGGCCGCCGCGCTCGACGCGTACCTCGTCCGGGGACGCCCAGCGCTGCTCGCGCGGCGCGACGACGTCGCCGGCGAACGCGCGATCTTCCTCGGGGCTCGGGGCGCGAGGCTCGGCCCCCGCGCAGCGTACGACGTCGTCTCCCGCGTGCTGGGACCGGTGGTGGGCTCGACGGTCGGCCCCCACGCCCTTCGTCACTCCGCGGCGACCCACCTCCTCGACGGCGGAGCCGACCTGCGGACCGTGCAGGAGCTGCTCGGTCACGCGAGCCTCGGCACGACCCAGATCTATACGCACGTCTCGAGCGAGCGACTGGCCGCGACCTATCGTCTCGCGCACCCGCGCGCGTGACCGATCGGCCGTGCGCCGACGGACGGCGTGCATCGCGGCGCTATCCGCAGCAGGGGAGGAGCACGGCCCGCGGGATGCCGCCCAGCAGCAGCAGCGGATTGATGTACTCGCCGTCGAGCCGCACGCCGAAGTGCAGAGCGCCGGGGGGCGTATGACCCCCGAGTCCGATCGCACCGATCGGCTGCCCCCGCACCACGCCGGTGCCCGGCTGCAGTTCCGACATGACGGGTTCCAAGGTCGTCACGAGGCCGCCGCCGTGGTCGATCGTCAGCAGCGAGCGATCGGCGACCGCTCCGGCGAATGCGATGGTCCCGTCGGCGGGCGCGACGATCTCGAAGCCGTCCGTCGGCTCGATGTCGATGCCGCGGTGCCCCGGAGCGTAGCGATGCGCCGGCTGCACGTACGGCTCGACGACCCGGAAGGGGGAGACCGGCCACACCCAGCCTCCGTCGGACAGCTCGGGCCCCGCCGCGGAGGCCGGCGATCCCATGACCGCTGCCGTCGTGATGATGACGGCAGCGCCCGCGACGCGGAGCGGACGGCGGAGAGGACGGCGTCGCGGCATCCGTTCATCGTCCCCGGAGGGCGTCCGCACGCACGCCTGCCGAACGGGTCGGTGGATGCCGCGATGCCGCTCGGCGACTGGGGAGGACCGGCTGCCCGCGCGCCGCTGGGCGACGTCACCTCCTGATACACTGGTGGAGCACCCCGCTCGTCGGGGTGACTCCGCGTGCCCAGAGCGCTGCACCCCTCGACGGCTTCCCGCCATCAAGGACGCGGCGTGGCATCCACTCCCAACGGTCCCGAGCGAAAACGCTCCGGGTGGGCGTGTGCCGGGCACCAGGCTCGCCGGCCCATCGGTTCGGCGCGAGACAACCGCAAGAGGCGCGCGAGCGCCAGAACAGGAGAACGGCCATGGCCGTCGTCACGATTCGCCAGCTGCTCGACAGCGGCGTGCACTTCGGGCACCAGACCCGCCGGTGGAACCCGAAAGTCAAGCGCTTCATCCTCACGGAGCGCAGCGGCATCCACATCATCGACCTTCAGCAGTCGCTGACGTACATCGACAAGGCGTACGAGTTCGTCAAGGAGACTGTCGCGCACGGCGGCACGATCCTCTTCGTCGGCACGAAGAAGCAGGCGCAGGAAGTCCTCGCCGAGCAGGCGACCCGCGTCGGCCAGCCCTACGTCAACCAGCGCTGGCTCGGTGGCCTCCTCACCAACTTCCAGACGGTGTCGAAGCGCCTCGCGCGCATGAAGGAGCTCGAGGAGCTCAACTTCGACGACCCCGCGGCGAGCGGCTTCACCAAGAAGGAGCTCCTCCTCAAGAAGCGCGAGCTCGACAAGCTGCACAAGTCGCTCGGCGGAATCCGCAACCTCCAGAAGACGCCGTCGGCGATCTGGGTCATCGACGCCAAGCGCGAGCACCTCGCCATCGACGAGGCCAAGAAGCTCGGCATCCCCGTCATCGGCATCCTCGACACCAACGCCGACCCGGACGAGTTCCAGTACCCGATCCCCGGCAACGACGACGCGATCCGCTCGGTGAGCCTGCTCACGCGCATCATCGCCGACGCCGCCGCCGAGGGCCTCATCCAGCGTCACCAGCCGACGGACGAGTCGGCCGACGCCGAGCCCCTCGCCGACTGGGAGCGCGAGCTCCTCGAGCAGGGCTCGGAGACCACCGTCTCCGGCGCCGCTGACGTCTCGATCGCCGCGACCGAGACCGAGGCGGACGCGGCCGGTGCCGCCGCGCACGACGAGGCCCTCGCCGCCGCGCCCGTCGCGGTCGACGCCGAGGCTGAGGCCGACGCCGTCGAGGCGGAGGTCGCCGACGTCGTCGAGGCCCCGGGCGCCGACGCCTGACGGTTCCCCTTCATCAGCTACGCTTCGGCGGGGTCGCAGAGCGGCCCCGCCGAGGCATCCCACGAGAACTCTCCACAAGCAAGGAGCCGCCACACATGGCAAACTTCACGATCGCCGACATCGAGTCGCTGCGCGAGCAGCTGGGCACCGGCATGGTCGACACCAAGAAGGCTCTCGAGGAGGCCGACGGCGACCTCGAGAAGGCTGTCGAGATCCTGCGCCTCAAGGGCGCCAAGGGCAACGCCAAGCGTGCCGACCGCTCGACGAGCGAGGGCCTGATCGCCGCGAAGGAGTTCGACGGCAAGGTCACGATCCTCGAGCTCAACACCGAGACCGACTTCGTCGCCAAGAACGAGCGCTTCATCGCGCTGGCCGACAAGGTGCTCGAGGCCGCCGCCACTGCCGGCGCCGACTCCGCCGAGGCCGCCCTCGCCGCGCCCGCGGGCGACCAGACCGTCGCGGAGCTCATCTCCGACGAGGCCGCCATCATCGGCGAGAAGGTCGAACTGCGTCGCGTGCGCACGCTCTCGGGCGACAAGTTCGAGATCTACCTGCACAAGACCAGCAAGGACCTGCCGCCGCAGGTCGGCGTCGTGCTCGCCTACACGGGCGACGACGCCGAGACGGCTCGCAGCCTCGCGCAGCACATCTCGTTCGCGAACCCCACGTACCTCACGCGTGACGACGTCCCGGCCGACGAGGTCGAGAAGGAGCGTCAGATCGTGACCGAGATCTCGCGCAACGAGGGCAAGCCGGAGGCCGCCCTCCCGAAGATCGTCGAGGGCCGCGTCAACGCCTTCTTCAAGCAGGTCTCGCTGCTCGACCAGGACTACGCGAAGGACAACAAGCTGTCCGTCGCCCAGGTCGCGAAGGACGCCGGTCTGACCCTCACCGACTTCGCACGTTTCAAGGTCGGCGCGTAACGACCTCGGAAGGCCCGCATCGAATTCGATGCGGGCCTTTCCCATGCTTTCGATAGTCTGCATTCGCGACGAGAGGATCCCACGTGATCGATGAAGCGACCGGACGCCGCCGCGTCCTCCTGAAGCTCTCCGGTGAGGCGTTCGGCGCCGGCCAGCTCGGCGTGAATCCCGACGTCGTCAGCCAGATGGCCCGCGAGATCGCTGCGGCCGTGGACCGGGTCGAGATCGCCGTCGTCGTCGGAGGCGGCAACTTCTTCCGCGGAGCAGAGCTCAGCCAGCGGGGGATGGACCGCGGGCGTGCCGATTACATGGGCATGCTCGGCACGGTGATGAACGCGCTGGCCCTTCAGGACTTCCTCGAGCAGGCGGGCGCGGCCACGCGCGTGCAGTCGGCGATCTCGATGACCCAGGTCGCGGAGCCGTACATCCCACGCCGTGCGGAGCGCCACATGGAGAAGGGCCGCGTCGTCATCTTCGGCGCCGGCGCCGGTCTGCCCTACTTCTCGACCGACACCGTCGCCGCCCAGCGGGCGCTCGAGACCAAGTGCGACGAGATCCTCGTCGCGAAGAACGGCGTCGACGGCGTGTACACGGCGGATCCGCGACTGGATGCCTCGGCCACCCGGATCGACGAGCTCACGTACTCCGACGCCCTCCTGCGCGGGCTCAAGGTCGTCGACTCGACCGCCTTCAGCCTCTGCATGGACAACGGCATCGACATGCGGGTGTTCGGCATGGAGCCGGCAGGCAACGTGACGCGCGCCCTGCTGGGTGAGTCGATCGGCACGCTCGTCACGGTGTGACGACGCCCTGCCGACTAGACTGGTGATCTTCTAGCCCACGAGGGGAGTCACTGTGATCGCCGACGTTCTGTCCGATGCCGCGACGCGCATGGATCGCGCAGTGGAGGCCGCGAAGGACGACTTCGCCAGCGTCCGGACGGGTCGTGCGAACCCGCAGCTCTTCCAGAAGATCCTGGTCGACTACTACGGCACGCCGACCCCCCTGGCGCAGCTCGCTTCGCTCAACAACCCCGAGGCGCGCACGCTCGTCGTGACGCCCTACGACAAGTCGGCGCTCAAGGCGATCGAGCAGGCGATCCGCGACACTCCGAACCTCGGCGCCAACCCCTCCAACGACGGCAACATCGTCCGCGTGACGCTTCCCGAGCTCACCGAGGAGCGCCGGCGCGAGTTCGTCAAGATCGTTCGGTCGAAGGGCGAGGACGCGAAGGTGCACGTGCGCGGCATCCGTCGCAAGTCGAAGGACGATCTCGACGACCTGAAGAGCGAGTTCGGCGAAGACGAGCTCGCCCGCGCCGAGAAGGAGCTCGACGCCCTCACGCGTTCGCACGTCGACGCCATCGACGAGGCGCTCAAGCGCAAAGAGGCAGAACTCCTCGAGGTCTGAGACAGCCATGTCGGACGCATCCGGCGACGCGCCGGGGCCGTCGCCCGCGGAGTCGCATCCGCCGCAGAGCAGGCGCGACGCGGCCCGTGTAAGGCGCGACCAGGTCCCGCCCACCGGGCCCCAGCCGCAAGCGCAGCCGCACGATTCGTCCGCCGCGCTCCAGCAGCAGTTCCGCGCGGCGCGCGACGGACTCGAGAACCAGGTCGCGCACGCACGCGCCGAATTCGAAGAGGCGAACGAGCGCATCAAGCAGCGCACAGGACGAGACCTCATCCTCGCGAGCCTCATCGGCCTCGCGATGGGCGCGGTGCTCATCGCTTCGCTCGTCTTCGTGAAGTGGCTCTTCCTGTTCTTCGCCCTCGCCGCGACCGTGCTCGGGCTCTTCGAGTTCGGGCGCGCGCTCAACAGCGTGGGCCGCAAGATGGACGTCTGGCCGCAGATCGGGGCCGGCGTCGTCCTCGTGCTCGCCGGCTACTTCCTCGATCCGTGGCTGCAATGGGTCACGACGTTCGTCGCCGTGGCGTTCGTCATCGTTTGGCGGCTGCTGGCGCAGATGGCGTCCCACGACGGCCGGATGTACGGCGCCGTCCTCGCGGACGTCCTCGTGGCGGGCTTCGCCCAGCTCTACGTCGCCTTCCTGGCGAGTCTCTGCGTCGTGCTCCTGCGCCAGGACGGCGGCGAATGGTGGGTCCTGGGCTTCATCATCATCGCCGTCGCCTCGGACACCGGCGCCTACGCGTCCGGGCTGGCCTTCGGGCGGCATCCCATGGCCCCCCGGATCAGCCCGAAGAAGACCTGGGAGGGCTTCGCCGGCGCGGCTCTCGCGGCTCTCGTCGCGGGCCTTCTCGTGGGCTTGTTCATGCTTCACATCCCGTGGTGGGCCGGGCTCATCCTCGGTGCCGTCATCCTCCTGACCGCCACCGCGGGCGACCTGGCCGAGTCGATGATCAAGCGCGACCTCGGCATCAAGGACATGAGCTCGTGGCTGCCCGGCCACGGCGGCGTCCTCGACCGGCTCGACTCGATCCTCCTGTCCATCGTGGCGGCGCTCGCGCTGTACTACCTCCTGACCCCCCTGGCAGTCTGATGACCTCCTCGCCCCCCGAAACGTCCGATTCGCCCGTCGCGGCATTCCCCGAGGCATCGGGCCGTACGAAGGGGTATGAGAAGCGCGCCGTCGACGCCTTCCTGCGCCGAGCGAAGGCCGCGTTCGACGACCCTTCCGATCCCGAGACCGCGCTGACTGCGGCCGACGTGCGGCGCGTGGCATTCCCGCTCGTGAAGCGCGGCTACGTCATCTCCGCGGTGGATGCCGCGCTCGGCCGCATCGAGGATGCCTTCGCCGCGCGGGAGCGTCAGGCCGTCGTCACCCGGTCCGGCGCGCGCGAGTGGGTCGGTCGCACGAAGGAGACGGCGCAGGTGGTCCTGGACCGTCTGTCGCGTCCCCGCGGACAGCGGTTCGACCGCGTGGGCATCATGCGCTACGGCTACCGCCTCGACGAGGTCGACCTCGTGGCCGACAAGATCGCGCGCTACCTCGAGACGGGCGACAACGTGACGGTCGAGCAGGTGCGCGCCGTCGCCTTCCGCATGCAGCGAGGCGGGTATCGCGAGACACAGGTGGATGCCGTCCTCGACGCCGTCGTCGAGGTCATGCTCGCCGTGGCCTGAGGTTCGCGAGCGGTGCTCGTCCGGAGCGCGGGGCCGCGGCATCCGTCGTCCGACACGGACCGTCGCACGCCGCCCGCGGATGGCAGCCCCCGGGGTGAATGGCTAGACTCGGGGGCACTGTGACTTCCGGCAACGAGATGATTCCCGTGGCGTCCCGACGGATGCGTCGTCAGGAGGCGGCGAACGCCGCAACCGCAGTCGCGACGGCTCCCGGGCGCGCCGCCGCGCCGCAGCAGCGCTGGTCGCGCCGGCGCAATGTGCTGGGTGTCTTCGCAGCCCTCGCGGCCATCGGGTTCGTGGCCGCCTACGTCGGACCCACCGGCTCGGCGCTCATGGCCGCCAACGCCGATGAAGCAGCCCCCGTGACGCTCTACGCGAGCGGGCTCGGCGACATCCAGAGCCTCGAGCTCGCATCGGCCGACGGCGAGACCCAAGCGGCGGCCTTCGACCGGGGCGGCTACTCGGTCTACGTCACCCCCAAGCCCACACCTACACCGACTCCCACCAAATCCGCGAAGTCCGGCTCGTCCGGATGGGCGCCGCCGTTCGTCTCGCCCGACCCGGGCTCGGCGCAGGCCATCGCGTACGACATGGTGCGGGCGCGCGGGTGGGGCGACGACCAGTTCTCGTGCCTCGTGGCCCTGTGGAACAAGGAGTCCGGCTGGAGGGTCAACGCCTACAACCGGGGGAGCGGGGCATACGGCATCCCGCAAGCGCTCCCCGGCAGCAAGATGGGCTCGGCCGGCGCGGACTGGGAGACCAACCCCGCGACGCAGATCGCGTGGGGCCTCGGCTACATCGGCGGCCGTTACGGCACCCCCTGCGGCGCGTGGGGACACTCGCAGAGCACCGGCTGGTATTGATCCCATGCCGCGGTCTAATCGGCGGCGGCCCGATCCATCAGGCGACGGCTCGTTCGAGCGGCTCCTGGCAGGATGGAAGCGCAGCGAGCTCCGCCGCGGGGTCGAGTGGACGGTTCAACCGGTCAGCGGCGCACAGGCCGTGAAGGCCTACACGTGCCCGGGATGCGGACGCACGATCGATCCGGGGGTGGCCCATCTCGTCGTGTGGCGCGCCGACGGAGTGCTCGGCGATCAGGCCGATCTCGCCGCACGCAGACACTGGCACACGCACTGTTGGAGGATCGGCTGACGTGGAGATCCGCGGACCGCTACTGCTACCCGCTCGACGCGAAGACGTCGAGCTCGAAACGCTCGACGGCCTGACGCTCGTCGGCGAACTCGCCCTGCCGGTCGACCGGGATCCCGTCGCCACACTGGTCACGCTGCATCCGCTGCCGACGGCAGGCGGGTTCATGGACTCGCACATCCTGCGGAAGGCGGCCGCACGGCTTCCCGCCCTCGCCGACCTGGCGGTCCTGCGATTCAACACCCGCGGCACGACGTCGCCGCGGGGGACGAGCGAGGGCGCATTCGACGGCGGCCGCGCCGAGGCTTTCGATCTGGCCGCCGCGATGGACTTCGTGCGGGAGCGCGGCCTTCCCCGCCCGTGGCTCGTCGGCTGGTCGTTCGGCACGGAGCTCGCGCTGAAGTACGGTCGCGATCACGCCGTCGAGGGCGTCATCCTCCTTTCACCGCCGCTGCACCGCGCGACTCCCGGCGAGGTCTCGGCGTGGGCCGACGATCCTCGACGGGTGATCGCGATCATCCCGGAGTTCGACGACTACCTTCGACCGGATGCCGCGGCCGATCGCTTCGCGGCTGTTCCGCACGCCGTGCTCATCCCCGTCGAGGGAGGAAAGCACCTGTGGGTCGGGGGAGTCCCAGACGCGTCGGGTGCTCACCGAGATCGTGGCAGCCGTGAACCCCGAGGCGCTGCCGCTGCCCGACGAGTGGGACGGGCCGGCGGGGGAGTAGGACTCCCTGCAGGGCGGCGTCACCGCTCGTTCTGGCGCGGGATGACGACCTGCCGGTAGATGATCAGGATGCTCGCCGCCACCGGGATGGCGACGAGGGCGCCGAGAAGGCCGAGGAGCGCACCGCCCGCGAGGGCGGCGATCACGACGACCGCGCCGGGCACCGAGACGGCGCGGTTCATGATGCGGGGCGAGATCACGTACGCCTCGATCTGCATGTAGATGAGGTAGTAGATCGCCGCGATGAGCGCCGTCGTCGGTGAGCCCAGGCCGAGCGTGAAGAGCACGATGATCGTCGAGCCCGTGAGGGTTCCGACGAGCGGGATGATCGAGAAGAAGAACGCGATGACGGCGAGGACCGCGGGGAACGGCGCGCCGATGATGCTCAAGAAGATGGCGCTCAGGACGCCGTTGATCGCACCGAGGCTCAACTGCCCGATGACGTAGTAGCCGACCGAGTCGGTGATCTGCTCGGACAGGTCGATGAAGCGGGGACGCTTCGAGGCGGGGACGAGCTGGTAGACCGACTTCTTGAGCGCCGGCGTCGACGCGGTGAAGTAGATCGTGAGGATCAGCACGATGAACGCACCCGTGAGGCCCGCGATGAGCGCACCGCCGAGCGCGAGCACGCCCTGGCCGATCGAGCCGCTGATGTTGCCGACGTTGTCCTGCAGCCACTGCTGGGCGTAGGTGAAGACCTCGTCGACCTTGAGCTGCGGGAAGACGCCCTGCAGCCACGCCTTCATGTCTTCGACGATCGTGCCCCCCTCGACGATGTCCGTGATGGCGGCGACGAGCTGGCCCACCTGGTCGAAGATGATCGGCAGGACCATGAGGATGATTCCGGCGAACACCGCGAGCACACCGACGATCGTGATGAGCACAGCCGCCCAGCGGGGCAGCTTGCGCCGCTCGAGCCACGCCACGACCGGGTCGAGGCCCAGCGACAGGAACAGCGCGGTCCCGACGTACAAGAGGATGGTCGACAGCGACTGGATGCTCGTGATGAGCAGGAGGCCCAGTCCGACGCCCAGCGTCGCGACGAACGCCACGCGGAACGGGTTGTGCAGCTTCACGGGGCCTCCTGAGGACGGATGTCGTCTCGCAAGGATACGAGAGTGGCGGGGCGGCGCCCGTCAACGACCCTCCCTGGGGTCTTTCAGGTGGTCTTCGCTAGTCTGAAATGTCGAATGTGCGGCCCGCACGCGTTCTGGCGGGCCCTGGGAAGGTGTTAGTTTCGTGCGTTTCGTGTGGGCCGTCGCGGCATTCGTGCTCGCGGCCGTGATGATCGGGGCGGGAATCGCTCAGCGTACGGTCTTCCAGGGACCGAAGACTCAGACGACCGCCATCTCGGTCGAAGAGGACGCTCCGTACACCCTCATCGACGGGTCCGTCCTCAATGCGATGCCCGGCGCCCAGACCCTCCGCGCGACGGGGGACGGCACGATCTTCGCCGCCTACGGCCGCACGGCCGACATGAAGGCCTGGCTGTCTGACACGACCTACAACGTCGTCACCCTCGACGGCGACGGCGTCCCCGAGGCCGAGCTCGTCGAGCCGGCCGTGGCGGACGACACCGCGACAGAGGGGACGGATGCCGCTTCCCCCGACGCGACTGCTCCCGCCGACCCGGCCGCGGGCGACGCGGCTGCCACCGGAGAAGCTGCCGCTGCGGATGACGCCGCCGGCGATGCCACTGCCGGCGAGGGCTCCGGCCGCAGCCCGATCGGCTCGGACCTCTGGCTCGACGAGTTCCAGCAGGACGACCTTCTGGTGGCGCCCCTGCAGCTCCCCGACACGATGAGCGTCCTGATCGCGACGGATGGCACGCAGCCCGCGCCGAGCGCCCTCTCCATCTCCTGGCCGATCGAGAACTCGACGCCCTGGGCGGGCCCGCTCATCGTCGGCGGCGGCATCCTGATGGCTCTCGGGATCTTCCTGTACATCCTCGGCATCCGTCACGTCCGCCGCTCGCGCGGCCCGCGCCGCAAGGGCCTGCCGCTGCCCGTCACCGAACCGATCGATCTGGCCGTCGCCGGCGCGGACAAGGGCGTCATCAGCTCGGGCAAGCCGACGCGCCGTGCCCTCGCCGGCGGAGGCAAGCGCGCCTTCATCCTCATCCCCGCCGTCGCCGTCTCGGCGCTCCTGTTCACGGGCTGCTCCTCGGACGCCTGGCCCGACCTGGCCGGTACGCCCACCCCGAGCCCCACCGAGTCGGTCATCGTCCCCGAAGGCCAGCAGGCACCGGCCGTCACCGAGTCGCAGGCCGAGCGCATCCTCTCGCGCATCGCGGCGACGGTCGCCGACGCCGACGCCAACCTCGATGCGACGCTCGCAGCTACGCGCCTGGACGGCGCGATGCTCGCTGAGCGCTCCACGAACTACAAGCTCCGCAGCGCTATCGCCGACTTCAAGTCGCCCCCTGCGATTCCGACGAAGCCGGTGTTCCCGCTCCTGCCGCAGGCGAAGGACGAGTGGCCGCGCACCGTCATGGCCGTCGTTGCCGACAAGGACAACAAGACCGCCAACATCATGATGATGACGCAGCAGGACGCGTGGTCGGATTACAAGCTCAGCTACATGTCGAGCCTCGAGGCCGAGACGACGCTGCCCGACCTCGCACCGCCGTACATCGGAGCCACGGGGGTGGCGCCCGACTCGCCGTTCCTCGTGATGCAGCCCGATCAGGTCGCGGCCGCCTATGCCGACATCCTCAACAAGGGCGAGGACAGCGAGTTCTACGGCATGTTCGACGAGGCGGGCGACCAGTTCCGCGCGGGTGTGCTCGCCGACCGCCAGAAGCGGCTGGACGAGTTCAACGCGACGGGGGCGCAGACCGGCAGCCTCACGTTCGAATCGGCCGCGGGGACCGATGCCCCTCTGGCGCTCGCTACGCTGGAGAGCGGCGCGATCGTCGCCGTGAGCCTCACCGAGACCGACACCGTCAAGCCCACCAACGCGGACGCCGTCATCAAGGTCGGCGACAACCCGACCGTGAAGACGCTCGCGGGGGTGGACCAGTCCGCCACGGGGTTCACGACGACGTGGAGCGACCAGCTGTTCTTCTACGTCCCGAGCCAGGGCTCGACCGAGAAGATCCAGCTGCTCGGCTACGCCTCCGACATCCTCGACGCGAAGGTGATCAAGTGACCGATCCGGCTCCCGGCGCCGTCCTGCGCGGCGCAGTCGACCTGTCCGCTCTCCGCAACCGCCCTGCCGCCCCCGCGCAGGCTCCGGATGGCGCCGCGCCCGCGGGCGGTGAGCCCGTGGGTTCCGTGCCGTCGCTCGTCATGGACGTGACCGACGAGACGTTCGGCGAGGCACTCGAGCTCTCGCGCACCGTCCCGGTCGTCGTAGACCTGTGGGCTGAGTGGTGCGGGCCGTGCAAGCAGCTCAGCCCCATCCTCGAGCGGGTCGTCAAAGAGCTCGACGGTCGCCTCGTGCTGGCGAAGGTGGATGTCGATGCCAACCCCCAGCTCTCGCAGGCGTTCCGCGCCCAGTCGATCCCGATGGTGGTCGCGCTCGTCGGCGGTCAGCCCGTCCCGCTCTTCACCGGTGCGGTCCCGGAGCAACAGGTGCGCGAGGTCTTCGCGCAGCTCCTGCAGGTCGCCGCGCAGAACGGCGTGAGCGGGCGTCTCGCGGTGACCGCCGGCGACGACGAGCCGTCTGAGCCCGTCGAGCCGCCCCTGCCGCCGCTGCACGCCGAGGCGTTCGAGGCCATCGAGGCGGGCGACTACGCCCGAGCGATCGCCGCGTATGAGAAGGCGCTCGCCGAGAACCCGCGCGACGCAGAGGCCCGCGCGGGGCTGGGACAGGTCCGCCTCCTCGACCGCATCGACGGAGCCGACCTGCAGACGGCTCGTGCCGCTGCCGCCGCTTCGCCGACGGACGTCGAGGCGCAGTTCCTCGTGGCCGACCTCGACCTCGCGGGCGGCCACGTCGAAGACGCCTTCGAGCGTCTGCTCGACCTCTTCGCCGCGCTGCCGACCGACGAGCGCGCCCCCCGTCCGGGAGCGCCTGCTCGAGCTCTTCGGGGTCGTGGGCGACGCCGACGCCCGCGTCGTGCGCGCCCGGGGCCGCCTGGCCTCGCTGCTCTTCTGATCGGCTCACGGATACGGTCAATCCCCGGCCAGACGGCGCATCGCCCCTTGCCTCGACGAAGGGGGACGGATGCCGCGGCATCCGTCCCCCTTCGTCGTGAAGTCTCTGCGCTCTCAGCCTCGCGTCGGCGAGGGGATGTGCGCTTCCGGGTCGTGCCGGAGGTAGAGCACCCCGAGGGGCGGCAGGATCATCGTCGCGCGCTTGTCGTCGTTCGCATTCACGACGCCGAGGTTCCCGACGCCCGATCCGCCGTACTCGCTCGCATCGGTGTTGAGCACCTCGTGCCAGACGCCTGTCTCGGGCATGTCGAGCTCGAAGTCGTAGACGGGGACGCCCGAGAAGTTCGCGACGACGACCACCGTGTTGCCGTGCCAGTCGCGCCGTGAGAACGCGATCACGTTGGGGTTCCACGTCGGCGCGCCGAGACGCGAGAACGCCGCGCCGTCGCTGTCACGGGCCCACAGCGCGGAGTGCGCGCGATAGACGCGGTTGAGCACGCCGACGAAGGAGTGCAGCTGGGCGTGGGAGGGCTGGTCGAGAAGCCACCAGTCCAGCGCGCGCGACTCGGACCACTCCGACATCTGGCCGAACTCCTGGCCCATGAACAGGAGCTGCTTGCCGGGGTGGCCCCACATATACGCGAGGTACGCGCGCATGTTCGCGAGCTTCTGCCAGTGGTCGCCCGGCATCCGTCCGAAGAGGCTGCCCTTGCCGTGCACGACCTCGTCGTGGCTGATCGGCAGGATGTAGTTCTCGCTGAAGGCGTAGACGAACGAGAACGACAGCTCGCCCTCGTGGTGCGCCCGGTACATCGGGTCGCGCTTGATGTACTGGAGCGAGTCGTTCATCCAGCCCATGTTCCACTTGAACCCGAACCCGAGTCCCGCGCGGCTCGTCGGCGCGGTGACGCCCGGGAAGCTCGTGGACTCCTCGGCGATCATCGCGATGCCGGGATAGCGCTTGTACGCCGTCGCGTTGACCTCCTGCAGGAACGAGATCGCCTCGAGGTTCTCCCGTCCGCCGTGCACGTTCGGAACCCACTCGCCCTCTTCGCGCGAGTAGTCGAGGTACAGCATCGACGCGACCGCATCGACCCGGAGACCGTCGACGTGGAACTCCTCGAGCCAGTAGAGGGCGTTCGCGACGAGGAAGTTGCGCACCTCGCGGCGTCCGTAGTCGAAGATGTACGTGCCCCAGTCCTTGTGCTCGCCGCGGCGGGGATCCGGATGCTCGTACAGCGCCTCGCCGTCGAAGCGGGCGAGGGCGAAGGAGTCCTTGGGGAAGTGCCCGGGGACCCAGTCCATGATCACGCCGATGTCGGCCTGATGCAGGCGGTCGATCAGGTACTTGAGATCGTCGGGGTGTCCGAAGCGGCTCGTCGGCGCGTAGTAGCCCGTGACCTGGTAGCCCCAGGAGCCGCCGAAGGGGTGCTCCGCGAGCGGCATGAACTCGACGTGCGTGAAGCCCTGTGCGGTCACGTACTCGATGAGCTGGTCCGCGGCATCCCGGTATCCGAGACCCGGTCGCCACGACCCGAAGTGCAGCTCGTAGATCGAGATGGGCTGCGACACCTGCTGCGTCTTGGCCCGGCGCGTCATCCAGTCCCCGTCGCCCCAGGAGTACGAGCTCTGGACGACGACGGATGCCGTGGCCGGCGGCACCTCAGCGAAACGCGCGACGGGGTCGGCCTTGGTGATCCAGTCGCCGCGACGCGTGAGGATCTGGAACTTGTAGGTCGCACCGGGGCCGAGGGCGGGGACGAACAGCTCCCACACACCGCTGGACCCCATGGAGCGCATCGAGTGGCCCTGGCCGTCCCAGCTGTTGAAGTCGCCGACGACGCGGACCGCGCGCGCATTCGGCGCCCAGACCGCGAACGAGGTGCCCCACGTGCTCTCGTGCTCGCGCACGTGCGCGCCGAGCACGTTCCACAGCTGCTCGTGACGACCCTCATGGATGAGGTGGATGTCGAGCTCGCCCAGGACCGGCGCGTGACGGTAGGGGTCATCCGCGATGTAGTCGGGCGCGCCGTCGTACGTCGTCACGAGGTGGTACGAGCCGGGGTCGCCCGACCGCGCGCCCTCCCAGATGCCGTTGCGGATGTGCTCCAGCGGCACCTCCGTGCCGTCGGTGAAGACCGCCGTCACGCTGCGGGCGAGGGGGCGGCGCGCGCGCACGACCCACTCCTTTGCCCCCTGGCCGTCTACGCCCGCGTGGATCCCGAGCACGGAGTGCGGATCGTGGTACGAGCCGGTCGCGACGGTGTCGAGGATCTGATCGTCGATCTGGGTCATCGCGACTCCTTCACGTGCAGGATGTGGACGGGCTCATGGAATGCGTCGAGCCGGACGAAGTCGTGATCGGACCACGTCCACTGCTGCCCCGTGAGGAGTTCTTCGACCTCGAACGGCTCGCCGGGTTCGACGCCCCAGATCCGTGTGTCGAGGTGGATCATCGTCTGGCGGACAGAGTGCGGATCGACGTTCACGACGACGATGATCGTGTCGTTGCGACCGGTCGGCGACAGCGCCGCGTCGAGGTGCTTCGAGTAGACGAGGATCGCGTCGTCGTCGCTCCAGTGCGCGCTGAAGTTCCGCAGCTGACGGAGCGCCGGGTGCTCGCGGCGGATTTCGTTGAGCTTGGTGAGGAAGGGCGCGAGGGAGTCCCCGGATTCCTCGGCGGCAGCCCAGTCGCGGAGCTTGTACTCGTACTTCTCGTTGTCGATGTTCTCTTCGGAGCCCGGGCGTGCGACGTTCTCGTAGAGCTCGTAGCCGGCGTACACGCCGTACAGCGGGGCTGCGGTCGCCGCGATGGCGGCACGGATCTTGTACCCGGGTCGTCCGCCGAACTGCAGGAACTCCGTGAGGATGTCGGGCGTGTTGACGAAGAGATTGGGGCGCATGAAGTCGGCCGTTTCGCTCGAGACGGCGCCGAGGAACTCCTCGAGCTCCTCCTTGGTGTTGCGCCACGTGAAGTACGAGTAGCTCTGCTGGAAACCGGCCATGGCGAGGCCCTGCATCGGGGCAGGACGCGTGAAGGCCTCGGCGAGGAACACGACGTCGGGGTCCTCCGCATTGACGGTCGCGATGAGCCACTCCCAGAACTGCAGGGGCTTCGTGTGCGGGTTGTCGACGCGGAAGATCTTGACGCCCTGCGCGACCCAGTGCCGCACGATGCGCAGCACTTCGGCCTTGATGCCCTCGGGGTCGTTGTCGAAGTTGACCGGGTAGATGTCCTGGTACTTCTTCGGCGGGTTCTCGGCGTAGGCGATCGAGCCGTCGGGCAACGTGGTGAACCACTCCGGGTGCTCGGTCACCCAGGGGTGGTCGGGAGCCGCCTGGAGCGCGAGGTCGAGCGCGACCTCGATGCCCTCGGCCTGGGCCGAGCGCACGAACGCGCGGAAGTCGGCGAGCGAGCCGAGGTCGGGGTGGACGGTGTCGTGTCCGCCCTCGGCGGCGCCGATCGCCCACGGTGAGCCGGGGTCGCCGGGCTGGGGGTCGAGTGTGTTGTTGCGGCCCTTGCGGTTGAGGCGTCCGATCGGATGGATGGGCGGCAGGTAGAGCACCTCGAAGCCCATCGCCGCGACGGCGGGGAGCCGCTTGGCGGCCGTCCGGAACGTGCCGCTCTTGACTGTGCCGTCCTTGAGGAGCCGGGCCCCCTCCGACCGCGGGAAGAACTCGTACCAGGCGCCCACGCCGGCGCGCTCGCGCTCGACGAGCAGCTCCTGCGTGTCACCGACCGTCACGAGGGACGCCAGCGGCCGCGCGGCGAAGAACTCGGCGATGACCGGGTCGCGGACGATCTCGAGAGCGGCGTCGTCGTCGACGGATGCCTCGCGCAGGCGGGCCGCGGCATCCGTCAGCGTCCGCTTCTCGGCCGCGGGGCGACCGCGTTCGCGTGCGGCTCGCTCGAAGAGGCGCGCGCCCATCTCGCGCATGAGCGGTGCGTCGACACCGGCCGCGATCTTGACCTCGGCGGCGTGCTCCCATGTGGCGAACTCATCGGCGAAGCCCTCGAAGCGGAAACGCCACACGCCCTGCTCGAGCGGTGCGACGAGCGTCGCCCAGCGGTCGAAGCCGTCGTCGAGGGGACGGAGGCGGTGCAGGGACTCGTCACCGGACGGCGAGAACAGCCGCACGTGGACTCCGATGCGGTCATGCCCCTCGCGGAATGCCGTCGTTCGGAACGGCACGACCTCGCCCACGTAGGCCTTGGGGCGGAAGCGTCCCCCCGGCGTGGAGGGGGAGGGGAGCGCGAGCGGGATGCGCCCCGTGAGGGTTGTCGAGTCCTTCTGCCACGAAGTGGCGGGCCGGAGCGGAAGGGCGGATCCACTCCGCCACGGACGGGGTTGCGCGGCGCGCTTCGACGTGACCACGTTCCGAACCTACCGTGACCCCAAGGACCAGCACAGCGAGCCTTGACAGATCGGAAGAGGGCGTATCATTCCGCGCGGAACAGGTGCATCGACGTGCCCGGGAGGGCCACGATCTCGCCTGGCAGATAGCCCCGCTCGGTCTCGCCGGGCGTCTCCTCAGCGCTCGACCACAGCGAGACGTACCGCGTCACGCCTTCGATCTCGGGCAGCGTCACGTCGATCGGGCGCTCGGTTCCGTGGACCATCAGAAGGATGCGGTTGAACTCCTCGACCTCGGGCGTGGAGGTCGCGACGTACTGGAGCGTGCGGTGCGCGGGGTTGGTCCATCGCTCGATCGACATGGTCTCGCCATGCTCGTCGTACCACTCCATGACGGATGCCGAGGGCGTGCGCTGATCGGGCCGGGCGAAGCGGCTGGGGCGCAGCGCGGGGTTCGCCTGGCGGAGCCGGATGAGCCGCTGCACGTGCGCGAAGAGGTCCTTCTGCCAGGGGGCGTGGTCCCACGGCATCCACGTCAGAGGGGAGTCGTGGCAGTAGGCGTTGTTGTTGCCTCGCTGCGTGCGGCCGAATTCGTCGCCCGCGGTGATCATCGGGACGCCCGCCGAGAGCAGCAGAGTCCCCATCAGGTTGCGCATTGCCCTGCGGCGCGTGGCGAGGATCGTCTCGTCGTCGGTCGGTCCCTCTGCGCCGTGGTTGAAGGAGCGGTTGGTGTCGGCGCCGTCGCGGTTCTGCTCGCCGTTGCCCATGTTGTGCTTGACGTCGTACGACACGAGGTCCCGAAGCGTGAAGCCGTCGTGAGCCGTCACGAAATTGATGCTCGCGAGCGGGCCGCGCTCGGCGCTGAAGGTGTTCGCAGAGCCGGCGAGGCGCGTCGCGAACCCGCCGATCCCCACCGGAGGAGTCGAGGCCCGTCGGGCGTAGTCGATGTCGCTCAGCCAGAAGTTGCGGACGCGATCGCGGTAGCGGTCGTTCCACTCGTGCCAGCCGGGGCCGAAGTTCCCGGTCTGCCAGCCGCCCATGCCCACATCCCACGGCTCCGCGATCTTCTTGACACCGGCGAGCTGAGGGTCCTCCTGGATCGCGCGCAGCAGCGGGTGGTCGGGGGTGAAGGCGTGCGAGGCATCCCGCCCCAACGTCGTGGCGAGATCGAACCGGAAGCCGTCGATCTGCACGTCATTCGCCCAGTACCGCAGCGAGTCGAGCACCAGGCGGGCCGCGGCATCTGTCGACGTGTCGACCGAATTGCCGCAGCCGGTCACGTCGATGTAGGCGCCATCCGGGTGCTGGCGGTAGTAGCGGCGGTTGTCGATGCCGCGCAGGCTCGTCCGCGGTCCGCCGATCTCTGCCTCTGAGGTGTGGTTGTAGACGACGTCGAGGACGACCTCGAGGCCCGCTTCGTGCAGGAGCCTGACCATGCCCTTGAACTCCCGGAGCACTCCCTCGGGACCCTGTGCGCGGCTCGCGTCGGTCGCGTACGGCGCGTGCGGGGCGAAGAAGTTGACCGAGTTGTAGCCCCAGTAGTTCGCCAGGTGATGCTGCAGCAGTCGGGGCTCGGTGGTGAAGGCGTGCACGGGAAGCAGCTCGATCGTCGTGACGCCGAGCGACAGGAAGTGCTCGATCATCGCGGGATGCGCCAGCCCGGCGTACGTCCCGTGCAGGGCCGGTGGGACGCCGGGATGCCGCTTGGAGAGCCCCTTGACGTGCCCCTCGTAGATGATCGTGCGGTCGAGCGGCACGGCCGGCTTGGGAACGCCGCCCCAGTCGAAGGCGCCGTCCACGACGGCGGACCGCCAATCCCCGTAGCCGCCCGACACCAGTCCCTTGGCGTAGGGATCGATCAGGAGCGTGCGCGGATTGAACATGTTCCCCGCACCCGGCGGACCCTGGACGCGCAGGGCATAGCGGGCGCCCGGGTGAAGGAGCGGGGTCGTCACCTCCCACACTCCGCGGCCCACCGGGTCGAGCGACTCGGTGTGCGTGATCCAGTCGAGGTCCGTGTCATCGAAGAGCACGAGCTCGACGCCGTCGGCGCTGTCGGACCACACGCGGAGCCGTCCGCCGGCGGGCGTGAGCGTCACCCCCATCCCGTCGAGTGCTTCACTGAGAAGGCCGGGTGAGGTCGTGATTGCGAGGGAGTCCGTGGAGGACATGCGATCTAGAGTAATCACGCGATGCGTCAGGAGTGCTACTGCAGGACGGGGGTGAGCGGATGACCGTCTATCTGGATCACGCGGCGACCACCCCGCTGCGGCCCGAGGCACGCAGTGCCTGGCTCGATGCGACGGAGTCTCTCGGCAACGCCTCATCCATCCACGGATCCGGACAGTCGGCCCGGCGCCTCCTCGAGGATGCCCGCGAGCGGCTCGCCGCGACCGTCGACTGCGACCCCATCGAGATGGTCTTCACCTCCGGCGGAACCGAGGCCGTCAACCTCGCCGTGAAGGGCCTGTGGTGGGCGCGGCGGCCCGGCACCGACGCGGTGGTCCTACCGGACGGCGAACACCACGCGACGGGGGACGCGGTCGAGTGGCTCGTGCGGCACGAGGGCGCCGAGCTCCGACCCGTGCGGCTCGAAGCGTCCGGCGCCATCCCCGTCGGCGCGTTCGGCGTGTCGCTCGAGGGTGCGGCCCTCGCGACGGCCCTCGTCGCCAACAACGAGGTGGGGACGGTCAACGACGCGGCGAGGCTGGCCGAGGCATCCGCGGCGGCCTCCGTGCCTCTGCACCTCGACGCGGTGTCTGCGTTCGGCCATGTGCCCGTCTCGTTCCGGGAATGGCGGGGGGATGCCTCGGGCTCCACGGGCCTCGTCGCCATGAGCGTCTCGGCGCACAAGATCGGCGGTCCCGTCGGCGTCGGTGCGCTCGTGGTGTCACGCCACGCGGCGATCGCGCCCATGATCCACGGCGGAGGACAGCAGCGCGGGCTCCGCGCCGGGACGCAGGACGTGCCCGGCGCCGCGGCCTTCGCCGTCGCGGCCGAGCTCGCGGTCGCCGAGCGCGAGTCCGAGGCCGCGCGGCTCGCGGCGCTGCGGGACCGGCTCGTGCACGTCATCCTCTCGACCGTGCCGGGCGCCGAGGCGCTGGGCGACCCCGTGCAGCGGCTGCCGGGAAACGCACATGTGCTCTTCCCCGGCGCGAGCGGCGAGACGCTGCTGTTCCTCCTTGACCAGGCCGGGATCTCGGTCTCGACGGGGTCTGCGTGTCAGGCGGGCGTTCCCGAGCCGTCGCACGTCGTCCTGGCGCTCGGGAGGACGGATGCCGAGGCCCGCCAGGTCCTTCGACTGACGCTCGGCCGCACATCGACCGACGCGGACGTCGACGCCGTGCTCGCGGCTCTGCCCGCCGCTGTCGAGCGGGCGCGGGCCGCGGCATCCGGGACTCCCTCAGGCGCCCGCTCGTAGACTGGACGGATGCGCATCCTGGCGGCCATGAGCGGCGGAGTGGACTCCGCCGTCGCCGCCGCGCGCGCGGTCGACGCCGGGCACGACGTCGTCGGCGTCCACCTCGCCCTCTCGCGCGCGGGAGGAACGCTGCGGACCGGCAGCCGGGGCTGCTGCACCATCGAGGACGCGATGGACGCCCGCCGGGCGGCCGACCGCCTCGGCATCCCGTTCTACGTCTGGGACTTCTCGGAGCGCTTCCGCGACGACGTCATCGAGGACTTCATCGAGGAGTACCGCGCAGGCCGCACGCCCAACCCGTGCATGCGCTGCAACGAGAAGATCAAGTTCGCGGCGCTCCTGGAGCGCGCGGTCGAGCTGGGCTTCGACGCGGTCTGCACGGGGCACTACGCGACGCTCGTGCAAGGCGCGGACGGGCTGGAGCTGCATCGGGCATCGGATGCCGCGAAGGACCAGTCGTACGTCCTCGGCGTCCTCACGGCCGAGCAGCTCGCGCACACCTACTTCCCGCTCGGGGCGACGCCGTCGAAGGCGCTCGTGCGGGCGGAGGCGGCGGAGCGCGGGCTCACCGTCGCCCAGAAGCCCGACAGCCATGACATCTGCTTCATCCCCGACGGCGACACGCGCGGCTGGCTCGCCGAGAAGGTAGGCACGGCATCGGGCGACATCGTCGACCGATCCGGCGCGGTCGTCGGCTCGCACGACGGCGCCCACGCCTACACGGTCGGTCAGCGACGCGGGCTCTCGCTCGGCGTGCCGGCACCCGACGGCAAGCCGCGCTTCGTGCTCGAGGTGCGCCCCGTGTCGAACACGGTCGTCGTCGGCCCGAAGGAGGCGCTCGCGACGGCCGAGATCGCGGGGGAGCGGTATACCTGGTCGGGGCGCGCGCCCGAGGCGACGGAGTTCTCGTGCGACGTGCAGATCCGTGCGCACGCCGATCCGGTGCCGGCGTCCGCGACGCTCGCCGGAGGGCTTCTGACGGTGCGCCCCGAGACGCCCTTCGACGGGGTCGCACCCGGCCAGACGGCGGTGCTGTACGACGGCACGCGCGTCGTGGGGCAGTTCACGATCGACCGCACCGTTTCGGCCGTCGCAGCCCCGGTGTGAGCGTCCGAGGCCGTCCCTAGACTGGCGGAGTGACGGACCCCGAGCTCACCGCAGACCTTCCGCTCGACGAAGCGCGCATCGAGGCGCAGGGCCTCACCGACCGGATCATCGGTGCCCGCGACGCCTACTACGGGCGCGACGCCGAGATCGTCGACGACGCGACGTACGACGGCTGGATCCGCCGGCTCGAAGAGCTCGAGCGCCTCCACCCCGAGCTGCAGACGCAGGACTCGCCCACGCAGAGCGTGGGGGCGGCGACCTCGACGCTCTTCGCACCGGTCGAGCATGCCGAGCGCATGCTGAGCCTCGACAACGTCTTCAGCGAGAGCGAGCTGCGTGATTGGTGCCGCAAGGCGCAGGATGCCGCGGGCCGCCAGGTGCGGTGGCTCACCGAGCTGAAGATCGACGGCCTCGCGATCAGCCTGCGGTACGAGAACGGCGTTCTGACGTCTGCGGCGACCCGCGGCGACGGCCGGGTCGGTGAGGACGTCACGGTCAACGCCCTCCGCGTGGCCGGGATCCCGCAGCGCCTCGCAGGCACGGGGCATCCCGCGCTCGTAGAGGTGCGAGGCGAGGTCTTCATCCCCGTGGCGGCGTTCGACGAGCTCAACGCCCTGCAGGCACGGCTGCGCGAGCGCGTCTTCGAGGAGTCGCGCCGGCGCGGCGCCGATGAGGAGCGGGCGCGCCGGTCGGCCGACCGGCGTTTCCCGGCCTTCGCCAACCCGCGGAACGCCGCGAGCGGGGGCCTCCGCCAGCAGCTCGAGAAGAAGGACGGACTGGAGCTCGAGGCGGGCGAGGCGCGCGTCGCATCGCTGCGTCTGTTCGTGCACGGCATCGGCGCATGGCACAATCCGCCGGTCGCGTCGCAGAGCGAGGTGTACGCGCTCCTGAAGGAGTGGGGCCTGCCGACGAGTCCCTACTTCCGGACGACCGAGACGATCGACGGCGTCATCGACTTCGTCGCGCACTACGGCGACCACCGGCATGACGTCGAGCACGAGATCGACGGGATCGTCGTGAAGGTGGACGAGCTCGCCCTCCACGACGAGCTCGGCGCGACGAGTCGTGCGCCCCGATGGGCTATCGCCTACAAGTACCCACCCGAGCAGGTCAACACGAAGCTCCTCGACATCGTCGTCTCGGTCGGCCGTACGGGGCGCGCGACGCCGTTCGCCGTCATGGCGCCGGCGCGGGTCGCGGGCAGTGTCGTTCGGCAGGCGACCCTGCACAACCAGGACGTCGTCCGGGTGAAGGGAGTCCTGATCGGCGACACCGTCGTCCTGCGCAAGGCCGGCGACGTCATCCCCGAGGTGCTGGGGCCCGTCGTCGAGCTCCGGGACGGCACCGAACGCGAATTCGTCATGCCCGCAGAGTGCCCGGAGTGCGGGTCCCCGCTCGCTCCGGCGAAGGAGGGCGACGTCGATCTGCGGTGCCCCAACACGCGTTCGTGTCCCGCACAGGTGCGGGGCCGTGTCGAGCACATCGGATCGCGGGGCGCACTCGACATCGAGGCCCTCGGCGAGGTCACGGCGGCCGCTCTCACTCAGCCCTCCGTCCCCGACGTCCCGCCCCTCGCGACCGAGGCCGGGCTGTTCGAGCTCACCCTCGACGAACTCGTGCCGATCGAGGTCGTCGTGCGCGACGCCGAGACCGGCGAGGTGAAGGTCGACGAGAAGACGGGAGAGATCGTCCGTCGTGCGCCCTTCCGCCGCAACCCGAGTGCGGCTGAGAAGAAGGAGGGCCTCACCGGGCCGCAGCCGTCGGCGCAGGCCGTGACCCTCATCGACGAGCTCGAGAAGGCCAAGACGAAGGATTTGTGGCGGTTCCTCGTGGCGCTGAGCATCCGGCACGTCGGTCCGGTCGCGGCACGGGCCCTCGCGCAATGGTTCGGATCGCTCGCCGCGATCCGGGCCGCCTCCCGCGACGAGCTGGCGGCGGTCGAGGGCGTCGGCGGGATCATCGCCGATGCGCTCATCGACTGGTTCGAGGTGGACTGGCACCGCGAGATCGTCGATCGGTGGGAGGCGGCGGGTGCGCGGCTCGCGACCCCGGGCCATCCCGGCCCGGGCGCGGCCACTGTCACCGGCGGCGTCCTCGAGGGGCTCACGGTCGTCGCGACGGGGTCGCTCGAGGGCTATTCGCGCGAGGGGGCACAGGAGGCGATCATCAAGGCCGGCGGCAAGGCGGCGTCCAGCGTCTCCAAGAAGACCGACTTCGTGGCCGCGGGGCCAGGCGCCGGCTCCAAGCTCGCAAAGGCCGAAGAGCTCGGTGTGCGGATCATCGACGCGGCGCAGTTCCGCATCCTCGTCGAGCAGGGACCGAACGCCCTCGACGGCGTCCCATCCGACGCGGGGTGATCGACGCGATGGCCGTGGACGCGCAGTGGCTCTACCGGATCGTGCCGACACGGCCCGAGATGACGGTGTCGCCGACAGACGAAGAGGCAGCGCTGGCCTCGGCCCATTTCGAGTACCTCCTCGCACTCGAGGAACGAGGCATCCTGATCCTGGCGGGACGCACGCAGGAGGACGTCGGCACCTTCGGCATCGTCATCTTCGAGGCACCTGACCGGGAGGCGGCCCAGGCCGTCACCGACGCCGACCCCGCCGTCGCCGGCGGTCTCTTCGCGGCGACCCTGCACCCATACCGGGTGGCCGTCGCGCGTGACGGGCTCGGTTGACACCGTCCCCTTCGAGTGTCGTAGGTATGTTCTAATCTCGGAAGTCCTTCCAGGAGAGGACGCCGAGATGACCGTGACCCCCGATCCCGCAGTGATCGCCTGGCTCGATCAGGAAGACAAGCGCACGGCTCAGACGATCCGCAAGTACGGTGTGAGTCTCGAGTACGTCGGCGGCGACATGCGACGTCGCGAGACGCCGTTCGCCTACACGATCGGGCTGTTCGGGATGGGGCATCCTGAGCTCCTCGTCTTCGGGCTGGACGCCCGCACCACCGGACTCCTGCTCAACGACGTCGCGGATCGGGTGCGTGCGGGAGAAGACATCGTCCCCGGGCAGGTGCTCGAATTCGAGGGCTGGAGTCATCGGGTGACGGTCGAGGCGGTCCCGAATCCCGGCCAGATCGCGTTCGCCGCCAACCGCTTCTATCGACGGCCCGACGAGCATTCCGTCGAGCTGCTGCAGCTGACCTACGACGATCGCGACGGCCGCTTCCCGTGGGACGACGACTACTCCAACGCCGTCTGGATCCAGCCGCGTCCCGGCGACTTCACGGCATGGTGACGTCGCGACCGGGGTCAGGCGCCCGTCGTGAGCTTCACGAGCGACTCCCGCACCTGGCGGCGCAGCACCTTGCCGATGAGCGACTTGGGCAGCTCGTCGACGAGGAAGATGCGCCGCGGCACCTTGTAGGGGGTGAGGATGCCTCGCGCGAAGTCGCGCAGGCCCTCCACGTCGACCTCGCGGCCCGGGGCGCACACGACGGCGGCGACGACCTCCTCGCCGGAGTGGTCGCTCGGGAGGCCCACGACGGCGGCGTCCTCGACGTCGGGATGCTGGCGGAGGGCGTTCTCGACCTCGGTGGGAGCCACGTTGAAGCCACCGGTGATGATGAGCTCCTTGATGCGATCGACGATGCGTACGAACCCTGCGTCGTCGACCGTGACGATGTCGCCGGTGCGGAACCACCCGTCGACGAAGACCGCTTCGGTCTCCTCGGGCTTGCCGTAGTAGCCCTGGAAGACCTGTGGCCCGCGCACCACGAGCTCACCGCGCTCGCCGCGCGCGACATCCGTGGACGGGTCGTCGGGGTCCACCACGCGGCACTCCGTCCCAGGAAGCGGGAGGCCGACCGTCCCCGGCACGCGGTTGTCGGCGACGGGATTCGCCATCAGCACGGGGGAGCACTCCGAGAGGCCGTACCCTTCGACGAGGAAGCCGCCGCTCGCCGCCTCGAACGGCACGACCAGCTCATGCGGGAGGGCCATCGCCCCCGAGATCGCCACCTCGGTGCCGGCGAGCGAGACGCCCCTCTCACGCGAGGCCTTCAGCAGCCGGTCGGCGATCGGAGGCACGAGGGGGAGGAAGGTCGCGGGGTGCTTCTTCGTCACCGCGAGCACCATGTCGGGGTCGAAGCGCGGGAAGAGCACGAGCCGGGCACCCATCGACATCGCGAAGGTGAGGCACAGAGTGAGTCCGTACGCGTGGAACATCGGCAGCACCGCGTAGACGACGCATCCCTTTCCGCGCTGGATGGAAGGCACCCAGGCACGCGCCTGAGCGGCGTTGGCGAGCAGGTTGCGGTGCGTGAGGCTCGCTCCCTTGGGCGTCCCCGTCGTCCCGCTCGTGTACTGGATGATCGCCAGATCGTCGGTCGCGGGCTTGGGATGGCTCGCCGGGAGCGCATCGGCGCCGATCAGCTGCTCCCACGTCGTGGTCCCCGACACGCCCTCGTGCAACGCCTCGCGAGACTCGCGCGCCTTTCGGATGGGCAGCCGCAGCGCGAGGCGGGTCGTGAACGGCATGGCCTTGATGACGTTCACCGAGATGAGATTCGGGACCGCGAGGTCGTCGGGGAACTCCTGCACCGTGGCGACGACCTTGCTCCACACGATCGCGTGCTTGGCGCCGTGGTCTTCGAACTGCTTGCGCAGCTCCCGGGGCGTGTAGAGCGGGTTGTGCTCGACGACGACTCCGCCGATCCGCAGGATCGCATAGAACGCCACGATGTGCTGCGGGCAGTTCGGCAGCACGATCGCCACGGGATCACCCGGGCCGACACCCATGGCCTTGAGTCCCGCGGCCGCGCGCTCGATCGACTCCTGCAGGGCCCGGTACGACGTCTCCCTCCCGAAGAACTGCAGGGCGGGGGCGTCCGGATAGTCGCGAGAGGAAGCCTCGACGATGTCGACGAGCGACCCCGACACAGGATCCAGGTCGGCGGGAACACCCGGTGCGTAGCTGGCGATCCACGGGCGAGGCGGGTCATAGGCGGTCGTCACGGGGTCAGACTACGCCCGGCCAAGGCGCCTCGCAGAGCCCAACTAGACTGGCGTCGTGTCTGAAATCACCCCCGATCTCGTGCGCCATCTCGGTGTGCTCGCCCGGATCCAGCTGAGCGACGAGGAGGTCGAGCGCCTCACCGGACAGCTCGATGTGATCGTCGACAACATCGCCAAGGTCTCGGAGGTCGCCACGCCCGAGGTCCCCGCGACGAGTCACCCCATCGCCATGCAGAACGTCTTCCGCCCCGACGCCGTGGGTGAGACGCTGACCCTCGAGCAGGCGCTCCAGAATGCGCCGGATGCCTCCGACGACCGCTTCCGCGTGACGGCGATCCTGGGGGAGGAGCAGTAGTGAGCGACCTGACGCGACTGAGCGCCGCCGCGCTCGCCGAGAAGCTTTCCGCCGGCGAGGTCTCCAGCGTCGAGGCGACCCAGGCCCACCTCGACCGCATCGCCGAGGTCGACGGAGACGTGCACGCCTTCCTGCACGTGAGCGACCACGCGCTCGCCGTCGCGGGCGAGATCGACCGCCGCCGTTCGTCCGGCGAGGCGCTCGGTGCGCTGGCCGGCGTGCCCCTCGCGATCAAGGACGTGCTCGTCACGACCGACATGCCCTCGACGAGCGGCTCGAAGATCCTCGAGGGCTACATGTCGCCTTTCGACGCGACGGTCGTCGCACGCTCGCGCGCCGCCGGACTCGTCCCTCTCGGCAAGACCAACATGGACGAGTTCGCGATGGGCTCCTCGACCGAGCACTCGGCGTACGGCCCGACGCGGAACCCCTGGGACCTCGACCGCATCCCGGGCGGCTCCGGCGGCGGTTCGGCCGCGGCCGTCGCGGCTTTCGAGGCGCCGCTCGCGCTCGGGTCCGACACAGGCGGCTCCATCCGCCAGCCGGCGCATGTGACGGGCACGGTGGGCCTCAAGCCCACGTACGGCGGAGTGAGTCGCTACGGTGCGATCGCGCTGGCCTCGAGCCTCGACCAGGTGGGTCCGGTCACGCGCACCGTGCTCGACGCGGGGCTGCTGCACGACGTCATCGGCGGGCACGACCCGCACGATTCGACCTCCCTCACCGACGAGTGGCCGTCATTCGCCGAGGCCGCCCGCGAGGGAGCGCGCGGTGACGTGCTCAAGGGGCTCAAGGTCGGGGTGATCTCGGAGCTTCCCGACAGCGGCTTCCAGTCGGGTGTCTCGGCATCCTTCCGGGAGGCGCTCGCGGTGATGGAGGCGCAGGGCGCCGAGATCGTCGAGATCAGCGCACCCCACTTCGAGTACGGAGTGGCCGCCTACTACCTCGTCCTCCCCGCCGAGGCATCCAGCAACCTCGCCAAGTTCGACTCGGTGCGCTTCGGCCTTCGCGTGACGCCCCACGCGGCATCCACTGTCGAAGAGGTCATGGCCGCCACGCGAGACGCCGGCTTCGGCGACGAGGTGAAGCGTCGCATCATCCTCGGCACCTACGCCCTTTCGGCCGGCTACTACGACGCCTACTACGGCTCGGCGCAGAAGGTGCGCACCCTCATCCAGCGCGACTTCGACGAAGCTTTCACCCGGGTGGACGTCATCGCCACCCCATCCGCGCCCACGACGGCGTTCAAGCTCGGCGAGAAGATCGACGACCCGCTGCAGATGTATCTCAACGACGTCACCACGATCCCCGCCAACCTCGCGGGGGTGCCGGGGATCTCGATCCCCTCGGGTCTCGCCGCAGAGGACGGCCTGCCCGTCGGCATCCAGTTCCTCGCTCCCGCCCGTGAGGACGCGCGCCTCTACCGCGTCGGCGCTGCGCTCGAAGCGGCGCTCGTTGACTCGTGGGGCGGCCCGCTCCTCGACAGGGCTCCGGCGATCGGTGCGAAGGGAGGCGTCCGCTGATGGCGAAGGATGCGCTGATGGACTTCGACAAGGCCCTCGAGCTGTACGAGCCCGTGCTCGGGTTCGAGGTGCACGTCGAACTGAACACGAAGACGAAGATGTTCTCGGCCGCGCCCAACCCGGCGCACGAGGACAATCACGCCTCGACGCCGAACACGCTCGTGGCGCCGGTCGACATGGGTCTCCCCGGCTCGCTCCCCGTCGTGAACGAAGAGGCCGTCCGCTACTCGATCAGCCTGGGCCTCGCACTCGGCTGTTCGATCGCGCCGTCGAGCCGCTTCGCGCGCAAGAACTACTTCTACCCGGATCTCGGCAAGAACTACCAGATCTCGCAGTACGACGAGCCCATCGCATTCGAAGGCGAGGTGGAGGTCGAGCTCCTCGACGGCACGATCGTCACCGTGCCGATCGAGCGTGCGCACATGGAAGAGGATGCCGGCAAGCTGACGCACGTCGGCGGGTCGACGGGACGCATCCAGGGGGCGGAATACTCGCTCGTCGACTACAACCGCGCGGGCGTTCCGCTCGTCGAGATCGTCACGAAACCGATCTTCGGCGCGGAGGAGCGGGCACCCGAGCTCGCGGCCGCGTACGTGCGGACGATCCGCGACATCGTCATCTCGCTCGGGATCTCGGAGGCCCGCATGGAGCGCGGCAATCTCCGCTGCGACGCCAACGTGTCGCTGCGGCCTCGCGGCCAGGAGAAGCTCGGCACGCGCACCGAGACCAAGAACGTCAACTCCATGCGCTCCGTCGAGCGCGCCGTGCGGTACGAGATCCAGCGTCAGGCGGCGATCCTGTCGTCGGGCGGCTCGATCACGCAGGAGACGCGGCACTGGCACGAGGACACCGGGACGACCTCGCCCGGCCGGCCCAAGTCCGACGCCGACGACTACCGCTACTTCCCCGAGCCCGATCTGCTGCCGGTGGCTCCCTCGACGGAGCTCATCGAGGGTCTGCGGGCGCAGCTCCCCGAGCCGCCCGCAGCCCACCGCCGACGGCTCAAGGCCGACTGGGGCTTCGGCGACATCGACTTCCGGGGGATCGTCAACGGCGGGGTGCTCGCCGAGGTCGAGGCGACGATCGCCGCGGGCGCATCGCCCGCCGCGGCGCGCAAGTGGTGGACCGGCGAGGTCGCACGCATCGCGAACGCAGAAGGCCGCGAGCCTTCGAGCCTCGTGACGCCTGCCGAGATCGCCGCGCTGCAGAAGCTGGTCGATGCCGGCACCCTGACCGACAAGCTCGCCCGTCAGGTGCTCGAGGGCGTCATCGCAGGGGAGGGGACGCCGCAGGAGATCGTCGACGCCCGCGGGCTCGCCGTCGTGTCCGACGACGGTGCACTCATCGCGGCGATCGATGAGGCCCTCGCCTCGCAGCCCGACGTGCTGGCGAAGATCCGCGACGGCAAGGTGCAGGCCGCCGGCGCCGTCATCGGCGCCGTTATGAAGGCGATGAAGGGCCAGGCCGACGCGGCTCGCGTGCGCGAGCTCGTCCTCGAGCGCGCGGCGCAGTAGCCCGCAGCGGCTGTCGGCAGCCGCGGAGAGAATGGGCGTATGGGACGCGGGGACGGATCGGGTCGGGTCGTCTCGCCCGAAGGGGCGGACGACACCGGCACCGGCATCCTGCACGTCGACATGGACGCCTTCTACGCGTCTGTCGCGATCCTCGACGACCCGTCGCTCAAGGGCAAGCCGGTGATCGTCGGCGGCATGGAGGGCCGGGGCGTCGTCTCCAGCGCCTCGTACGAGGCTCGTCGGTACGGCGTGCGGTCGGCGATGTCGACGGCTCAGGCGCTTCGACTCTGCCCCACGGCGATCGTCGTGCCGCCCGACTTCGATCGCTTCATCGCGCTCTCGAAGCAGGTCATGAAGATCTTCAACGACATCACGCCCCTGGTCGAGCCGCTCTCGATCGACGAGGCGTTCCTCGATGTCCGCGGTGCGCGCCGACTATGGGGGAGCCCCGGCCGGATCGCCGTCATGCTGCGCCGCCGGGTCCTCGAAGAGACGGGCCTCACATGCAGCGTCGGCGTCGCCGCGACGAAGCACGTCGCGAAGATGGCATCCACGCTGAGCAAGCCCGACGGTCTGCTGATCATCGCCGCGCCGGACACCCAGGCGTTCCTCGCCGCTCAGCCGGCCCGGGCCATGTGGGGGATCGGCCCGAAAGCGGCGGAGTCACTCGCGGCGCGAGGCATCCATTCGGTCGCCGACATCCTGCAGACGCCGCCCGAAGTCCTCGACCGCGCGCTCGGGCGCGCGATGGGCGATCGCATCTGGCACCTCGCGCGCGGACTCGATCCGCGGAGCGTCGATACGGCGCGGATCGAGAAGAGCGTCGGACACGAGGAGACCTTCTTCCAGGACGTCGACGACCCCGCCGCCCTGCGGTCGGAGTTCCGCCGCCTCGCCGACCGCGTGGGGTCCCGCCTGCGAAAGGGCGGCTGGGAGGCGTCGACGATCGCGATCAAGGTGCGGTTCGCCGACTTCACGACGATCAGCCGTTCGCAGACGCTTCCCGAGCCGACGAATGTCGGGCAGCGGATCGGAGAGGCCGCGCTCGAGCTCTTCGCGTCCGTCGACCGTGTACTCCCGGTGCGGCTCGTGGGGGTGCGCGGCGAGAAGCTCCGGCCGACCCGCGACGATGCGCCCACGCTTTGGGACGACGACGAGGAATGGCGCCGTGTCGAGGGCGCACTCGACGACGCCGTCGCCCGGTTCGGCACAGGAGCGGTGACGCGTGCGACGCTTCTCGGCTCATCGCGCGGCGGCTCGTCGCTGCCGTCGCATCCTCCGGCACCGCCCACGGAATGAATCCCCACGGCGGGTGACCCTGGGCATCCCGCGGACGGCCGGGTAGCGTGGGGGCATGCCCAACATCGCACTCGAGCTCGGCAAGCAGTCGGCATCTCTTGGCATCAACGCCGCCTACGGCGAACAGCGCGATGTCGGGGGTGTGCAGGTCATCCCCGTGTCGCTGAGCTGGACCGGCTTCGGCGGCGGGAGCGACGACGCCGGCAACGGCGGCGGCGGGGGAGGCGGCTGGGCCGTTCCCGTCGGCGCGTACATCCGCCGGGGCGGCGAGGTGCGCTTCGAGCCGAACATCGTCTCGCTCCTGACGGTCGCGATCCCCTTCGTATGGGTCGCCGGCCGCGCGCTCAGCCGTGTCATCCGCGCCCTCAAGAAGTAACGCCGACCCGGTCGCCGCAGCCCTCGACACCGCCGCCGTGCGCGTCCTCGACGCGGTGCGGGACCTCGGCGTGTCCAATCCGGTCGTCCTCATCGACGGTCAGAGCGGAGCGGGCAAGACGAGCCTGGCCAAGCAGCTCGTGGCCCGGTGGCCTCTCACGGGCCGGGTCCAGCTCGTCGCACTCGACAGTATCTACCCGGGCTGGGACGGCCTCGCCGACGGCGTGGAGGCGGCGCGCACGCTCATCCTGGTCCCGCACGGACGCGGCGTCCTCGGGATCTGGCAGCGGTGGGACTGGGATGCCTCGGCCCCCGCGGAAGCGCACGCGGTCGATCCGTCGCTGCCGCTCATCGTCGAGGGCTCGGGCCTGATCACAGGAGCCACCGCTCGGCTCGGCGATGTGCGGGTCTGGCTGGAATCGCCCCTGGTATCGCGCAAGCGTCGCGCTCTCGAACGTGACGGCGAGATCTACCGCCCGCACTGGGAGCAGTGGGCTGAACAGGAGGAGCGCCACCTCGTGCGCGACGACCCTCGTCGGCACGCGACGCACATGTTCGCGATCCCGTGAGGGGGGATTCCTCGTCGCCGTCAGTCCTCGCCGTCGGCGGCGCGGACCAATCCGTCGAGGCGGTAGCCGATCCAGTCGTAGACGCCGAAGCGCGGGTCGTCGTCGACATGGTCGTCTTCGTGCTCGATGCCGAGGCGAGAGGCGAGGACGAGACGGATGGCGGCGAGCGTCCGCAGCCACGCCTGCAGCGCATCGGGGTCGAGACGGATGAGGGTGATCTCGAGCTCGGCCTCTTCCGCCTCTCGTTCCTCGGTCGGAAGTGCAGCCTCGTGCAGGCTCGCAAGGACGGCCGCGGCATCCGTCGACCGTCTTTCCAGGAGGTCGCGCTGGGTGAGCTCGCGGAACTCCCGCGCCGACTCGGCATCGCCGGTATACGCGTCGGGGACGAGCCGCAGGACGGCGGGATCTTCAGGGAGGCCGGCGCCCGACTCGTCGAGCAGGTCTGCGAACTGCACGACGAGTCCGGCGAGGTGGGACGCCTCCATCCGCGAGAGCTCGAGGACGACGAGTCGGTCAGGGGTCATTGCGGTGCCTCTCGAACGGTCGCCCACAGTCCGTAGTCGTGCATCGCCCGCGCGTGCAGCTCCATCTGCTCACGCGCGCCTTCGGCCACAACGGCGTGCCCGTCGTGGTGCACGGCGAGCATGAGGCGCTCGGCCTGCGCACGGGGGAACCCGAAGTACTCACGGAAGACGTGCACGACATAGCTCATGAGGTTGACGGGGTCGTTCCACACGACCGTCTGCCACGGCCGGACGGCTTCGGGTGTCAGGCGGAGGTCGACGTCCTCCGTGCGCTCGGGGGCGGTTGCCGTAATCATCACGCCCACCCGAGTTCGTGCAGTCGATCGTCGTCGATGCCGTAGAAGTGCGCGATCTCGTGGACGAGCGTCGTGTGCACCTCGTCGCGGAGCTCTTCCTCGTCGTCGCACGCGTGAAGATGCGGTTCGCGGTACACGATGATGCGGTCGGGGAGCTCGCCGCCGCCGTAGCGTCCGCGTTCGGTGAGCGCCCATCCGTCGTAGAGTCCGAACAGGTCGAGACTCCCGTCCTCGGGTCGGTCTTCGACGACGAACACGACGTTGTCGAGGCCGTCGATCATGTCGTCCGGCAGCTGATCGAGCTCATCGGTGACGAGAGCCTCGAACGCCTCGACATCCATCTCGATCATCGCCGACTCGCGCAATAGGAATTGGGGTGAGTAACGGGACTTGAACCCGCGACCCCCTGGACCACAACCAGGTGCTCTACCAACTGAGCTATACCCACCATGTCTCCCGCGTGAGCGGGCAACCAGAAGATTCTCTCACACCCCGGGAGCGAACGTTGACACGACGGATGCCGCGGCCGCCCGCGCCCCGTCGCTGGTCGGTCCGGGCTGGGGGACGAAGACCGCCTGGCGGTAGTACGCCAGCTCTCGGATCGACTCGCGGATGTCGGCGAGGGCCCGGTGCCCGCCGCCCTTCGCCGGCGCGTGGATGTACGCACGCGGGTACCAGCGACGTGCCAGTTCCTTGATGCTCGATACGTCGACGTTGCGATAGTGCAGCCACCGGTCGATCCGCGGCATGTACTTGGCGAGGAACATGCGGTCCGTCCCGATCGTGTTGCCCGCGAGCGGGGCCTTCCCCTCGTGTGCGACGAACTGCTGGATGTACTCCAGGGCCTGGAACTCGGCATCCGCGAGGCTCACACCCTGCGGGATCTCATCCAGCAGCCCGGACGAGGAGTGCATCGCGCGGACGAACTCGCTCATGTGCTCGAGCGACGAGTCATCGGGCTTGATGACGATCTGGAACCCCGGATGCACGGGGCGCAGCTCGAAGTCGGTGATGACCACCGCGATCTCGACGAGCTCATCGATCTCGAGATCGAGGCCCGTCATCTCGCAGTCGATCCATACGAGCCGATCGTTCTCGGAAGCGCCCACCATGAAGCCATCCTAATGATGGCCGCCGACGCGGCATCTGAGCCCCTCCGGGAGGATTCGAACCCCCGACCTGGCGGGTAGAAACCGCTCGCTCTGTCCCCTGAGCTACGGAGGGAAGGTGAGTATCAGGCTACCGGCCCGCGCCGAGCGAGCGGAAACCGGGAGCCGCGATGCGCACGCAGTTTCCGAGAACTGCCTGTCAATGCCTGGCAGACACGGTAGGTGCGGCGTAGCGTCGGGGACGCCGAGAGGACGACGACGTCGAAGGGGTTGCATCATGAGCGAGACGCAGACGCGGCGCCTGTGGGTGGCATTCGGACCTGCGGGGGCGGTTGGCACGATCGAGAAGACCGGCGGGAGCGCCTACGCCGTGAAGATGGCGGGAGCGGATGCTCCGATCGGCACCTATCCGTCGATGGATGTCGCGAAGAACGCCCTGCACGCGCACATGAAGCCGGGTTCCGACTGGCCCGAGTTCCGCGAGCACTGAGCCTCCAGCGGGAGGCGAGCCGCACCGAGCGCCCCTCGCACTGGGGTTCGGCAAGCGGATCGAATCCGGCGTGTCGTCTGATCGACGTGCCGATCGATGCGGTCACTCCGCCGTCTGAGGTTCCGGCGCGGCGGACGTGGCGCGGACCGTCGTTCCGCGCCGTGTGTCGAGCAGCGGAAGCGCGAGGTGCACGAGCGGGCCGATGAGCACCGCGAACAGCACAGTGCCCACGCCCACGGTTCCCCCGAGCAGCCATCCCACGAACAGCACGGACAGCTCCACCAGCGCTCGGCATGCGAAGATCGGCCAGCCCAGGCGGCTGTGCATGCCGGTCATGAGCCCGTCGCGCGGCCCCGGGCCGAAGTGCGCGCCGATGTAGAGGCCGGACGCGACCGCCACGAGAAGGATGCCTCCGAAGAGCGCGGCGAACTGAGCTGCGACCCCGCTCATCGGCGGGATGACCGAGAGGGCGAACTGCATGCTCGTCCCCACGAGCACGATGTTCGCGATCGTGCCGATCCCGGGCTTCTGGCGGAGGGGGATCCACAGCAGAAGCACCAGGAACCCGATGATGCTCGTCATCCACCCGATCCCGATGCCCGTGTGGATGGAGACGCCCTCAGCGAATACCGTCCACGGATCCACTCCGAGGCCGGCTTCGACAGTCAGCGCGCACCCGATGCCGTAGAGGACCAGGCCGACGAGCAGCTGAAGGACGCGACGTGTCATGCCACCATCCAATCGCACGATTGGACTGACACCTGCAGTCCAATTCCCCTATGCTGGCCCCATGGACTCGAGGGTGTCGGCGCGCGCACTCACCGCGACGCTCGGCGGATGGCGTACGCGGGAGCCCGCGTACGAGGCGCTGGCCGACGGCATCCGGTTGCTCTGCCTCGACAACCGCCTTGCGCCGCGCACGGCATTGCCCGCGGAGCGAGAGCTGGCAGCCGCGCTCCAGGTGAGCCGGAGCACGGTGGCTGCGGCATACCGCAGCCTCCGCGAGACGGGCCACATCGCCAGCGTGCGAGGTTCCGGCAGCGAGACCCTCCCGCTTCGACGTCGCGATCCCGGCAGAGTCGCCACTCCGGACGGCGCGATCGACCTGCAGCAGGCGAGCCCGCCGTCCTGGCCGGGCCTCGCAGGTGTCATCGCCGAGGTCGCGGGCCAGGCGGCCGCGCTCGTGTCGCGCGTCGGCTACGACGTCCTCGGCCGGCACGACCTCCGCGCCGCGATCGCCGACCAGTACACGCGTCGGGGCATCCCGACCGATGCCGGCGAGGTCCTGGTTACGACGGGTGCTCAATCCGCGATCCATCTGCTCGCCTCGGTGCTGCTGGGTCGGGGGGATCGCGTCCTGATCGAGACCCCCACCTATCCGCACGCCGCCGATGCCTTCCGTCGAGCCGGCGCTCGGCCGGTCGGGGTGCCCGTGACGACAGCGGACGGATGGGATCTCGACCGCGCCGAGCAGGCGTTCGCCCGCACCCTGCCGGTCGTCGCCTACCTCATGCCGGATTTCCAGAACCCCACGGGGCGCTCCATGACACCCGAGGATCGATCCGTCATCCTGGCGGCCGCCGAGCGCGCAGGGACCGTGCTCGTCCTCGACGAGACGACGGCAGACCTCGACATCGACCGCGGCTGGATCGCGCCGGCCTTCCTCCACGGAGAGCCCGGTTCGGTCGTGCGACTGGGATCGCTCGGCAAGACCGTGTGGGGTGGCCTGCGGGTCGGCTGGATCCGTGCGCAGTCCGACCTCATCCGCCGGCTGGTGGCGGCTCGGTCGACGCAGGACCTCGGTACACCCGAATTCGAGCAAGCGGTGGCGGCTGCTCTTCTGCCGCGGTTCGGGGAAGTCGTCGCCCAGCGTTCCCACCTCCTGCGCGCCGGGCGGGACACGCTCATCGACGCTCTTCGCACCGGGCTCCCCGAGTGGTCCGTGCCGACGCCCCCCCGGAGGTGTAGCGCTCTGGATCGGACTCGACGCGCCGCTGAGCTCGGCGCTCGTCATGGATGTGCGGAGCCGGGGACTGCTCCTGTCGGCCGGATCGCGCTTCGCGGTCGACGGCGGCCACGATCGCCATCTTCGCGTCCCGTTCACGGCGTCGCTCGATGAGCTGCGCACCGCGGCCGACATCCTCAGCGAGGCATGGCCGCGGGTGCGCAGCGGCGCTCCGGTGACCGTCGTCGACCAGCTCGAAGCCGTCGTGTAGTCAGCGAGCGAATCGCAGGCAGTCGATCGCGTCGTCTGCCGACCAGAACTCTCCGAGCTCTCGGAACACCCGCGACGCGACGTGGAAGCGACGCGCTCGGTAGCGCACGCCGCCCATCTCGGCGAAGGCCTGGAGGTGGCCGATGACCCGCCCCTGTGTGTCGATCACGCGCCAGAGGGATGGGGCGACGCGGGCGAGACTGACCGGGGTGCCGGCGCGGAGAGCAGGTGGCGACGAGGGTGCGAGGTCTGTGAGTGCAGTCATGAGGTCTCCTCTCTTGATCGAACATATGTGCGACCTCCGACATTCCCACCGCACCGACTCTTCGAAGCGTCAACGGCTTCTCCTCCACACCCACCGACGTCTCTGATCGATCCACCGGCGTGCTCTGCGGCGCTTCCCGTCGTCCGCGCCCTCGAGATGCTGATGGGAGCGCCGGCGTTCGACGGGCACTCGAGCGCCGGCGCAGCATCCGCGGGAGACATCCGCACGAAGAGAGGAAGCACAATGACCGACACCATCACCATCACGGGCAACGTCGCCACCGAGCCGGAGCACAAGCGCACGCCGGCCGGCGTCGCCATCACGACATTCCGCGTCGCCAGCGGCCAGCGCCGCTACGACCGCAACACCGGTTCCTGGGTCGACTCGCACACGAACTGGTACACCGTCTCGGCGTTCCGGGCGCTCGCTGAGCACGCCTTCCACTCGCTGCGCAAAGGCGACCGGGTGATCCTCACCGGGCGCCTGCGCCTGCGGGAGTGGGAGTCGGGCGCGAAGAAGGGCACGAGCGCGGAGATCGACGTCGAGGCGATCGGCCACGACCTCCTGTTCGGCACCACGCGTTTCGAGAAGGATGCCTCGTCCCTCCCCCTCCGGTGCCCCCGCGGTGGACACCGACTGGGCACCGGCGTCGGCGGCGGGGGAGTGGGCCGTACCCGGAGCAGGTCCGTCCCCCGAGCCGCAGCGTGCCGCCGACGTCGAACCCTCGCCCGTCGAGCGAAAGGAGCTCGCGCTGGTCGGTGCAGGCGGCCGGAACGCAGCCGACGGAGCGCCGACCGACGCCGACACGCCCTTCTGAGGCTCACGGCGGACGCCGTGGCCGCGCCGCCTAGACTCGTCGCGTGCTTCGCCGCTCTCATCCGACCCCCCGGCGGGCGGCGATCACTCGGCGCTCCGGCGCCCTGGCGACCGCGGCGCTCTGCCTCGCGGTTCTCACGGGCTGCGCGGCCGGCCCCCCCGACACGCCGAGTGCGTCCGCGACGGCGTCACTGCCTGCGCCCTCCCCATCGGGTACGGCTTCGGCATCCGCGACTGCGGCCCCGGCCCTCGTGCTGCGGCCCGACGGGAGCGCGAGCGACAACCTTGCTTACTTCACGTCGATCGTCGCAGCCGTCTGGGCCGGTCCGGACAGGGCGTCAGGTCGCGCATATATCGACGCCCTGGCGACCGCGGGCTTCGACAAGGGCGCGATGCAGGTGACGAACGACGAGTCCACGGTGGGCAATCCGGCGGAGAGCATCCAGTTCTCGGTTCTGTGGGCGGGCGAGTGCCTGGTCGGACAGGTGGGGCCGGCGACCGGCGAGCCCGTCACGACAGTGCTCCCGGTCGTCGGTGAGGGCAGCTGTCTCATCGGACAGACCCGGCCCATCGACTGGTGATGCAGCTCGCGCCGGGCCGCGGCAAGCCCCGGCGCGTGGCGGGTCGCGGCATCCCTCGCGGGAAGCGCCTCCCGGCCCGCCCCTAGACTGGACAGGTTATGGCTGAGTACATCTACTCCATGGTCCGCGCCCGCAAGGCAGTGGGCGACAAGCTCATTCTCGATGACGTCACGATGGCCTTCCTCCCCGGTGCCAAGATCGGCATGGTCGGTCCGAACGGCGCCGGAAAGTCGACGATTCTGAAGATCATGGCCGGGCTCGACCAGCCGTCGAACGGCGAGGCCAAGCTCTCGCCGGGGTTCAGCGTCGGCATCCTCATGCAGGAGCCGGAGCTCGACGAGTCCAAGACCGTCCTCGAGAACATCCAGGACGGGATCGCCATCAAGGCGAAGGTCGACCGGTTCAACGAGATCTCCGGGCTCATGTCCGACCCCGACGCCGACTTCGACGCGCTGCTCGCGGAGATGGGCCAGCTGCAGGAGGAGATCGACGCGGCTGACGCGTGGGACCTCGATTCTCAGCTCGAGCAGGCGATGGACGCTCTTCGCACTCCGCCCGGCGATGCCGAGATCGCACCCCTCTCCGGTGGTGAGAAGCGCCGCGTCGCACTCACGAAGCTGCTCCTGCAGAAGCCCGACCTCCTGCTCCTCGATGAGCCGACGAACCACCTCGACGCCGAGAGTGTGCTCTGGCTCGAGCAGCACCTTCAGAAGTACCCCGGCGCCGTGATCGCCATCACGCACGACCGGTACTTCCTCGACAACGTCGCGGAGTGGATCGCGGAGGTCGACCGCGGCCGGCTCATCGGGTACGAGGGCAACTACTCGACCTACCTCGAGAAGAAGGCCGAGCGGCTCGCCATCCAGGGCAAGAAGGACGCGAAGCTCGCCAAGCGCCTCGCGGAGGAGCTCGACTGGGTGCGCTCGAACCAGAAGGGCCGGCAGGCGAAGTCGAAGGCGCGCCTCGCCCGGTACGAGGAGATGGCCGCGGAGGCCGACCGCACGCGCAAGCTGGACTTCGAGGAGATCAGCATCCCGCCGGGGCCGCGTCTGGGCAGTGTTGTCATCGACGCGAAGAAGCTGCAGAAGGGCTTCGACGGTCGATCGCTCATCGACGGTCTGAGCTTCACGCTCCCGCCGAACGGAATCGTCGGCGTCATCGGCCCGAACGGTGTGGGCAAGACCACGCTGTTCAAGACGATCGTCGGTCTCGAGCCGCTCGACGGCGGGGTGCTCAAGATCGGCGAGACCGTCAAGATCAGCTACGTCGACCAGTCGCGCTCCAACATCGATCCGAACAAGACGCTGTGGGAGGTCGTCTCGGACGGCCTCGACATCATCACCGTCGGCAAGACCGAGATCCCCTCGCGCGCCTACGTATCCAAGTTCGGGTTCAAGGGGCCGGACCAGCAGAAGAAGGCCGGCGTCCTCTCGGGTGGTGAGCGCAACCGTCTCAACCTCGCGCTCACGCTCAAGGAGGGCGGCAACCTGCTCCTTCTGGACGAGCCGACGAACGACCTCGACGTCGAGACGCTCCAGTCCCTCGAGAACGCGCTTCTCGAGTTCCCCGGCTGCGCCGTCGTCATCACGCACGACCGGTGGTTCCTCGACCGGATCGCGACGCACATCCTCGCCTACGAGGGCACCGACGAGAACCCCGACCAGTGGTACTGGTTCGAGGGGAACTTCGAGGCCTACGAGGAGAACAAGATCCAGCGCCTCGGCCCCGACGCCGCCAAGCCCCACCGTTCGACCTATCGCAAGCTGACGCGCGATTGAGCCAGGGCAGCCGAGCTCGCTCGGATTCCCTGGCGACTGCAGCGTGTCGACGAGCGCAGTGAGGATCACGCGTGACTGACCAGCCGATCGCGACCGTGGAGGCGACGCCGGAAGGGCGCCGCCTCCACATCCCGATCCCGCTCCGGTGGGGCGACCTCGACGCGTTCAACCACGTCAACAACACGTCGATGCTCAAGCTGCTCGAAGAGGCGCGCGTGCGCGCTTTCTGGCAGCCCGACCCGGGGGAGACCGCGCCGCCGACCGCGGTGCTCGATTCCGGTCTGCACAGCGGGGTACTCACCCTCATCGCGCGGCAGGAGATCGAGTACCTCGCCCCGGTGCCGTACCAGCGCTTCCCCCTCGACGTGCAGATGTGGTTCGGCAAGCTCGGCGGGTCCAGCATCGAGGTCTGCTACGAGGTGTGCAGCCCCCGCGAGATGGCCGATGCCGACGGACGTCAGACCGTATACGCGCGCGCCACGACGGTCGTCGTGAAGGTGGATGCCGCATCCGGCCGGCCGTTGCGGCTGACGCCCGAGGAGCGCGCCGCGTGGACGCCCTACCAGGGCGAGCCGATCAACTACGCGCACCGGCGCTGAGCACCCCTCAGGACGGGACGCGGACCGTGATCTCCTGCGCGACGCTCGCGATCAGCACGCCGTCGCGCGAATAGATCCGCCCCGTCGCGAGCCCGCGCCCCCCGCGAGCGCTCGGTGACTCCTGCACATACAGCAGCCAGTCGTCCACGCGCCCAGGCCGGTGCCACCACATCGCGTGGTCGAGGCTCGCGACCTTGAGCCCCGGCGTCGCCCAGGCCACGCCGTGGGCGCGCAGGATCGACTCCTGGATGGTCAGGTCGCTGAGATAGGCCAGCGCGGCGCGGTGGACGGCATCGTCATCCGGCAGCGGACTGCGGGTTCGCATCCACACCGCCTGCCGAGGCACCCGATCACCCTCGACCGTCACGTAGATCGGCGAGGGCACGTGGCGCACGTCGACCGGTCGGTCCAGGAACAGGCGCTTCGTCATCGGATGCAGCCCCGTGAGGTGGTCCTCGACGTCAGGCAGCTCATCCGGGAGAGGGATGCCTTCGGGAACCGCCTGCTGGTGCTCGATGCCGGGATCCTCATCCTGGAACGACGAGATCATCGAGAAGATCGGCACGCCCTCCTGGAACGCCTGCGTCCGCCGCGTGGAGAAGGAGCGGCCGTCGTGGATGCGATCCACCGCGAACGTGATCCCCTTGGAGGAGTCGCCGGGCCGGAGGAAATACCCGTGCATCGAGTGGACGACACGCCCCTCCGGAATCGTCCGGTCGGCGGCCACGATCGACTGCGCGAGGACCTGCCCGCCGTAGACACGGCCGAGGGGCATGGGCTGCGAGACGCCGGTGAAGATGTCCTCGGTCGTGCGCGCGTCGGAATCGGCCAGGTCGAGCACCGAAAGCAGCGCGGCGACCGGATCGGCGTCCCGCGGCTTCTCTTGCGGCTCCGCGGCGTCGGTCACGTCGTCCTCCAGGCGGCCGGGGGGCGGCGGCTTCCGCACCGCTTGGTAGTTTAGGGCGGATGTCGCAGCGCCTTCTCTTCTCCGATCCCGAGGCCGCGGCCGACGCCCTCACCTTCGCCGGCCGCACCGCGCGGCTCGGTGACAGCGGCGTCCGCCTGCAGGCCGCCAACGGCACACTGGCCATGACGTCGGCACCACTCGCCCCGCGCGGCCTGTTCGACACGACGCCGACGATCCTCGCCCTCCGCGCCCTCCCCGTCGATCCCGAGCTCGTCTGCGACCTCGTCGTCGACCCCACGCTTCTCGTTCTCGCCGACGACGACCGGTCGGCTGTTGTCCTTCCCGACGTCGCGCAGTCGCCCGCGTGGGCGGGGATCGCGCCGCCGCGGGGCGGGTGGGAGCCGGCCGGGGGGATCGAGGCATCCGTCCTCGCCGCCAGGGCGCAGTACGGCATCGCGGCCGTCGCCGAGGCGATGCCCGCCGACCCCGGCGAGGACGTCGTGCGGACCGTCCGGGCGAGCGTCTGGGGCGCACCAGACGAGGCCCTCGGCGGGTTGCCGCTCGGCACGGCCTTCGCCGCCTTCACGCTCGGCTTCATCGTCGGCGAGGAGGAGGCCGCGGTCCGCCGCACCTCGGCCTGGACGCGAGTGAGCCTGCGGCGCGGCCACGTGCTCGTCCGCGGTCCCGTGCGCTCGGGCCTCACCCCCGTGCGAGAGACCGGCACGGGCGCCTAGCTGAACATAGCGGGCGCGGAACGCGCTCAAGCGCCACTCCGCCGGGTCGCGGGTGCAAGACTGACGCCGTGACCTTGATCGACGACGCCATCTACGTCGACGGCCGCCGCGTGGCGAGCCCCGCGAGCCTGGCCGGCACGCTGCACGCCCTCGACCTCGCGGGTGGATTCGCCTGGATCGGCCTCTATCGGCCGACGGAGGAGGAGCTCGGGACGGCCGCCGCCGAGTTCGGCCTTCACGAGCTCGCGGTCGAGGATGCGCTCACGGGTCATCAAAGGGCCAAGCTCGACCGCTACGGGGAGACGAGATTCGTCGTCCTGCGACCCGCGCGGTATATCGACGCCGACGAGTCCGTCGAGTTCGGCGAGGTGCACGTCTTCGTCGGACCGAACTTCGTGATCGCCATCCGGCACGCCGAGTCGCCCGATCTCGCTAAGGTCCGTGCTCGGCTCGAGAGCGCCCCCGACCTGCTCCAACGCGGACCGCTCGGCGTGCTGTACGCCATCGTCGACCAGGTCGTCGACGAGTATGAGCCGGTCGTCGCCGGTCTCGAGAACGACATCGACGAGATCGAATTCCAGCTCTTCTCCGGCGACCGGGCGGTAGCCAAGCGCATCTACGGTCTCGCAGGGGAGGTCATGGAGCTCCAGCGCGCCATCCGCCCGCTCGTGAAGATCATCACGACGCTTCGCGAGGACCTCGAGAGCGGCGACGCCGACGACCCGCACGCCCTCGAGCTGCGCCGTTCCTTCCGGGATGTGCTCGACCACGTGATCTCCATCACGGAGAAGGCGGACGAGTTCCGCCAGACCCTCTCCAACGCGCTCATGACGCACTCGACCCTCGTGGCGCAGCAGCAGAACGACGAGATGCGCACCCTCACCGAGACGAGCCTCGCGCAGAGCGAGCAGGCGAAGAAGATCTCGGGGTGGGCCGCGATCATCTTCGCCCCGTCGCTCGTTGCGGCGATCTACGGCATGAACTTCCGCGCGATGCCGGGCACCTCTTGGGGCGGCGGCTTCCTCTTCGCCCTGCTCCTCATGCTCGCGTCGGCGGTCGTGCTGTACCTCGTCTTCCGCGCGAGAAGGTGGCTGTAAGCCGCGACCTCGGGAATGCGGCTCAGACGACCGATGCCGCGGCCCGGCCGGCGATGCGGCCCGAGAAGAGGCATCCGCCGATGAAGGTGCCCTCGAGTGCGCGATAGCCGTGCACACCGCCGCCGCCGAATCCGCTCGCCTCGCCCGCCGCGTAGAGGCCCGGAACGGGGTCGCCCGAGGCCGCCAACGCGCGACCGGACAGATCGGTCTCGATCCCGCCGAGCGACTTGCGCGTGAGGACGTGGAGCTTGACCGCGATCAGCGGGCCGGCCGCCGGGTCGAGGATGCGGTGCGGGGCGGCTGTCCGGATGAGCCTGTCCCCGCGATACGCCCGGGCGGAGCGCAGCATCGCGATCTGCGCATCCTTCGTGAAGTCGTTCTCGATCTCCCGGTCGCGGGCCTCGAGCTCCATCCGCACGCGATCACCGTCGAGCACGTCGCCGCCCGGAAGGGCCTTCATCCCGGCGATGAGGTCGGGAAGGTTGTCGCGCACGACGAAGTCCGCGCCCTTGTCCATGAACGCCTGCACGGGGCCCGCCGCGCCCTTGCCGAGGCGCGAGCGGACGAGGAGCGGGACGTCCTTGCCCGTGAGGTCGGGGTTCTGCTCGCTGCCCGACAGCGTGAACTCCTTCTCGATGATCCTGTGCGACAGCACGAACCACGAGTGGTCGTGGCCCGTCGCACGCAGGTGCGCGAGGGTCCCGAGCGTGTCGAACCCGGGGTAGAGCGGCACGGGCAGCCGGTTGCCGGTCGCATCGAGCCAGAGGGACGAGGGTCCGGGGAGGATCCGGATGCCGTGGCCCGGCCACACCGGATCCCAGTTCTGCAGTCCCTCGACGTAGTGCCACATGCGGTCGCCGTTGATCACGCGGGCTCCGGATGCCTCGGCGACGGGCAGCATCGACCCGTCGACGTAAGCCGGCACCCCCGTCACCATCGTGGCGGGAGCGGTGCCGAGCCGAGCCGGCCACATCGCGCGCACCAGGTCGTGGTTGCCGCCGATGCCGCCTGACGAGACGATCGTTGCCGAGGCGGTCACGTCGAAGTCGCCGACGACCTCGCGTGAGCTGACCGCGCCGCGGACCGAGCCCGACGGCGCGAGGATCGTCCCGGATGCGCCCGTGACGGCACCGCCCGCGGTCGTGAGCGAGGTCACGCGGTGACGCGGGAGGATGGTGATCCGGCCCGCCGCCTCGCCCGCCTCCACCGCTGCGGCGAAGGGCGCCACGATCCCCGGCCCCGTGCCCCACGTGATGTGGAAGCGCGGCACCGAGTTGCCGGGGCCGGTGGCGCCGTAGCCGCCGCGCTCAGCCCATCCGACGACAGGGAAGAACCCGACGCCCTTCTCGCGAAGCCATGACCGCTTCTCGCCGGCCGCGAACTGCAGGTAGGCCTCGGCCCAGCGCCGGGGCCAGGCATCCTCGTCCCGGTCGAATCCCGCGGTGCCGAACCAGTCCTGGCGGGCCAGGTCGAGCGAGTCCTTGATGCCCATGCGGCGCTGCTCGGGGGAGTCTACGAAGAACAGCCCGCCGAACGACCACCACGCCTGGCCGCCGAGGTTCGAGCGAGGCTCCTGGTCGACGATGACGACCCTCTTGCCGGCTGCGGCGGCCTCGCTCGCCGCGACGAGACCGGAGAGGCCCCATCCCACGACGAGGACGTCGGCGGAGTGATTCTGAGTGGTGGCGGGGGGCATGGCGACTCCTTCGTCGTCGTGTCGTGCGGGTTCGCGTCAGGTGGTGCGGGTATCGGGCTGCTGAGCCGTGACAGGAAGGGAGGATGCCGCGCGCCCGCCGGCTGCCGGACCGATGCCGGTCGGCTCGAACGTGTTGACCATCGCATGCGCGGCCCGCTGCAGGTAGTCCCAGAGAGTGGCCTCGTGGAGCGGTGGGAGCTCCAGCGCGTCGACGGCGGCGCGCATGTGCGAGAGCCAGCGGTCCCGCGCGTCGGGGTTGACGTGGTACGGCGCGTGCCGCATCCGCAGTCGCGGGTGACCGCGCTGCTCGCTGTACGTCGTGGGTCCGCCCCAGTACTGCTCCAGGAACATCGTCAGACGCACCTGAGCCGGGCCGAGGTCCTCCTCGGGATACATGGGCTTGAGCACCTCGTCCTCGGCGACACCGCGATAGAACGTGTCGACGAGGCGCACGAAGGTCTCGCGGCCGCCGATCTCCTCGTAGAAGGTCAGGGGCGAGGCATCCGTCGCCTGGGGGTCGGAGGAAGGCGTGGGGTGCTGCTCGGTCATGGTGTCGGCTCTCCGTCGGGACGGTCGGCGGCGTCGTCGTGACGCTTGGCCCGCGGCTTCTTGGGCTTCCAGACCGGCTTCTCGGGGACTTTCGTCACGGGGGTCGGGCGGGTCTTCGGCGGGTTGGCGCCGCGCACGCTCTGCGCCGCGTCGAGTCCGGTGAGCGTGATCGAGGTGAGCTGGGGGAGCGTGAGACCGAGCTCGTCGATCGCGTTCTTCAGGCGCATGCGCAGCTCCCGCGCAACGTCGTCCTTGGCGTTCGGGCGGGTCTTCATGACGAGACGGATGACGACAGCATCGCCCGACACCGACTCGAGGCCCCAGACCTCCGGCGTCTCGAGGATGCGACTGCGCCACTTGGGCTCGTTGCGCAGCCCCTTCGCCGCGTCGAGCATGGCGTCCTCGACCTCGTCGATGTCGGCATCGACGGGGACGGCAAGGTCGACGATGACGCGCGACCAGCCCATCGACATGTTGCCGATGCGGGTGATCTCGCCGTTGCGCACGTACCAGAGGGTGCCGTTGACGTCGCGCACGTTCGTCACGCGCACGCTCACATACTCGACGATGCCGGTCGCGAGCCCGAGGTCGACGACGTCGCCGATGCCGATCTGGTCCTCGGCGACGATGAAGATGCCGTTGAGGACGTCCTTGACGATGTTCTGCGCGCCGAAGCCGAGGCCGGCGCCGATCGCCGCCGTGAGGAGCGTGAACGAGCCGATGATCTCGCTGTTGATCCGGTAGACGATCAGGATGATCGCAACGATGACGATCGTGACGTTGACGATGTTCGTGAGGATCGAGCCGAGCGTCCGCGTCCGCTGCACGAGACGCACCTGTGCGATGGGGGACCGGTCGAGCGCCTGAGTGTCGTCGACGTTGGCCTTCGACTTGGCGCCGCGGACGATCCGGCCCACGATCCGGTCGATCACGCTGCGCATGATCCAGGCGAGCAGCATCGCGCCGAGGATGATCCCGAGGATCGAGAGCAGCGTCAGCCCGGCGTTCGTGAAGAAGGCCGGCATCCCCGCCCAGAGCTCTTCCCAGTTGATCGGAGCGATCCCGCCACCACCGTCCGCGCTAGTCATCTGCATCGACTCGATCCTATTCGGCGGCGCCTCACCGCCCCCCTGAATGCCTGTGCAGACGACGGATGCCTCGCCCCGGCGCGGGGCGAGGCATCCGTCATCGCTCAGCGCGCGTCGCGCTCCTGCACGGCCAGCGCGCGCTCGGTGCCCGCGAGGTTCTCGTTGACGAGACGGCGCAGGGCCGGGGCGGCATCGGCGTGGGCCGCGAGCCAGGCGCGGGTCGCATCGCGCAACTGCACGTTCGCGAGGGCGGCGGGATAGAGGCCGACGATGAGGTACTGCGCGATCTGGTAGGTGCGCGAGTCCCAGATGGGCAGCAGCATGTCGAAGTACGGGCCCACGAACGCCCCGAGCTGCTCGACGCTCGCGGGGTGCGTTAAGCCGGCAGCGGCGGCACGGACGATGGTGTTGGGCAGGTCGTCGCTGTCGATGAGCGACGCCCATGCCGCCTTCTTCGCGTCCGCCGTCGGGATCGCCGCCTTCGCCTGGGCCGCGAACTCGCCGCCCTTCGCGGTGTTGTCGGCCGCGAGGGCCTCATCGATCTGCGCCTCGGTCGCGACTCCGCCCGCGGCGAGCGACACGAGCAGCTGCCATGAGAGGTCGGTGTCGATCTCGAGGCCGTCGAACGAGATCTCGCCGTCGCGCACCTGGCGGACCTTCTCCCACTGCGCCGACGTCGAGGCGGCGCTGGCGAAGGCCGTCACGAGCTGAAGCTGGCTGTCGCTGCCCGGCTCGGCGGCCTGCGCGAGGTCCCAGAGCGCGTTCGCGACCTTCTCGCGGGACGCCGACCGCTTCTCGGGGGCGACGTACGAGTTGGCGGCGAGCTGAAGCTGCCCGAGCGTGGTCCGCACGGTGGTCGACTCGGTCTCGGCGCCGATGTTGCGCAGCACCAGGTCGATGTAGTCGCTCGGGGAGGCCTCGGCATCGCGCGTCTGGTCCCACGCGGCGCCCCACACGAGCGAGCGCGCGAGCGGGTCGCTGATCTTGGCGAGGTGCTCGATCGCCGTCGACAGGGAGCGCTCGTCGAGCCGGATCTTCGCGTAGGCGAGGTCTTCGTCGTTGAGGAGCACCAGGTCGGGACGCTCGACGCCCTTGAGCTCGGGCACTTCGGTGAGGTCGCCGTCCACATCGAGCTCGACGCGGTGCACCCGCACGAGCGCGTCGCCCTGCAGGCTGTAGAAGCCGACGCCGAGGCGGTGCGGGCGGATGGTCGGATAGTCGGCGGGGGCGGTCTGCACGACCGCGAAGCGCGTGATGCGGCCGTCGACATCGGTCGTGATCTCGGGTGAGAGCGTGTTGACCCCTGCCGTCTCAAGCCACTTCTTCGACCACGTCGCGAGCTCGCGGCCGCTCGTCGTCTCGAGCTCGGCCAGCAGGTCGGAGAGCTCGGTGTTCGAGAACTCGTGCTTCTTGAAGTAGGCGGCCACGCCGGCGAAGAAGGCCTCCACGCCGACCCATGCGGCGAGCTGCTTGAGCACCGATCCACCCTTGGCGTAGGTGATGCCGTCGAAGTTGACCTGCACGTCCTCCAGGTCGTTGATCGTCGCGACGACGGGGTGCGTCGAGGGGAGCTGGTCCTGGCGGTAGGCCCAGGTCTTCTCCATCGCGTTGAACGTCGTCCACGCCTCGGTCCACTCGGTGGCCTCGGCAGTGGCGATCGTCGACGCCCATTCGGCGAACGACTCGTTGAGCCAGAGGTCGTTCCACCACTTCATCGTCACGAGGTCGCCGAACCACATGTGGGCGAGCTCGTGGAGGATCGTGACGACACGACGCTCCTTGACGGCATCCGTCACCTTGCTGCGGAAGACGTACGTCTCGGTGAAGGTGACGGCGCCTGCGTTCTCCATGGCGCCCGCGTTGAACTCGGGGACGAAGAGCTGGTCGTACTTCTCGAACGGGTAGGGGTAGTCGAACTTCGCCTCGTAGTACGCGAAGCCCTTTCGCGTCGTCTCGAAGACGTACTCGGCGTCCATGTAGGGCCAGAGGCTCTTGCGGGCGTACACGCCGAGCGGGATGACGCGGCCCGACGCGCTGGTCAGCTCGGACGTCGTGACCTCGTACGGTCCCGCGATGAGCGCCGTGATGTACGACGAGATCTTGGGCGTGGGCGCGAAGGTCCAGGTCGCGGACCCGTCGCCGTGCTTCTTCGGCTCGGGCGTGGGGGAGTTGCTGACGACCTTCCACGGCTCAGGAGCCGTGACGGTGAACTGGAACGTCCCCTTGATGTCGGGCTGCTCGAACACCGCGAAGACGCGGCGAGAGTCGGGCACCTCGAACTGCGAGTACAGGTAGACCTCGCCGTCGACCGGGTCGACGAAGCGGTGCAGGCCCTCGCCCGTGTTGGTGTAGAGGGCGTCGGCGTCGACCACGAGCTCGTTGTCGGCCGCAAGGTCGTCGAGAGCGATGCGCGAATCGGCGAAGGCCGTCGCGGGGTCGATCGAGCGGCCGTTCAGCGTGATCTCGCGCACGCTCTGCGCGATCAGGTCGATGAACGTCGACGCGCCCTCCGTCGCGGGGAAGCGCACGACGGTGCGGGATCCGAAGATCTCGTCGCCCTGCGTCAGATTCAGGCTGATCTCGTACGAGATCCCGGACCCCGAGGGGTCGATGATCGCGCGGCGCTCCTGCGCCTCGACGCGGGTGAGGTTCTCTCCAGGCACTTCGCTCTGCTCCCGTTTGTGATGGGGGATGGACGCCTCGCACGGATGCTGCTGGCTCCGGCGACAACCGTCCCAGCCTATGCCAGGAGGTGTCTCGCGATGGAGCCATGTGGACCCTGCCCCCGCCTGCCGGTGACAGGATGGTCCGGTGGTCGACGCGCACGAGATTCAGCAACCCGACAGCACGAGCCAAAAGGGTCTCGTCCCGTTCGCCTCCCCCGAGGCTTCGTCCGGTGAGCCGCACATCGAGACGCCGGTCGCATACGACGCGATCCTGCTCGCGAGCTTCGGCGGACCCGAGGGACAGGACGACGTCATCCCCTTCCTGCGCAACGTCACGCGCGGTCGCGGCATCCCCGACGAGCGGCTCGAAGAGGTCGCGCATCACTACCGCCACTTCGGCGGCGTGAGCCCCATCAACGAGCAGAACCGGGCGCTCAAGGCGGCGCTCGAGGACGAGCTGGCCCGCCGGGGGATCGATCTGCCCGTCTACTGGGGCAACCGCAACTGGGCGCCGTACCTGGATGAGGCGGTGACGGATGCCGCGGCATCCGGTCGTACGAAGCTCATCGCCATCGCCACGAGCGCCTACAGCTCCTTCTCGAGCTGCCGTCAGTACCGCGAGGACTTCGCGCGCGTGCTCACCGAGACGGAGCTCGCCGGCACCGTCACGATCGACAAAGTGCGGCAGTTCTTCGATCACCCGGGATTCGTCACTCCGTTCGCGGAAGGCGTGCGGGACGCCGTCACGGGCTACCTGTCGCAGGGGATCGCGCCCGAGGCGGTCCGCGTTCTCTTCTCGACGCACAGCGTGCCCATGGACGACGCACGCCGCTCCGGTCCGCGCGACGTCGAGTGGGGGGACGGCGGCGCCTACGCCACGCAGCACCTCGCGGTCGCGGAGCGGATCATGTCGGACCTCGCAGCCGAGGAGCCCGCCGCCGGCCGGGTCGGCTGGGAGCTCGTCTACCAGTCGCGGTCGGGGCCGCCGTCGCAGCCGTGGCTCGAGCCCGACATCAACGACGTCATCGAAGGACTGCCGGCGAAGGGGATCGAGGCCATCGCCATCGTCCCGCTCGGCTTCGTGAGCGACCACATGGAGGTGCTCTGGGACCTCGACACCGAGGCGATGGAGGCCGCTCAGGAAGCCGGCATCAAGGCCGTGCGGACGCCCACCCCGGGCGTCGACCCCGCGTTCGTCAAGGGACTGGTCGACCTGGTGCTGGAGCGCGTCAATGGGGCTCCGACTTCCGACCGCCCGCACGAGACCGACCTCGGTCCGTGGTTCGACGTCTGCCGTCCCGGCTGCTGCGAGAACATCCGGGCGGGCTTCAAGCCGGCCGCCGCGGGCATCGCGCCCTGACCTCCGGCCGAACCGCCCTCCTTCCGCGTCCCTAGGATTGGCCCATGCGCATCCACATCGCGACCGATCACGCCGGCCTCGAGTTCTCGACCCAGCTGCAGCACCACCTGGCTGGGGCGGGACACGATGTCGTCGACCACGGTCCCCTCGACTACGAGCCCCTCGACGACTACCCCGCGTTCTGCATCCGCGCCGCCCAGGCGGTCGTGCGCGATCAGGCGGCGGGGATGCAGTCCCTCGGCGTCGTGTTCGGCGGTTCGGGCAACGGCGAGCAGATCGCCGCGAACAAGGTCGAGGGCGTTCGTGCGGCGCTGGTGTGGAGCATCGCGACCGCCGAGCTCGCGCGCGAGCACAACGACGCCAACGTCATCGCGATCGGCGCCCGTCAGCACACGTTCGAGGAGGCGGCCTCATTCATCGACCGCTTCATCGCGACGCCGTTCTCGAACGAGGAGCGCCACATCCGTCGCATCCACCAGATCGCCGACTTCGAGAGGGACGGCAGCCTGGTGCCCGACCCGCGTGCCGGTGGTGCCCTGAGCGCACCGACCGGCGGCGAGTCCGCCGACGCGATGGACCCCGAAGCAGGCTGATGCCCGAGGGCCATTCCGTCCACCGGATCGCACGACAGTTCGATCGCAACATCGTCGGGCGCGCCGTGCGCGCGTCGAGCCCCCAGGGCCGCTTCGCCGAGGGCGCAGAGCTGCTCGACGGCCGTGTCGCGGAGGCGGTCCGGGCAGTCGGCAAGCAGATGTTCCTCGGGTTCGAGGGCGACACGTGGCTGCGCGTCCACCTCGGCATGTACGGGGCGTGGGACTTCGCCGGCGAGGTCGTCGCCGACCCGACGATCGCCTCGGCGAACGGGCGGATGGGGCAGACCAACCAGCGCGGGACGATCCTGGACGACGACGAGCCGGTCCTCGACAGCGCGGGCGAGAACTCGCTCACCTCGATCGGGGCGCCGCGTCGCGCCCGCGTGCACGTGCGCATGTCGGAGCAGACGACGGGTCTTCCCGAGGAGGACGGGGAATGGCCGCCACCCGTCGTCGGTCAGGTCCGCCTGCGGCTTCTGACGGACGTCACGTGCGCCGACCTGCGCGGTCCGACCGCGTGTCAGATCCAGTCGCCCGACGAGGTCGCCGCGACGATCGCGAAGCTCGGCCCCGACCCGCTCGTCGACGACATCGCCGAGGGGGAGGAGCGCTTCACATCGGTCGTGCGACGCAAGCCGACGCCGATCGGGCTGCTGCTCATGGATCAGTCGGTCGTCAGCGGCATCGGCAACGTCTATCGCGCCGAGCTCCTCTACCGTGCGCGCCTCAACCCCCACACTCCCGGGCGCGAGGTGCCCGAAGACGTGGTGCGGGCGATCTGGCGCGACTGGGTCGGTCTGCTCGCCATCGGCGTCGAGACCGGCCAGATGATGACGATGGACGATCTCGACCCGGAGCGTTGGCGTGCCGCGATGGCCAATCGCGAAGATCGGCACTGGGTCTACCGCCGGCAGGGCCTGCCCTGCCGAGTCTGCGGGACCGCGATCCTCCTCGAGGAGATGGGCTCCCGCAAGCTGTACTGGTGCCCGTACTGCCAGGCATGAGCCGACGGGCGGCGGCCGCGGCATCCGCCTTCTAATCTGGATCCATGCGCCAGAACCCGAGCTTCGCGATGACCGACGTCGCCGAGCTGCGACGCCTCATCGACCGCAATCCGTGGATGACGCTCGTGAGCTCGACCGACGACGGACTCGTCGCCTCGCACTACGCCGTCATCCTCGATGAGGACCGAGACGACCTCACGATCGTCGGCCACGTCGGCAAGCCCGACGACATGATCCACGGCCTCGGGGAGCGCGAGCTGCTCGTCGTCGTCCAGGGTCCGCACGGCTACATCTCGCCGGGCTGGTACGGCGACGCCGCGAATGTGCCGACCTGGAATTTCGTCTCGGCGCACCTCTCCGGCATCCCGGAGGTGCTGACCCCGGAGGAGAACCTGCGGGTGCTGGACCGCCTCGTGGCTCGCTTCGAGGCGCGGATGCCGCAGCCCCGGCTGCTGTGGGAGCCGCCGAACGACCCCGCCTACGTGGAGCGGCTGGAGAGGGGGACCGTCGGCTTCCGTCTGACGCCGACGCGCGTGGTCGCTAAGCGCAAGCTCAGCCAGAACAAGTCGGCCGAGGTCGTCGACACGATCATCGCTGAGCTGAGCGGCGACGGCGGGTATGCGAATCCCGCCCTCGCCGACGAGATGCGCCGCGCGCACGCCGCGCTGCGGAGCGCGGAGTGACGGCGGTCGGCGATTCCGTCGCCAGTATCACCGACGTCCGCATCGTCGGGCCTGGCAGCGAGCTGCTGCCCGACGAGGGGCCGTTCGACGTCTTCATCGAAGACGGCCTTCTCTCCGACATCGCACCTCGCGGCGCTTTGCGAGAGCGCGGTCAGGTGCTCGACGGGGGAGGCGGATGGCTCATCCCCGGGCTCTGGGACCACCACGTGCACACGATGCAGTGGGCGCTCGTCGTCCAGCGTGTTCCTCTCGGGCACGCGACGTCGGCCGCCCACGCCGCGGCGCTCATGGGCCAGGCGCCGATCGTCGACGACCGGCGCGTCGGCACCGGCTTCCGCGACGCCTTCTGGGCCGACGAGCCCACGCTCGCGCTCCTCGACGCGGCGACCGGCGAGACGCCGACGTACCTCATCAACGCAGATGTGCACAGCGTGTGGCTCAACAGCGCCGCCCTGCGGCGCGAAGGATTCGGGTCCGACACCGGCCTCCTCCGCGAAGAGCCCGCCTTCGAGATCTCGCGCCGGCTCAACGCCGTAGACGACGTCACGGGCGATCGGCTGATCCGCCGGATGGCGACGGATGCCGCGGCCCGCGGGATCGTCGGGCTCGTCGATCTCGACATGGCATGGAACGAGGAGGCGTGGGCCCGGCGCACCCGCGACGGCCTCGACGTGCTCCGCGTCGAGTTCGGCATCTACCCCGACCACCTGTCGCGGGCGCTGGCCGAGGGACTGCAGACGGGCGATGTCGCGCGCGGAGCGGCATCCGATCTCGCCCGAGTGGGGTCCCTCAAGGTCATCACCGACGGTTCGCTCGGCACCCGGACCGCCGCGTGCTCGCACGCCTACCCGGGCGACCCCCGCAACCACGGCATCCTGACGGTGGCGCCCGAGACCCTCGTCGAGCTCATGACAGCCGCGACGGCCGGCGGACTGTCGTGCGCGATCCACGCGATCGGCGATGTCGCCAATTCGCACGCGCTCGACGCATACGCCGTGACACAGGCGACGGGGACGATCGAGCACGCTCAGCTCGTCGCGCACGCCGACATCCCGCGCTTCGGCCGGCTGGGGGTCGGCGCGAGCGTCCAGCCCGAGCACGCGATCGACGATCGCGACCTCACCGACACGATCTGGGCCGGCCAGACGGCCCTCCCGTACCCCCTCGCGGCCTTCGCCGCGACGGGAGCGAACCTGCTCCTCGGCTCCGACGCTCCCGTGACGGCGCTCGACCCGTGGGCGGCGATGGCGGCGGCGGTCTTCCGCACCCGCGACGGCCGAGAGCCGTGGCATCCCGAGCAGGCCCTCAGCGCAGCGGTCGCTCTCGCCGCGTCGACGCACGGCGGCTCCGATGCGCCCGCGGTCATCGCGCCGGGTTCGCCCGCCGACCTCGTGGTGTGCGAGACGAACCCGCTCGCGAGCGATGAAGGGGCGCTGCGCGCGATGCGTGTGACTGCCACTCTGCTCGGCGGGCGCCTCACGCACCTCGGCTGATCGGGGGGTTGTCCCCCCTCTCGATCGGGGAGGCGAGCGGATGCCGCGGCGACCGCGGAACCGGGATGCTGGGGGAGAACCTGGAGGACCCATGAGCACCACAGCCATCCCCGCCGCTCCCGCCATCACGCCGCCCTTCTGGCGCGGCTACGGAGAACTCTGGAAGCGCACGCCCGGCAGCGCCGTCTATCTGCTCGTCGTGTTCGCGCTGGCCATGACATCGCTCAGCGTGCTCGCGAGCCTCTTCTGGACGGGCGTCGGACTTCTCATCCTTGTGATCGGGCTGCCGCTCATCGTGCTGACCCTGCTCGTAGCCCGTGGCTTCGGCGTGGCAGACCGCTTCCTGCTGCAGCTCACCGGCCTCCCCGCCATCACGGAGCCGGAATGGAATCGCGACGACGACGAGCGCACGGGCTTCTGGGCGACGTTCAGCCGTCCGCTGCGCAATGCGCACTACTGGGTGTACCTCCTGCACGGCATGATCGTCAGCCCCGTCGTGAGCACGATCTCGTTCGCGCTCACCGTCGCGTGGCTCAGCATCGGCTTCGGCGGTCTGACGTACTGGTTCTGGGGGCTGTTCATCCCGCGCGGTGACGGCGGGGAGTGGGGTTCGTACGTCGCGGAGGCCGTGCCCTGGCTCTTCGGTGGCTGGTCGTCGTGGGCGGTCGAGGTCGCGCTCTACCTCCTGGCCGGCATTCTCTTCACCTTCACGATGCCCTGGGTGCTGGGCGGGCTCGCCCGCGCGCACCACGCGATCGCCCGCGGCATGCTCGGTCGTTGGGACTCCGACGCGCTCGCCGCCGAGGTCCGTGCCGAGTCCGCGGCGCGCACCGCCGCCGTGCAAGCCGAGGACCAGGCGCTGCGGCGCCTCGAGCGCGACATCCACGACGGACCGCAGCAGCGGCTCGTGCGCCTCCAGATGGATCTCGCGTCGCTCGAACGGCGCGCGGCGGCAGGAGACACGGATGCCGCAGCCGAGCTCGCGCGCGAGGCGCGCGGGCATGCCGCTGCCGCCCTCGACGAGCTCCGAGCCCTGTCCGCCGGCGTCGCACCGCCGCTCCTGCAGGACCGCGGTCTCCGCGCCGCCCTCGAGGCGCTGTCGCTCGCCAGCAGCATCCCGGTACGCGCCGAGCTCGACCCGGCACTCGACGTCGCCGTCAGCCCAGAAGTCGCCCGGACCGTCTACTTCGTCGTCGCCGAGCTGCTCACCAACGCCGTCAAGCACTCGGCGGCGACGGGCGCGACGCTCCGCGCCTGGATCGCGCAGCCGGCCGCCGGCGATACGCCTTTGCTCGATGTCTGGCTCGTCGATGACGGCCGAGGCGGTGCGCAGTTCCGTGCCGGGCACGGCCTGGAAGGTCTGCGTGGCCGGGTGCGCGGCCTGCGCGGCGACCTGGAGCTCTCGTCGCCCGTCGGCGGACCCACCCGCATCGGAGTGCACATCCCGCTCGCGACGACCCCGGCCGCGCCGTGACGACCGCCTATCCTGACGGGGTGACCCGGCCGCTTCGCGTCGTCCTCGTCGAGGACTCCGTGCTCCTGCGCGAGGGACTGGTCCGCCTCTTCGATGAGGCGGGCTACGTGCCGGCAGGCGCGTGGGGCGACGTCGACGATGTCGTCGATCGGGTTCGAGATGCCTCGGCCGACGTCGCGGTGCTCGACGTGCGGCTCCCCCCGGCGTTCAAGGACGAGGGCATCCGTGCCGCGATCGCCCTTCGCGCGGCGCTGCCGCGCCTCGGCATCCTGGTGCTCAGTCAGTACGTCGAGGGCGTCTATGCGCGCGAGCTGCTGGCGGGCGGCGAAGGCGGCATCGGCTATCTGCTCAAGGACCGCGTGACCTCGCTCGACGAGTTCACCGATGCCGTGGAACGCGTCTACGACGGCGGGACGGTGCTCGACCCGCTCGTCGTGCGCGGGCTGCTCGCGGCACGTCCCGACCCGCTGTCGAGGCTCACTCCGCGGGAGCGGGATGTGCTCGAACTCATGGCCGAGGGGCGGAGCAACTCCGCGATCGCGGAGCGCCTCTTCATCGGCGTCGGAGCGGTCGAGAAGAACATCAGCTCGATCTTCCTCAAGCTCGGCCTCGAGGACTCGGCGACCGAGCACCGACGGGTGCTCGCCGTGCTCGCCTTCCTGCAGCACTGAATGCGCAGTCGACGAAGCCCCCGGATCTCTCCGGGGGCTTCGTCGTGCTGACGGCGCCTATTCGGCCAGGTGAGCGAAGAGGAACCAGCGGTCCTTCTCGATGCTCTCCTTGATGCCGATCGCGATGTCCTGGCTCGTGAGGTCGATCTCGTCGAGACCGTCGATGGCGGCCTGCACGTCGGCGATCACGACATCCATGTCCGAGATGACGGCACGGATCGTGTCCTCCCACTGCGAGAAGCCGGCCGAGAGCGTTGTCGGGCGGGTCTTCTCGGCGACGGTTCCGAGACGCGCGTCGATGGGAAGGCCGAGGGCGACGATGCGCTCCGCGGCCTGGTCAGCACCGTCCTGCGCGTGCACGACGATCGTGTCGAGGAGCTCGTGGATGGCGATGAAGTTGGCACCGCGGACATTCCAGTGCGCCTGCTTGCCGTTGACGGCGAGGGCCTGAAGCCCGAGGGCGATCGGGGTGAGGAACTGGGCCGATCCGGCTGCGACCTCGGGGTCGGCAGCCGTGGCTGGGGTGGTCTGGATCTTGGTCATATCGCACGCCTCCGTCTGGACGGGTTCTCGTCGTCCGGGTTCAACGCTACTCAGCGCGATGCATTCCGCAAGGAAGCGAAGGCTGGGCTCACCTGGCTCGTTCCCCTCCCGTAATCTCGGGGCATGACCATCGACGCCGATGCCTCCGTCCTCGTCCTCGCCGGCCGCTCCCCGTCGATCGACGCCTCGGCGTTCGTCGCCGCGGGGGCCCGCGTGATCGGCGACGTCGCACTCGGTGAGGGCGCCAGCGTCTGGTACAACGCCGTCTTGCGCGCTGACAGCGATGCCATCCGCGTCGGCGCCGGCAGCAACCTGCAGGACAACGTGTCGGTCCACGTCGATGCGGGGCATCCGACCGTCATCGGCGAGAACGTGTCGGTCGGACACAACGCGGTCGTCCACGGCTGCACGATCGGCGACGGCTCGCTCATCGGGATGGGGAGCGTCGTGCTCTCGGGGGCGGTGATCGGGGACGGATGCCTCGTCGCCGGCGGCGCCGTCGTGCTCGAGGGCACGGTCATCCCGCCGGGATCGCTCGTCGCCGGCGTTCCGGCGAAGGTCCGGCGCGAGCTCACCGACGAGGAGCGGGCCGGCATCCTCCGCAACGCCGAGACGTACCGTGCCCACCTCTCGACCCATGCCGGCGCAGCGCCGCTGGAGGCGTGACGTGCGCATCGAATCCCTCCGCCCGGACGAGGTCTTCGTCTTCGGCTCGAACGCCTCCGGCGCGCACGGCGGGGGAGCGGCGCGCTTCGCGTACGACCGGTTCGGGGCGATCTGGGGTCAGTCCGAGGGCCTGCAGGGGCAGTCGTACGGCATCGACACGATGTCCGGGCTCCGCGTGTTCGAGGAGCAGGCGGCCCGGTTCCTCGCGTTCGCGGCAGAGCACCCTGAACTCCGGTTCCTCGTGACCGAGGTTGGCTGCGGGATCGCCGGCTACCGTCCCGAGCAGGTCGCGGGCTTCTTCCGCGGCGCGCCGGGCAACGTCGTGCTGCCCGAGTCCTTCACCGCCGTGCTGGAGGGCCTGGGAAGCGCATAGGACCGCGATCCGCAACCCCTTGCGCGACCACAGGCGACGCGGCGTACCGTGACGGTTCCCCTCGCGAACCCGCAGTGCAGTTAGGGGGCGCCGCATGTCGCGTCGCGCCAAGACCTATTCATCCCGCCGCGGCGAGACGGCCGCCACCGTCGCCCTGAGCACGACGGCCTTCGTGTTCGCCGTCGTCGCCGTCTTCCTGGCCGTCATGTGGGGCGAGAGCGGCACGCAGACGTGGGGCGTCCTTGTCGGGATGATGCTCCCCATCGCCCTGACGCTGCTCGCCGCCGTCGTCCTCACGGCCCACCTGGTTCGACTGCGCGTCGTGCGGGGGACGGCGATCCGCCAGAGGATCCGGCGGGAGCTCAGGGCGATGTTCCGGACCGACCTGACCTGAGGCCTGCGTGGCGCGGCTGATCGCGTGTATTAGACTCGTCCGGTGCGCCTCGGCGCGCTCCGGGGATGTAGCTCAATGGTAGAGCCTCAGTCTTCCAAACTGATGGTGCGGGTTCGATTCCCGTCATCCCCTCCAAATGCCCGGACGTGTGCGACTCACTCGGGCTTCGGCTCGGGATGCAGCGTCCCCCGGTGGACCTCGACGATCCGGGTGTGCTTGTTGCCTTCTGCGTGGTCGCGGATGGGCTTGTCCTCCATGAAGAGGCGGATCACGTGCGCCAGCTCGTCGGGGTGGCTGAAGTTGATCGCGTGGGCGGCCGACTCCATCGAGACGACCAGCACGTGGTTGTCGGTCAGCGACGCGATCTCCTGGATCCGCGCCGCCTTCGGGAGGAGGGGATCGCGGTCGCCGAGAACGACCAGCGTGGGCACGTGCATGCTCAGGAGGCGCTCGAGCGAGGGGTACTGGGTGAGCGCCCGGAACATCTTGAAGGTGCTCGGCACGCCGAAGCGCAGGTAGTCGGGCGTCGCGACGCCGACCATCTTCCGGGGCTCGCGGCCGCCGTCCTTCGCGAGCTGCGCGACGGCGCGGCGGAGGGGCTGATTGTGGACACCGCCGGCCGGCGAGACCAGCACGGCCCGCTCCAGCCGCTCGGGGTAGTGATAGGCGAACTCGCAGATGACGGGGCACCCCATCGAGTTGCCGACCAGGGTCACCTTCTCGATGCCCCGGTCGTCGAGGAAGCGCGCCGCGGCGCGGGCGAGATCGGGGACGTCCAGCTGGTCCGGCGCCTTGCCGCTGCGGCCGAACCCCGGCAGATCGGGCACGAGGGTGTGGAACTCGTCCGCGAGCTTCTCGGCCGTCGGGAGGAGGTATCGCCCCGAGAGTCCGAAGCCGTGGACGTGCATCATGACAGGCGCGTCGGGCGGGTTCACGGACTCGCGGTAGAAGACGTCGATCCCGTCGACGAGCGTCCAGCGCTCGGCGAGCGTCGTCTGCGGACGGCGGGGATGCATCCGCCGCCGGTGCTCGAAGTTCGGCGCTGTGCTCGATCCTGTCGTCATGGCTGACACCCCTTCGCATGCCTGAGGGGAACGTGCCATCCGCGGGCGAGCACTGTCAACACCGCGAGGGTGCGAATCGCCCCGCACAGGTGACCCCCTTGCGCGTCGGCTAGACTTCTCGGGGCCGTTCGGCGCGCGCATGCGTGTGCACCCGCCCGGGGCGTAGCTCAGCTTGGTAGAGCGCCCGCTTTGGGAGCGGGAGGCCGCAGGTTCAAATCCTGTCGCCCCGACGTCACGGCCTCTCGAACTCGAAACACCAGACCTTCAGCAGCCGCGCACGCGCGCGGTCCACACGAGGAGAACGAAACGGCATGGTCAACAGCACCGTCGAGAAGCTCAGCCCCACACGGGTCAAGCTGCACATCACGGTCAGCCCCGACGAGCTGAAGCCGAGCATCAAGCACGCCTACGAGCACATCGCTCAGGACGTCCAGATCCCCGGCTTCCGCAAGGGCAAGGTCCCGGCGCCCATCATCGATCAGCGCATCGGTCGCACCGCCGTGCTCGAGCACGCCGTGAGCGAGGGCCTCGACACGTTCTACCGCGAGGCCGTCCAGGCCCAGGAGCTGCGCGTGCTCGGCCGTCCGAGCGCCGAGGTCACCGAGTGGCCGAACGAGAAGGACTTCTCGGGCGACCTCGAGGTCGAGGTCGAGGTGGACGTCCGCCCCGAATTCGACCTCCCCGACTTCGAGGGCACCACGATCACGGTCGACGCGGCCGAGGTCGACGAGGCCGCCATCGACGAGGAGCTCGACCGCCTCCGCGGCCGCTTCGGCACGCTCGTCACGGTCGACCGCCCCGCCACGACCGGTGACTTCGTCGAGCTCGACCTGGTCGCCACGATCGACGGCGACGAGATCGACCGGGCCGAGGGCGTGTCGTACGAGGTCGGCTCCGGCGAGCTCCTCGAGGGCATCGACGAGGCCATCGACTCGCTCACTGCGGGCGAGGACACGACGTTCCGCTCGAAGCTGGTCGGCGGCGACCACGCCGGCGAAGAGGCCGAGGTCTCGGTCACGGTCAACGCCGTCAAGGAGCGCGAGCTCCCCGAGGCCGATGACGACTTCGCCCAGATCGCGAGCGAGTTCGACACGATCGCCGAGCTGCGCGACAGCCTCAAGGAGCGCGTCGGCCAGCAGTCGGTCTTCACGCAGGGCTCTGCGGCGCGCGACAAGCTCGTCGAGCAGCTCCTCGAGCAGGTCGAGATCCCCGTGCCGGCGCAGCTCGTCGAGGACGAGGTGCACAACCACCTCGAGGGCGAGGGCCGTCTGGAGGACGACGTGCACCGCGCCGAGGTGACCGAGGCGAGCGAGAAGCAGTTCCGCACGCAGATGCTCCTCGATGCGATCGCCGAGAAGTTCGAGGTCCAGGTCTCGCAGGACGAGCTCACGCAGTACCTCGTGCAGTCGGCCGCGCAGTACGGCATGGCCCCGCAGGACTTCGTCGACGCCCTGCAGCAGAACAACCAGCTTCCCGCGATCGTCGGCGAGGTCGCCCGCAACAAGGCCCTCGCGGTCGCGCTGGGCAAGGTCTCGGTCGTCGACTCCAACGGCGCTCCCGTCGACCTGACGGGCTTCGTCGCCGTCGACGACGAGACCGCCGCTGAGGACGAGGTCGTCGAAGAGGCCGAGGAGCTTGTGGATGCCGCGGCCGAGGCCGACGAGATCATCGCAGCCGAAGAGGCCGAAGAGAAGCCTGCGAAGAAGACTGCCAAGAAGAAGTAATCAAGGTCGCGACAGCGATCGACAGGAGGGGGTGGGTGCCGCGGCATCCACCCCCTTCGTCGTCCGAGGAGGAGACGGGATGGACTGGGAAGAGCGCATGGCAGCCGCCTGGGCGGCCGAGGTCGGCGACGAAGAGCGCATCGAGATGATCGACGCGCTGGCCGAGGAGCGCCCCGACGATGCGGTGGCGCTCTTCGAGCGCGCAGGGGCGCGGGATTCGGCCGGGCGGGATACCGAGGCGGAGCCGCTGTACCGGGCCGCCCTGGTTTCAGGGCTCGACGAGGAGCGCCGGGTGCAGGCCGTCATCCAGCTCGCGAGCACCATCCGCAACCTCGGCAAGATCGACGAGAGCCTGGCGCTCCTGCGTCAGGAGTACGAGAAGGGGGCCGGCGGCCCGCTTCACGACGCCGTCGCCGCCTTCTACGCGCTCGCCCTCGTCACTGCGGGGGAGGCCGTGCACGGGGCATCCGTCGCCCTTCAGGCGCTCGCGCCGCACCTGCCCCGCTACACCCGGTCCGTGGCCGGGTACGCACGCGAACTGGCCTAGGCGCGCCCCTTCTCTGCCCAGGGCGAACACGGGCGGGTCGTCTGGAGTGCGCCGGTAGATTCATTGGCACGACCACCCGAAACAGGAGTGAACATGGCCGAACCCCTTGTCGCGACGAGCGTCTTCGACAGGCTGCTGAAGGACCGCATCATCTGGCTGGGCTCGGAGGTGCGCGATGACAACGCCAACGAGATCTGCGCGAAGATCCTCCTCCTCGCCGCCGAGGACTCGGAGAAGGACATCTACCTCTACGTCAACTCGCCCGGCGGCTCGATCACCGCGGGCATGGCGATCTACGACACGATGCAGTTCGTGCCGAACGACATCGTGACGGTCGGGATCGGAATGGCTGCCTCGATGGGCCAGCTGCTGCTGACGGCGGGCACGAAGGGCAAGCGCTATATCACGCCCAATGCGCGAGTGCTGCTGCACCAGCCGCACGGCGGCTTCGGCGGCACGGCGAGCGACATCCAGACGCAGGCGCAGCTCATCCTCGACATGAAGAAGCGCCTCGCCGAGATCACCGCGGCGCAGACGGGCAAGTCCGTCGAGCAGATCAACGCCGACGGCGACCGGGACCGCTGGTTCACCGCCCAGGAGGCGCTCGAGTACGGCTTCGTCGACCACATCCGCGAGTCCGCAGCCGACGTCATCGGCGGCGGCGGAACTGCTGCCTGAGACCTGCGGCGAAAGAGAGAGAACCCGAATGAACACCCCGACCTTCGGCATCCCCGGTCCGCAGGGACTGCAGGTTCCCAGCAGCCGCTACGTGCTGCCCCAGTTCGAGGAGCGCACGGCGTACGGCTACAAGCGCCAGGACCCCTACAACAAGCTCTTCGAGGACCGCGTCATCTTCCTCGGCGTGCAGGTCGACGACGCGTCCGCCGACGACGTCATGGCCCAGCTCCTCGTGCTCGAGAGCCAGGACCCCGACCGCGACATCATCATGTACATCAACTCGCCCGGCGGCTCGTTCACGGCCATGACTGCGATCTACGACACGATGCAGTACGTGTCGCCGCAGATCCAGACGGTCGTCCTCGGCCAGGCGGCATCGGCCGCGGCGGTGCTGCTCGCCGCCGGCGCGCCGGGCAAGCGCCTCGCCCTGCCGAACGCCCGGATCCTGATCCACCAGCCCGCGATGGGTGAGGCGGGTCACGGCCAGGCGTCGGACATCGAGATCCAGGCCGCCGAGATCATGCGCATGCGGACATGGCTCGAGGAGACGCTCGCGCGGCACTCGAACAAGACCGCGGAAGAGGTCAATAAGGACATCGATCGCGACAAGATCCTGTCCGCCGAGGAGGCGGTCAGCTACGGTCTGGTCGACCAGGTCCTGACGACCCGCAAGCGCATCCCCGCGGCTCTGACCAAGTAGCCTTCGCCGATGAAGCCCCGCCGTCCCGATCTCAGGGGCGGCGGGGCTTCTTCGTGCGCATCCGTTCCGCTCGCAGCGGAACGGCCGGATTCCGCCTCCACATTGGGCGTCGCAATCCCGCCGCTTGTCGACTGCAACGGTTAGGCTCGACATCAGCCGGCAGACGGCCGGCGCGCAAGGAGGAGAGCCACATGGCCCGCATCGGTGAGAGCGCCGACCTGTTCAAGTGCTCCTTCTGCGGAAAGAGCCAGAAGCAGGTCCAGCAGCTCATTGCGGGCCCGGGCGTCTACATCTGCGATGAGTGCGTAGAGCTCTGCAACGAGATCATCGAAGAGCGCGCCGCGGAGCAGGGCGCCGGTGTCGTGTCGGACTTCGACCTGCCGAAGCCGCGTGAGATCTTCGCGTTCCTAGAGGAGTACGTCGTCGGCCAGGAGCCGGCCAAGCGCGCCCTGTCGGTCGCCGTCTACAACCACTACAAGCGGATCCGCGCGCACGGCACGCTCCAGCCCGCCGAGCAGCGCGCCGACGAGGTCGAGATCGCCAAGAGCAATATCCTGCTCATCGGCCCCACGGGCTGCGGCAAGACGTACCTCGCGCAGACACTGGCGAAGCGCCTCAACGTGCCCTTCGCCGTCGCGGACGCGACCGCGCTCACCGAGGCCGGCTACGTCGGCGAAGACGTCGAGAACATCCTCCTCAAGCTCATCCAGGCCGCCGATTTCGACACCAAGCGCGCCGAGACCGGCATCATCTACATCGACGAGGTCGACAAGATCGCCCGCAAGGCCGAGAATCCGTCGATCACGCGCGACGTCTCCGGCGAAGGCGTGCAGCAGGCGCTCCTCAAGATCCTCGAGGGCACGGTCGCGTCGGTGCCGCCGCAGGGCGGCCGGAAGCACCCGCATCAGGAGTTCATCCAGATCGACACGACGAACGTCCTGTTCATCGTCGCCGGGGCCTTCGCAGGACTCGAAGACATCGTGTCGACCCGCGTTGGCAAGCACGGCATCGGCTTCGGCGCCCCGCTTCACGACAAGGGCCAGGACCTCGATCTCTTCAGCGAGGTGCGGCCGGAAGACCTTCACAAGTTCGGTCTCATCCCCGAGTTCATCGGTCGGCTCCCCGTCGTCGCATCGGTCTCGCCGCTCGATCAGCACGCTCTCATGGAGATCCTCACCGAGCCCAAGAACGCGCTCGTCAAGCAGTACCAGCGCATGTTCGAGCTCGACGGCGTGGAGCTCGAGTTCGAGCGCGACGCACTCGAGGCGATCGCCGACCTAGCCGTCGCGCGCAAGACCGGCGCCCGCGGGCTGCGTGCCATCCTCGAAGACGTCCTCGGGCCGATCATGTTCGAGATCCCGTCGGCCGAAGACGTCGACAAGGTCATCGTGACGCGCGCTGCCGTCGAGGAGGGCGCCGCCCCGACCCTCGTTCTGCGGCACAAGCGCAAGAGCGCCTGACGGCGCTCCCTGACGGACCCTCCCGCGCATCGGTTCGGAGTCTGACCCGTGGAGGAATTCACGCCGGATCTCGAAGGCTTCACCGGCGTCCTGAGCCTCCGGCGCGGCGACGACATCCTCGGCGAGTGGGCGGTCGGCCTCGCGGACCGCACGGCCGGCGCGCTCAACACCCCGGCTACGCGTTTCGGGCTCGCGAGCGGCACGAAGACCTTCACGGCGCTCTCGGTCCTGTCGCTCGTCCAGGACGGCGCACTCGCCCTCGACACGCCGGCGAGACAGATCCTGGGCGATGACCTGCCGCTCATCGCCGACGACGTGACCGTCGACCATCTGCTGACGCACACGTCGGGGATCGGCGACTATCTCGATGAGGAGATCGACGCGCTCGCGCCGATGACGGTGCCGGTCCAGGCGCTCGACTCGACGCCCGCCTACCTCGCGGTCCTCGACGGCTTTCCGACGAAGTTCCCCGCAGGCGAACGCTTCTCCTACTGCAACGGCGGCTACGTGGTGCTGGCGGTCATCGCCGAACGCGTCTCGGGTCTCTCCTTCGCCGACCTCGTGGGCCGACGTGTCTTCGACCCGGCCGGGATGACGGCATCCGTTTTTCCGCGGTCGGATCATCTTCCCCCCGGGACCGCCACCGGGTACAAGGACGATGGTCGCTCGAACATCTTCGAACTGCCCGTGGTTGGCTCGGGTGACGGCGGCGCGCATTCGACGGCCGCCGACCTGCATGCCTTCTGGCAGGCGCTCGTGTCCGGCCGCATCGTGTCGCCCGAGATCTTCGCGCTCGCGACACAGGAGGTGACCCCCGACGCGGGCGACGGCCTCGGCTACGGGCGCGGAATCTGGCTGGACGGCGCCGACTTCGTCCTGGCAGGGTCGGACCACGGCGTGACGGCCGTGAGCCGGCACGACCCGGTGACCGGCGCCACGGTTTCGGGCCTGGCGAACATCGAAGTGCCGACGTTCGCGCGGACGCGGGACCTCATGGGGGCTGCGCGCCGCGGCGCTCGTGTCGGTGGTCCCTTTTAGTCTTCGCAGATGAGCATCCGGCCCTTCGCCGTGCACGTCCCAGACTCCCAACTCATCGATCTCCATGAGCGGCTCGACCGGTTCCGGCCGCTTCCGGACTCGCCCCGACGCCCTCCGTCGGGAATGTCGGGGACTTACCTCGCCGACCTGGTCGGCTCCTGGCGCGACCTGGACTGGCGCGCGCGCGAGCGCTGGCTCAACGGGCATCCCCAGTTCATCGCCGAGATCGACGGTGCCGAGGTCCACTTCGCGCACCTGAGGGCGACGGATGCCGCGGCCCCCGCGCTCCTCGTCATGCACGGCTGGCCGCACACCTTCGCGCTGCAGCTCGATTTCGCCGACCTCCTGCCCGACTTCCACGTCGTCGTGCCGAGCCTGCCGGGGTTCGCGTTCTCCACCCCGTACTCCGACCGTCCGATCAACGAGGAGAATCTGGCGCACACGATGGACGCGCTGATGACGGAAGTCCTCGGCTACGAGCGGTACCTCACCTACGGCGAGGATGTGTCGGCGAACGTCAACGACCTCCTCGCCGCGACGCGGGGCGACCATGTGCTCGGCGTGATCGCAACCCACGCGCATTTCCCGTCGACGGGTGAGCGAGCGGCTCTGAGGGAGCCGGCCGAGGTCGCATTCTTCGAACGACTCCGCGCCGATCATCAGGCCGACGGGGGCTACGGCCACATTCAAGCCACGCGACCCGACACCCTCGCCGCGGCCCTGAACGACTCGCCGGCCGGTCTTACCGCGTGGCTCGCCGAGAAGCTCGTCGAGTGGAGCGACACGCCGTCGCGCGAGCCGGAGTCGGTGGAGCGTCGCATCTCGCGCGATCGGATACTGACCGAGGCGATGATCTACTGGGTGACCCAGTCGATCGGAACCTCCTTCCGGCCGTACTACGAGGGCGCCGACCAGCCGCAGCCGATGCCGCCCGTCGAGATCCCGGCCGCGGTCTTCATCCAGCAGCACGAGGGGGACTACCCCGAATCCCTCGCCCGCCGGTTCTACCGCGACCTCCGCGTGTTCGAGCGTCTGGACGAGGGCGGCCACTTCGCGGTCGCGGAGGTGCCACAGGCGATGGCCGACCGGGTCCGGGCGTTCGCGCGCGAGCTGAACCTGGTCGGGTAGAGGCGGCCGGCGGAGCGGCCGCCCCACCGTCAGGCGGCGAGCCCGCGACGCTTGAGAAGGGGCTCGATCTCGGCATCCCGTCCACGGAAGTCCCGGTAAGCCTCCAGGGGGTCCTTGGACCCGCCGACGCCGAGAAGACGCTGGCGGAACCGGTCGCCATTGCCGCGCGTGAGCCCGCCGTTCTCACGGAACCACTCGACGGTGTCGGCGTCGAGAACCTCGCTCCAGATGTACGAGTAGTAGCCCGCGCTGTAGCCGCCGGAGAACACGTGCGCGAAGTAGGTGGAGGAGTAGCGGGTCGGCACCACCGGGTTGTCGAGCCCGATATCGGCGAGAGCGGATGCCTCGAACTCGGCGACATCGATCTCGGTCGCCGCCTCGGCGGCGCTGAGCGAGTGCCATGCCTGATCGATCCACGACGCGGCGAGGTATTCGCTGGTCGCGAAGCCCTGGTTGAACGTCTCCGACGCGTCGAGCTTCTCGACGACCTCCGCGGGAAGCGGCTCGTCGGTGTCGATGTGGCGCGCGTACTTCGCCAGCACCTCGGGCCAGTAGATCCACATCTCGTTCACCTGGCTCGGGAACTCCACGAAGTCGCGGAACACGTTCGTGCCGGCGAAGTGCGGGTACGTCACCGTGGCGAACAGGCCGTGGAGCGCATGCCCGAACTCGTGGAAGAGGGTTGTGACCTCATCGAGGCTCAGCAGCGTCGGCTTGCCGGGGGCGGGCTTGGGCACGTTCAGGTTGTTGACGACGACCGGGCTCGTGCCGCGCAGCCGGGACTGCGAGACGATCGAGTTCATCCACGCGCCGCCGCGCTTGGTGTCTCGCGTGTAGAGGTCGAGGACGAAGAGTCCGAGCGGCGAGCCGTCGGCGTTGTGCACCTCGAAGACGCGGGCGTCCGGGTGGTATGCGCCGAGATCGGACCGCTCGGTGAATGTGATGCCATAGAGCTCGGTGGCGGCGTGGAACACACCGTCGCGGAGGACCCGCTCCGCCTCGAACCACGGGCGAAGCGCCGCCCGGTCGAGGTCGTACTCCGCCTGCCGGACTTTCTCGGTGTAGAACGCCCAGTCGTGCGCTTCCAGCGGGAAGGGCTCCGCCTCGTCGTCGACGATGGCCTGGAGGGCCTCCTGCTCGCGCCGCGCGTTGCGGGCGGCCGGTGCGGCGAGCCTCCGAAGCAGGTCCTGCACCGCCTCGGGGGAACCCGCAGTCTCGTCGGCGGTCACGAATGCCGCGTGCGAGGCGTATCCGAGGAGTGCGGCACGCTCGGCCCGCAGGCGGACGATCTCGCGGAGGACGTCGCGATTGTCGTGCTCGTTGCCGCGCGAGCCACGTGCCCGCGAGGCATCCAGGATCCGCTTGCGGCTCTGCCTGTTCGTGAGGCTCGACAGATACGGATGCCCGGTGAAGAGCGTGAGCGTCACGAGGTACTTGCCCTCGAGTCCGCGGTCGGCCGCCGCCTGGGCGGCCGCGGACAGCTCGCCCTCCTGCAGGCCGTCGAGATCGGCGGCATCGTCGAACACCACGGCCAGCTCGTTGGTGTCGTTCAGGAGGTTCTTCTCGAACGTCGTCGTGAGGGTCGAGAGGCGCTGGTTGATCTCGGTGAGCCGCTTCTTCGCGTCGTCGTCGAGGCCTGCACCGGCCTGCGTCATCTCGCGGAAGTGCCGCTCCACCAGGTAGCGCTGCTCGGCATCCAGGTCGAGCTCGTCCAGCTGCTCGTGAAGAGTCTTGATGCGCCAGTAGAGCTGACCGTCGAGCTGGATGGAGTCCTGATGCGCCGACATCAGCGGTGCGAGCTGCTCTTCGATCTGCTGGATCTCGGGCGTCGCGTCGGCGGACGAGACGGTGTAGAAGGTCCGCGAGATGTCGCCCAGAAGACGCCCGCTCTCCTCGAGGGGCACCATCGTGTTCTCGAAGGTCGGCATCGATCGGACTCGCGTGATCGCGGAGATCTCGTCGCGATGCTGCGCAAACGCCTGCTCGAAGGCGGGCAGATAGTGCGCCGGCTGGATCGCAGCGTAGTCGGGCAGCTGATACGGGAGCGGGCTGGGGGTGAGCAGGGGGTTCTCGTTCGCCATGCGATCAGCCTAATCGGGCCGTCGGCGGTCACCTAGGAATCTTTGCAAAGAACTTCTTGCAAAGACGTCTTTGCAAGCTCTACTCTGTCTTCATGGACGAACAGCAGGCAGCGGAGCTCTCGGCAGCCGCACGCGTCGAGGCCCGGCATGCTCAGGACCGCATCCTCGACACCGGCGCTCTTCGAGCCCTCGCGCACCCGCTGCGCGTCCGGATCTACGACATCCTCAGCCAGTACGGACCGCAGACGGCCAGCTCGCTGGCCGAGCGACTGGGGGAGTCGAGCGGATCGACGAGCTACCACCTCCGAGCCCTCGCGAAGCACGACCTCATCCGCGAGGTCGACGGCCGCGGATCGGCGCGTGAGCGCTGGTGGGAGCGCCCGATCGGCGGCGTATCGTTCGCCAATGGCGAGGCCCTCAAGACCCCGTCCGGGCGAGCCGCGACGCAGATCGTCATGAGCGAGTTCTTCCAGCTCCGTCAGGAGCAGCTGCTGCGGTTCATCGACCGCGGGCTTTCCAAGGAACCGGACGACTGGCAGGAGGCGAGCATGGTCTCGACCGCCACCGCCCGTCTCACCCCCGAGCAGAGCACCGAGCTCACCCGCAACATCATGGCCTTGATCGATGAGGCCGTGGACAAGTACCGCAACCAGACCGGGGACGACGTCCGGCCCGTCACCATCCGCGCCGACGTCTTTCCCCTCCCCGAATTGGAGGACCAGGCATGACCGCAATGACCTCGCACCAGATCTCCACGACCGCGGTCGACCGCGCGCTTCTTCGCACGGCATCCGCCCTCGACGCCTTCGTCGCCGGTCGCGTCCAGCGCCGTGCCGCCGCGACTCCGGTGGCCGCGATCCAGCACGACGCCTCGCGCACGCAGGCGCAGGCACTCGCGGCGATCGGGATCATGCCGCGATGACCGGCACCGTGGAGAAGACCGAAGCGTCTGCGGCCGAGCGGAGAAGCAGGGCCCCGCTCGGCCGCGACTTCGCAAAGCTCTGGACCGCCGCCGCCTTCAGCAACCTCGCCGACGGCCTCGGCCGCACGGCCGTCCCGCTCATCGCGACCACCCTCACCCGTGATCCGCTCGCGATCTCGGTGATCGGCGCCCTCGCCTTCCTCCCATGGCTGATCTTCGGCCTCCCCGCAGGCATGATCGTCGACCGCTTCGACCGTCGCATCATCATGGCGATCGCGAACGGGATCCGCGGGGGTGTGGCCCTCTGGCTCGCGATCCTCACCGTCAGCGGCGGCTTGGAGCTCTGGGCGCTGTTCCTCGGCACCCTGATCTTCGGCCTCGGTGAGACGCTCTTCGACAACGCGACGAACGCCGTCATCCCGGGGGTCGTCACCCGCCCGCAGCTCGACCGCGCCAACGGGCGCATGCAGGCGGCGCAGATCACCATCGACATGTTCATCGCGCAGCCCATCGCGGGCGTCCTGTTCGCCGTCTCGCTCGCGCTGCCGCTCTGGATCGGATCGGCGGGATACCTCGTGCCGATCGTGCTCGCGCTGCTGCTGCCGATCTCGGCGGCGCGCCCGCTTCGCGAGGACGACAGGGTGACGGATGCCGCGGCCCCCGACGTCGCCACGGCGGGCCCGGTGGCCGAGCCCGTTCCCGCGCCGGTGCCTCGAGCACCGTCGAAGACGAGCGCCCGAGAGGCCGTCTCATACCTGTGGCACCACAAGTACCTGCGCACGATGACGATCTACACGTCACTCGTCGGAAGCGCGCTCTCGTTCGCGCAGGCCGCGACCATCCTGTACTTCCTCGACGACCTGGGCGTGCAGCCGTACGCGATCGGCTTCGTCACGGCCGGCATCGGCGTCGGCGCGCTCGGCGGATCCCTCGTCGCCCCGCGTCTGGTCGAGCAGTTCGGACGAGGCTGGGTCATGCTGGGCGCCAACGTCGGCGCGGCCCTCGGTCTCGGCCTGACAGGGGTTATGCCCGAGGTCTGGTCCGCCAGCGCGGCCTACGCTTTCGGCGCGTTCTCGATCTCGGTCTGGAACGTGCCGTGGGGCGCCCTTCGTCAGCAGATCGTGCCCGCGCGACTCTTCGGACGCGTCCTCGGCATCATCCGCACCTGCACATGGGGCATGTTCTCGATCGCAACGCTCCTCGGCGGCTGGGTCGCGCAGACCTCACTCCGGCTGCCGTTCGTCGCGGCGGGCGTGTTCATCCTGGTCGCGACGGTCTGCGGCGCGCACCTGCTCGTCGTGGGCACGCGCAAAGCCGGCGCCGAGGTCGGCGACCCGCACGCGGTCTGACCCGCGGGCCATATAACCGCAGGCCATGTAACCGCGGGCCGTGTGACTGCGGGGTCAGTGACCCCGGGGTCAGTGACCGCCGAAGCTCGTCTCGTCGTCATGCCGCACGACCGGCTCGCCGTCGTCGTCGAGCGTCACGATGACGCCCGTGTCGAGCTCGGCGATCGGCCGGCCCTCGAGCCACGTCAGCGTCCACCGGGGGCGCGGCTGACCGAGCTCGTCCTTGGGGGTCGCGTCGTCGACGCCGCGCACGCCGCGTACGAGAGCCTCGGGGACCCCGGCCGGCGGCTGGTCGCCGGATGTCCATCGCGTTCCCAGCTGCATTGTCAGACCTCCACGGGTGCAAGTTCGATGTCGGCGACCGCGATGGCCTCGGCATCCGCGTATTCGACCTCGGCGATGCGTCCGACGGCCTTCAGATCGCCCTCGGCGAGCCGCAGGGCGGCGACGGATGCCTCGGGCCCCGCGATCGCCAAGCGGGCCACGGGTGTCTTCTGCGAGGCCTTGGCCTCGGTCTTCGCCCGCCGCACGCCGACGAGAGCCTCGCTGACGGCGTTGAGCACAGCCGGGTCGCCGTCGATCCCGAGGGGCTCGGGCCACTCGGCGAGGTGCACGGAGTCGTCGTGGAACCACGACCACGCCTCCTCCGCCGCGAAGGCGAGAACCGGCGCGAACAGGCGCAGGAGCGTCTCGAGCGCGATCCGCAGGGCCAGCGCCGCCGATGCCTGGCCGACGTCGGCCTGGTTGTAGGCGCGCTCCTTCACGAGCTCGAGGTAGTCGTCGCAGAACGTCCAGAAGAACGACTCGGCGATCTCGAGCGCTCGCGCGTGGTCGTACGCCTCGAGCGCCTTCGTCGCGTCGCGCACCACGCCGTCGAGAGTCGCGAGCATCGATGCGTCGAGCGCGTGCGTTACCTCTGCCCCCTCGGGGACGGGGAACGAGAGCACGAACTTGGCGGCGTTGAGCACCTTGATCGCGAGGCGGCGGCCGATCTTGATCTGCGTCGGGTTCTGCGGATCGAAGGCGGCGTCCGTGCCGAGCCGGCTCGACGCGGCCCAGTAGCGCACGGCATCCGACCCGTGCTGCTCGAGGATATCGGCGGGCGTCACGACGTTGCCCTTCGACTTGGACATCTTCTTGCGGTCGGGGTCGACGATGAAGCCCGAGATCGCGGCATCCGTCCACGGCGCGCGACCGTCTTCGAGCGCGCTGCGCAGGAGAGTCGAGAAGAGCCAGGTCCGGATGATGTCCTGACCCTGGGGGCGCAGGTCGAACGGTGCGACGAGGTCCCACAGCTCGCTGTCGCGCTCCCACCCGCCCGCGAGCTGCGGCGTGAGCGATGAGGTCGCCCAGGTGTCGAAGATGTCCTTCTCGCCCTCGAAGCCGCCCGGCACACCGCGCTGCTCGGCCGTGTAACCGGGCGGGACGTCGGTCGTCGGGTCGACGGGGAGCTGGTCGAGGCTCGGCACGATCACGGAGTCGTAGTCGCGCTCGCCGTTATCGTCGAGGCCGTACCAGACCGGGATCGGCACGCCGAAGAACCGCTGGCGCGAGACGAGCCAGTCGCCGGTCAGGCCGTTGGTCCAGTTCTCGAAGCGCACGCGCATGAACTCGGGATGCCACGACATCTCCTGGCCGAGGGCGATGAGCTTGTCGCGCAGAGCCGCGTCGCGCGCTCCGTTGCGGACGTACCACTGCCGCGTCGAGACGATCTCAAGCGGCCGATCGCCCTTCTCGTAGAACTTCACCGGGTGCGTGAAGGGCTTGGGGTCGCCGATGAGCTCGCCCGACTCCTGCAGCAGCTCGACCATGCGCTTCTTGGCGCTGAACACCGTCTTGCCCGCGAGCTCGGCGTACGCCGCCTTCGCGGCATCCGTCACGATCACGTCCGGCGCGTCGGCGAGCACGCGCCCGTCCATGCCCAGGATCGTGCGATTCGGCAGGTCGAGCTCGCGCCACCAGATGATGTCGGTCACGTCGCCGAAGGTGCAGATCATGGCGATGCCCGAGCCCTTGTCCTGCTGAGCGAGCGTGTGGGGGAGCACCGGCACCTCGACGTCGAAGATCGGGGTGCGCACGGTCGAGCCGAAGAGCGGCTGGTACCGCTCGTCGTCCGGGTGGGCGACGAGAGCCACGCACGCCGCGAGGAGCTCGGGCCGGGTGGTCTCGATGAAGACGTCGCCCGAGCCGTCGGTCTTGTGGAAGGCCACGCGGTGGTAGGCCGCCGGCTGCTCGCGGTCCTCGAGCTCGGCCTGTGCGATCGCCGAGCGGAAGTCGATGTCCCACAGCGTCGGTGCGAGCGCCTGGTACGCCTCGCCGCGCTCGAGGTTCCGGAGGAATGCGAGCTGGCTCGTCCGGATCGTCTCGTCCGAGATCGTGCGGTAGGTCTGCGTCCAGTCGACGCTCAGGCCGAGCTTGCGCCACAGCGCCTCGAAGTGCTTCTCGTCCTCCACCGTGAGCTTCTCGCAGAGATCGATGAAGTTGCGGCGGCTGACAGGCACCTGGTCGGCGGCCTTGCTGCTCTTGTTGTCGCCGCCCTCGTACGGGGGCGTGAAGTCCGGCACATACGGCAGGCTCGGGTCGCACCGAACGCCGTAGTAGTTCTGCACCCGACGCTCGGTCGGAAGGCCGTTGTCATCCCAGCCCATCGGGTAGAACACCGTCTTGCCGCGCATGCGCTCGTAGCGCACCTTCACGTCGGTGTGCGTGTAGCTGAAGACGTGCCCGATGTGCAGGCTCCCCGATGCGGTGGGCGGGGGAGTGTCGACCGAGAAGATCCCTGCGCGCCCGACCTCGGCGGCCTTGGCCCGGTCGAACAGATACGTGCCGCGCTCGCGCCACGAGGCATCCCACTTGTCTTCGAGACCCTCGAGTGCGGGCTTGTCGGGAATGAGCGCATCGGCCATGGGGGTCTCCTCGGCGATATGTGCGGCACTGTGTGAGCGTGCCTGAGTGTGGGATGTCCGACGATTCTACCGGCCGCACGCAACCCCGCTCGGCGCGAGTCCGCGGTATCTGTCCGGGCGTCGCGGCGGCCGACGAGCGGAGGGGGAATCGGCCGGCGGAGGGTCGAATCCTAGGAAAGCCCCTCCTTCGCTCGGATCGCCGCCGCTCCTCGGCGGCGCGGCCGGGGTGCGGAGGGTCGGGATGCCGAGAGCCGCCTCCTTGCCGCGAATCCCCCCCCCGCCGGGGTGGGGCGATCGCGGCTCCTCCCCAGCCCGGGCGCCGGCCCGCGAGTGCCCGGATGGCGCCCGTCGAAGCGCAAGCGGGCTCGAGCGGCGCGAGCATGGGCCGCATGACTCTGGCAGATCGCGTGCAGTTCCTCGTCGCCGCCGTGCGGGCGGCGGGTGGTGCGATGCGAAGCACCTCCGCCATCACGCAGGGCCACTCCCAGTGGGTCATCGACGCCGCCATCCAGGGGCGCCTGCTCACCCGGGTGCGGCGGGTGTGGCTGGCTGTTCCGGATGCCGACCCCAACGTGCTGCGAGCGGCCCGGGGTGGAGTCGTGCTCACGTGCGTGACACAGGCCCAGCGGCTCGGCCTGTGGGTGCTCCGCGCCGACCGCATCCATGTGGCGGCCGGGACCTCACAAGGCCGCGTCGACGTCCCAGCCGGCACCGCCGTGCACTGGTCCCGCCCTCTCGTACCGCGGTCGCCGGACACGGTGGTCGATTCCGTGGAGAACGTGCTCTGTCTCACCGCGTCATGCGTCCCGCACGATGAAGCGCTCGCGGTCTGGGAGTCGGCGTTGCGGAAGGGCTTGGTCGATCGCCCGACGCTGGCTCGATTGAATCTGAGCGCGACTGCGCGCCGCCTCCTCGAGGAGGCCAATCCCTTCGCCGACTCGGGCCTGGAGTCTTTCGTGCCTCCTCGGCTCCGATGGTTGGGGCTCAGGATCATCCCGCAGGCGTGGATTGCCGGCCATCGCGTCGACTTCCTGATCGGGGATCGGCTCATCCTCCAGATCGACGGCGCGCATCATGTCGGCGTCCAGCGCACGAGCGACATCTCGCACGATGCGGCCCTCATGCTCGCGGGCTATCACGTGCTGCGAGTGGGGTACGACCAGGTCGTGCATCGCTGGCCCGAGGTGCAGGACCTCCTCATGCGGGCCGTGGCCCAGGGACTCCACCGCGCCGCGTAACCGCAGCCGCGGCATTCTCCGCTCCTCCGGACGTGCGGAGGAGAACCCAGGAGGGGAGGGCGAAATCGTGCGGGGCGCCCTCCGTTCCTCGGATCCCCTCCGCTCCTCGGGAGGGCACCATGCCCGAGAAAGCGAGGGCGGGCGTCAGTCCTGGACGTCGATGCCGAGGGCGGCGGCGAAGGCCGAGGCGAAGAGCTCCACCTGGCGGGGCGAGAGGGTTACGCCGCGCAGCGCCTCTGGCCTCGTGAACGCCAGCGCCTCGAGGCCGCGCAGGTCGACGTGCTCGGCGCGCAGTCCGTCGGTCTCGACCTCGTCGGCGCGCGAACCCTCGAAGCGGGCGCGCGAGAGCGTCGCGAGCGGAAGGTCGAGGGCGCCGATCGTGCAGCCGGTGACCAGCACGTCACCCGCCGTCGCACCCCGCAGCGATAGGTAGTCGACCCGCACCCCGCGCAGCTCGACGCTGTCGAGCTCGGCTCCCGAGAGGTCGAGCGTGCCGATCCGTCCGCCCGCGACGAGCACGTTGCGCCATCGGGCCTCGCGGCCGACGACCTCGGTCGCCCGCACGTCGGACAGCTCGATATCGGTGAGCGTCGCGCCGGTCACATCGAGACGGGAGACGGATGCCTCGGCCACCGTGCACTCCGAGAGGCGGGCGTGCGAGGCATCCACCTCTCCCTCGAGGCCTCCGATGCGGGCGCCCATGATGTCGGCGTGCCGTTCGAGCCCTTTCACGTCATCGAGCTGCCGCGGCAGATCGGGAGCCGAGATGCGGGGCGGAAGAGGACCGCGGGCGCGCGGCACTCAGCCTTCCTCGGGCTCCGGACGGCGGCGCGACGCGGCCCACGCCGAGACGAGGGTCACCGCCGAGAGGATCGCGAGCACGACGCCAGGATGCCACCACGCGAAGTCCGTCGCATCTCCGAGCGCCACCGTGACGAGCGGTACGAAGCCCGAGATCGTGGCGGCGATGGCATAGGCGACCGACAGCGCGGAGTAGCGGAAGTGGTCGGGGAACAGGTCGTTCATGAGACCGCCGAGCGCCGCCCACGACATCGTCGGGAGGATGCCGCCGATGATCATCGTCGCGACGAGGATAGGGAACGTCGCGAACTGCAGCAGCCAGTACATCGGGAATGCGATGAGCAGCGTGCCGAGGGCACCCCACGCGACGACCCTCGCGGAGCCGATGCGGCTCGCCCACGCGCCGAAGAGCGGGATCGTGACGAGCTGCAGGAGAGCGCCGATCGTCGTGGCGACGAGGAGGTCCTGGAAGCTGAAGCCCAGCCGTTCCACGCCGTAGTTGATCGTGTACGTGTTCATGAGCGAGTACGAGCCGATGCCGAGCAGCGCCGCGCCGATCGCGATGAGGATCGCGACGGGACGCACCCGGAACATCGTGAGGAACGGGATGCGGTCGCGGCGGCCTGTCGCGACGACGTTCTCGAAGACGGGCGTCTCGTCGATCGACCAGCGCAGGTAGAGCGAGACGAGGAGGAGCGGGAAGGCCAGGAGGAACGGGATGCGCCAGCCCCACGCGGCGAGCTGGTCGGCCGGCAGCGCGATCGTCATGACGATGAAGACGGCGGCCGACAGGATGGAGCCGACAGGCGAGCCCAGCTGCGGAATCGCGGCGTAGAACGCCCGCTTCACCGGACCCGAGTGCTCGGTCGCGAGGAGGATCGATCCGCCCCACTCGCCGCCGAGCGAGAGTCCCTGCGCGATGCGCAGCAGGATGAGCAGGACGGCGCCCAGCCATCCGGCCTGCGCGTAGGTCGGCAGCACGCCGATGAGCCCCGTCGCGACCCCCATGATGCCGACCGTCCAGAGCAGCGTCGCGCGGCGGCCCAGGCGGTCGCCCATGTGACCGAAGATCGCCGCGCCGATCGGCCGCACGACGAACGCGAGGGCGATCGTCGAGAACGCGGCGAAGGTGCTGCCGACCGCGCCCAGCGGGTCGAAGAAGAGCGGGCCGACGAAGAAGGCGGCGAAGTACGCG